>CBFHUI010000055.1:0-18447 GCA_965658725.1 Alphaproteobacteria bacterium | reverse complement strand
CGTCCGGGTCTTCGGCTCGACCGCAACGCCTGATGTGCCGATTCGGCTGGAACTGACGGGCCCAGACCGTGAAATCCGGTTTACCGAGAGTGTCCGTCGCTTTGGCATCAAAGTCGCGGAGACCATCAAAGGTGCGCCGACCAAGGTGCCGTCGATCCGCGCAGAGCTGTCGTCCAAGGACATCCCCCTGCGTCGGGATAATGACCCGCTGGAGGATGCGTTGATCCGCGAGGGCTTTGTGATCATCATGCCGAACGCGATCAAGATGGAGCCGACTGGTCTGTTCTTCGCAGAAATCCCCTTGCCGCCCAGTGCGCCTGTCGGGGACTACAAGATCGAGATTTTCCAGGAAGGCGCGTTGCGAACCGTCGCGAAAATAAAGCTGGCGGAGGAATCCTTTGCGATTCGGCAGCAGGGTTTTGTCGCTTTGGTGTCGCGCGGGGCGCAGGATTATGCTTTCCTTTATGGTCTGATATGCGTAATAGTCGCAGTAGCTGCGGGTTGGATTACGGAGCGAGTGTTCCGAAATCGACGGTAGCCGCCGACCTTTTCGACGACGATGGAGACGATATGACGGACGCAAGCCTTGCGCCTGAAGGGAACGAACTGCCGCTTTTGTTGGTGGTGATTGATGATTCCGAGGAATCAACGGTCGCGCTCAACTATGCCTGCGCGCGGGCAAAAGCGACCGGCAGCCGCGTGGCCCTGCTTCGTGTCATCGAGCCGGACAACTTCATGCACTGGGCCAGCCTGCGGGAAATGGCTGAGCAAGAAGCGCGGGAGGAGGCCAACCACTTGCTGGCGCGGAACTCCGCCGACGTGGTGCGCCTGTCGGGGCGGGAGCCGGTGAACTTCGTGCGCTTTGGCAACCGGGCAGACGCTATTCTTGAGCTGATCGGAGAGCGTCGGGAGATTGCGGTCTTTATTCTGGCGGCCGCTAAGGGTGAGAACCCTGGCCCGCTGGTCAGCTCATTGGCGCGCAACCTGATCAATCATTCGCGCGTGCCAATCACCGTTGTGCCGCCGACCATGACGCCTGAAGACATCGAACGTCAGTTCACGGTCAACACTCACATCGAATAGAGCCCTGCAGCCACCAGACTGCCCGCTGCGCCGAGGGTCAGGACTACGCGCAGCGGTGGGTACCACTTGGGAAAATCCCCGGCGCGGCCGCGTATCAGATCCACGACCAGCAGCGCGGCAAAACCCAGCGCCAGCCCGATCATGAGCAGGGCAATGTCGCCGGGGCTCATCAGCGACAGCCCCCAGATCAACCAGCCATAGAGCGCCGGCACGACGGACAGCGCGTAGGGCCAGCCTGCCTCCGGCTCCCGCTCCAGCGCGGCACCCCAGTGGATGGCGCCCATGAATGACAGGATGACAGCCCCGTAAGATAGCATTAGGCGCGGCCCGTCGGGCGACAGCCCCGGCACCAGCGTTCGCGCTTGCTCCCCGTTCAGGGTCAGGAACAGGCCAAAGAGAAACGGCAGCAGGCCCGCAAGCCCCAGCACCCAAGCCAGACGCACGCGGCTTACTCCACGCCCAACGTCGCTGCCAGTGCGTCGATTTTCCCCGCCAATGCGGCGTCGAGGTTGGACAGGCCGCCGGTGTCGTGGGTGGTCAGACGGATGTCCACGGTGCGGTAGACGTTGGACCATTCGGGGTGGTGGTTGAGCTTCTCCGCCTCGATCGCCACAGCGGACATGAAGGCCCAGGCGTGGGTGAAGTTCTTCCCCTTGAACTGCCGGGAGATCGCCGTGGCGTCTGCGGATAGGGTCCAGGCCGGAGAGGCTGCGGCCAAGTCAGCGCGGTCGGCGTCAGTGAGCGGTGTGGCGTTTGGCATAGGGGTGCTCCTTAAATCGGCAGTCGGGCTGCCTCTTGGGTTCCCAAATCGCGCGTCCGGCATGCGGACGGGGTGCGCGGCTGGTCGGTTTACGATCTAGGCATGATCGCCCGGAAGCGGTAGGAACGCCGCTCAATCGTTTTTTCATGCTTAGTGGTTAATCACAGAACTATGGCGCGACGCAAACGCGGCCAGCCCATCCATGGCTGGGTCATCATCGACAAGTCCAGCGGACTGCAGTCCACCGAGACCACCAACCGGGTCCGGCGTCTGTTCGACGCGCAAAAGGCCGGGCATGGCGGGACGCTCGACCCATTGGCAACGGGCGTGCTCGCGATTGCGCTGGGGGAAGCGACGAAGACGGTTCCCTACGTGATGGACGGTCCCAAGACCTACCGCTTCACCGTGACTTTTGGCGCGCGCACGGATTCTGACGATTCCGAAGGCGAGGTCGTCGAAACCACGGATGTGCGCCCCACGCCGGAGCAAGTTATCGCCGCCATGGACGCTTTTCGCGGGGACATCATGCAGGTGCCGCCGCGGGTTTCGGCGATCAAGGTCGATGGGGAGCGGGCCTATGACCTCGCGCGCGATGGCGAGGCGTTTGAGCTCGCCGCGCGGCCGATGACGGTCTACCGACTCGAACTGCTGGAAAGCAGTCCAGAGGCGGCGAGTTTTGAGGTTGAGGCCACGAAAGGCTTCTATGTGCGATCACTGGCCCGCGATATCGCGCAGGAATGCGGGACTTTGGGCCATGTAACGAGCCTCCGCCGTCTTGCAACCGGGCCATTCGAGGAATCACAGGCTGTTTCTCTGGAAAAACTCGAAGACTTGGGGCAAGACAGCGACCTGTTTGAATACCTCGCAGATCCAATCCATGCGCTGGCCGGCATCCCGGCTGTGGAGCTGGATCCGACGGAGGCGGTTCGCATGCGTAACGGCAATCCGGTTTCACTGGTGCGCCGGTCCCAAATCGGCAGGCTCGGAGACGTTGGTCTCGATGACGAGGTTGTCGTGACGGTGCAAGGGCAACTTCTGGCCCTTGCCCGGTTTGAAGCGGGACAGCTGCAGCCCATCCGTGTGTTCAATCTTTAAATGAAGATGCTGCCGACAAGGAAATACACATGTCTATTACGGTAGAACGTAAAGCCGAGCTCGTTGAAGAATTCGGCCTCAAGCCGGGTGATACCGGTTCCCCTGAAGTTCAGGTCGCGATCCTCACCGAGCGCATCAAGAACCTCACCGAACACATGAAAGAGCACAAGCACGACTTTCACTCTCGCCGCGGTCTGTTGATCATGGTGGGCCAGCGTCGTCGCCTGCTCGACTACGTCAAGCGCAAGGAAGACGCGCGTTACCAGTCCCTGATTCAGCGTCTGGGCCTGCGTCGCTAAGCGGCTCCGAATTCCACTAAGGCGGAATCAGAACCCTGAGGTGCTTTGGCATCTCAGGGTTTTTTGTTTCCGCAGCCGCAAATTTGTGCGACTTCCTCCCCTGCACTGGAGCAGCCGAAAACGGGCGCTACCCGGTTTATCGGGCGGCGTCGGACTTACGCACCAATTGCTCGCGCTGCTGCGCGATCTGACACTCCCTTCCGCGCTGGGCCATTGCTGCGTGGGTCCGGTGTTCCAGAGCAGATGAACTGAAACGCAAGAAAATGACGGCCTGGGGTCGGCTGCTTTTCCGCATGGGGCGGGAAAGTGAACCCTTGGCCATAGGACAAACGATGTTTGATATTACTCGTAAATCAATCGAGTGGGGCGGCCGGACGCTGACCCTTGAGTCGGGCCGTGTGGCACGACAGGCTGATGGTGCCGTGATGGCACGCTATGGCGATACCGTGGTCCTGGCGACCGCTGTTGGTGCCAAGACTCCCAAAGAGGGGATCGACTTCTTCCCCCTGACTGTGAACTACCAGGAAAAATACTCCGCAGCTGGCCGCATTCCTGGCGGCTTTTTCAAGCGCGAAGGCCGTCCGACGGAAAAGGAAACGCTGACCAGTCGTCTGATCGACCGGCCGATCCGCCCGCTGTTCGTCGATGGTTACAAGAACGAGACGCAGGTGATCCTGACGGTTCTCAGCCACGACCTTGAAAACGATGGCGACGTGCTTGCCATGGTGGCGGCGTCTGCGGCGTTGACCATTTCCGGCCTGCCCTTCCTCGGCCCGATCGGCGCGGCGAAGATTGGCTACAAGGACGGCGAATACATCCTCAACCCAACCATTTCACAGATGGCTGACACCGACCTCGACCTGATGGTCGCCGGGACGGCTGAAGGCGTGATGATGGTTGAGTCTCAGGCTGAAGAGCTGTCTGAGGAAGTCATGCTTGGCGCGGTTAAGTTTGGCCACGAGAACTACAAGCCGATCATCGATATGATCATCGACTTCGCTGAAGATTGCGCCAAAGACCCGATCGACATGGCAGAACCTGCGCCGGAGAAGGCCGACTGTGCCGCTGCGGTTGCTGCACAAGCCACTGAAGGCCTGCGTGCGGCGTACACCAAGACGGTGAAGCAGGAGCGGGTTGAAGCCGTTAACGCGGTCAAGTCTGCGACCAAGGAAGCGCTTGAAGAGCAGTTTGACTCCGCTCTGATCGGCGGCGCGCTCAAGGAGCTGGAGAAGGACATCGTTCGCGGTGGCATCCTCGACACCGGCCTGCGCATCGACGGTCGCGACACCAAGACGGTCCGCCCGATCGTCGCAGAGACGACCATCCTGCCACGCACGCACGGCTCGTCCCTGTTCACCCGCGGCGAAACCCAGGCGCTGGTCACGACCACGTTGGGCACGGCGCAGGATGAGCAGATCATCGACAACATTGAGGGCGACTACCGCTCGCACTTCATGTTGCACTACAACTTCCCACCTTACTCCGTGGGTGAGACGGGCCGCATGGGTGGCGCAGGGCGTCGGGAAATCGGTCACGGGAAGCTTGCCTGGCGCGCCATGCGCCCGCTGCTGCCCGAGAAGGACGACTTCCCCTACACCATTCGCGTGCTCTCTGAAGTCACCGAGTCCAACGGTTCCTCGTCCATGGCGACGGTCTGTGGTGCTTCGCTGTCCATGATGGACGCGGGCGTGCCGCTGAAGCGGCCATGTGCGGGCATCGCCATGGGTCTGATCAAGGAAGGCGAGCGCTTTGCCGTTCTCTCCGACATCCTTGGCGATGAAGATCACCTGGGCGATATGGACTTCAAGGTAGCCGGGACGTCCGAAGGCGTGACCTCTCTGCAGATGGACATCAAGATCACGTCCATCACTCCAGAGATCATGGAAATCGCACTGGATCAGGCCAAGGAAGGCCGGATGCATATTCTGGGCGAGATGGCCAAGTCACTGGATACCGCGCGCGAGGAACTCTCCCCGCACGCGCCGCAGATGGAAACCATCAAGATCAACAAGGACAAGATCCGCGAAGTCATCGGTACCGGTGGCAAGGTCATCCGTGAAATCACGCAAGAGACCGGCGCGGCTGTTGATATTGAGGAAGACGGAACCATCAAGGTTTCCGCGACCAGCCAGGAAGCCATCGCAGCGGCCATCGACTGGATCAAGGGCATCGCCGCTGATCCGGAAGTGGGCACCATTTATCGCGGCAAGGTTGTGAAGTGCGTCGATTTCGGGGCCTTCGTGAACTTCCTCGGCTCCCGCGATGGTTTGGTACACATCTCCAACCTGACCGAAGGCCGCGTTGCCAAGACCACCGACGTCATCAACGAAGGCGACGAGGTCTACGTCAAGTGCATCGGCTTTGACGACCGGGGCAAGGTGAAGCTTTCCATGAAGGAAGTGGATCAGGAGACTGGCGAAGAAAAAGCCGCCGACTAAAGCGCGCTTTGAGCCCCATGTCGACCCGCTGCGCGGGCCGGCTCTTTACCAAAGGCCACGGAACCCACCGTGGCCTTTTGCGTTTCTGGAACGTCGAGGGGACGCTCGGCAGCGGATTTGGTGGCGCCCCTGCCGCTCGGCTTCGCCTCGCGGCCGGGTCGCGCAAGGGGAGATCTTGAAGCGTAGAACGGGACAGGCATGTCGCCAGAGTGTTTTGACTTCAACGAGACGCGGTGCAGATTGGGGGAGTAGAAGGAACCCCGCCGTGACAGCTATTGCTCGCGACCCTCAGGAATTTACCGGACCAACCCTGCGCCAGGCCATCGCTCTGATCATGATCATGGCGGCGGGTGGGGCTGTTGGGTATACGGTCTGGGCTTCGCTCATCACCAACTTTGCCATCGAAATCGCCAGCTTTGACGGCTTTCAGATGGGCGCTCTGCATTCGATCCGGGAGATCCCCGGCTTCCTTGCCTTTACCGCTGTGTTCTTTGTCGCTGTGGTTCGGGAGCAGACGCTGGCGATTTTCTTCCTCGCCATGCTCGGTCTCGGTACGGCGCTGACTGGATTTTTCCCGAGCTTCTGGGGCATCGCCGTCACCATGTCGATCATGTCGGTGGGCTTTCACTACTACGAGACCTACGCCCAAAGCCTGCAGCTGCAGTGGTTCCCCAAAGACCGGGCGCCGGTGCTGCTGGGCTGGGTGGTCACAACCACGTCGATCGCCGCCATCGTTGCCATTGGTGGGTCGTGGGTGGCCTTCAAGGTCTTTGATTTCAGCTATCTGATGGTGTTCCTGATCGGCGGGGCGGTTTGCATGGTTTCTGCTGTCATTGGCTTTGGCGGTTTCAAGACGCTGCCGCGCGGGGCCGTGCAACGCACGGGGATCGTGCTGCGCGGGCGCTACTGGCTGTACTATGCCCTGACCTTTATCGCGGGCGCGCGGCGGCAGATTTTTACCGTCTTTGCCGGCGTGCTGCTGGTCGAGAAGTTCAACATCCGCATCGAAGACATGGTCGCCCTGTTGCTGCTCAACGAAGTGCTGAACATGGCCTTTGCCCCGCTGGTCGGGCGGTTCATCAAGCGGTTCGGGGAGGGGCGGACGCTGGTGATCGAGTACGCTGGGCTGATCCCGATCTTTATCCTCTACGGGCTTGTCACAACCCCTTGGTTGGCCATCGCGCTGTTTATCCTCGACCACCTCTTCTTCAAGCTGGCCTTTGCCATGCGGACCTATTTCCAGAAGATTGCGGACCCCGAGGACATCGCCAGCACGGCAGCCGTGGCCTTCACGATCAACCACATCGCTGCCGTCGGGGTTCCCTTTGTTTTCGGGCTGGTGTGGCTGGTGTCCCCGGCGCTGGTGTTCTTCGCTGGGGCCGGTATGGCGGTGGGGTCGCTGGTGTTGTCTATGCTGATCCCACGCGACCCGGCGGCGGGCAACGAGTCCCGCCTGGGTGCATGGCTCAACCGGTCGAAGGCGACTGCTGAAGCAGACTAACTTGGCCGAAAGCCGAGACCCTAGAGCAGCGCCTTAGAGAAAATCAGCGAGGCGTTGGTGCCGCCAAAGCCAAAGGAGTTGGACAGTGCTGTGTGCACTTCCATGTCCCGGTGATCAGTGAGGATGTCCACACCCGCTGTTGCCTCATCGAGCGTGTCGATGTTCGGGGAGCGGGCAAGGAAGCCGGCATCCATCATCAGCAGCGAGTAGATGCTTTCATTCGACCCCGCCGCGCCGAGCGCGTGCCCGGTGAGCGACTTCGTCGAGCCGACGGCAGGGGTCGAGCCTTCGCCGAACACGGTCTTGACCGCGCCCAGTTCCGCCACGTCGCCCACTGGGGTCGAGGTGCCGTGGGCGTTGATGTACTGAACCTCAGACGCCTTGACCGCGCGGTCGTCGAAGCCGGCCAGCGCCTGCCGCATGCAGCGGATTGCGCCTTCGCCAGACGGGGCAACCATATCGTGGCCGTCGGACGTCGCGCCGTAGCCCACGATCTCGGCATAAATCTTCGCGCCGCGTGCCTTGGCGCGCTCATATTCTTCCAGCACCAGTACAGAGCCACCAGCGGAGATGACGAAGCCGTCGCGGTCCTTGTCAAAGGCGCGGGAGGCTTTTTCTGGCGTGTCGTTGTACTTGGAGCTCATCGCGCCCATGGCGTCGAAACTCATGGACAGGGACCAGTGCTCTTCTTCTCCACCACCGGCGAAAACGACGTCCTGCTTGCCGAACTGGATCAGTTCAGCCGCATGGCCGATGCAGTGCGCCGAGGTCGAGCAGGCGGAGGTGATTGAGTAGTTGTGACCGTGAATCTTGAACAGCGTGGACAGCACGGCTGAGCAGGTCGAGGACATGACCTTTGGCACGTTAAACGGCCCAATCCGCTTCACGCCCTTTTCCGCGGCAGTTTCCATGGCAAAAGTCTGCCACTTCATCGACGGCCCGCCCGAACCGATGATCAGCCCGACGCGATCGTTTTCGGCGTAGTCGGCTTCTTCCATGCCCGAATCTGCCAACGCTTCCTGCATGGCCATGTAAGCGTAGCCTGCGGGTGGACCCATGAAGCGTAAGGCGCGGCGGTCGATGTGCTCTTCAAGCTCGGTCTTGATGGTGCCCGCGACCTGAGAGCGGAACCCGCGCTCGACATAATCGGGTTGCAGGACAATCCCCGAGGTGGCGTTGCGCAAGGACTGCGTCACCGCTTCCTTGCCGACACCGATGCTTGAAACGATACCGAGACCGGTAACGACGACGCGACGCATAGCCATGAGCGGGGTTCCTTAGACCAGAGTTAGAACTGTGAGAGCGAGGTGAAGAGGCCCACGCGCAGGTCTTCACAGGTGTAGATTTCGCGGCCATCGGCTTCGAGCTTGGCGTTGCCGATGCCGAGGTTGATGCCGCGACGAATGACCTTTTTCATCTGGATGGTGTAGGTCACTTTCTTGATGTCTTTGGTGACTTGTCCTGTGAACTTCACCGTGCCCGCGCCCAGCGCGCGACCCTTGCCTTCGCCGCCGGTCCAGCCGAGGAAAAAGCCGATCAGCTGCCACATGGCGTCCAGACCCAAGCAACCCGGCATCACCGGGTCGCCAATGAAGTGGCAGTCGAAGAACCAGAGGTCATCGCGGATATCCAGCTCGGCAATGATCTCGCCCTTGCCGAATTCCCCGCCTTCGTTGGAGATCTTGACGATGCGATCGAACATCAGCATCGGCGGCGCGGGCAACTGTGCGTTGGTCGGGCCAAAGAGTTCACCGCGGGAGGAGGCGAGCAGCTGCTCGTAGCTGAAAGATTCGGTTTTCGGTTCCACGGGACGGGCTCCTCAATGCTGACTGACTGTGTGCGGCGCACCTTAGCAGGATCGAATAGGTCGCCTAGCCGAATAAGGTTGAGTCAGAGGAGCGTCGTTAACAGGGCGGCGACCAGCGTCAACCCGATCAGCACCAGCGGCGGCAACCGCAAGACCCACAGGAAAAACAGCCCCAGCAGGGCTGCAGCGATGTGGGCTGTCGTGTCCGTGGACTGCTGCACTAGCGTCCCCGGCGTGAACAGCTGAGTAAAGAGCGTGAGCGCGGTTGCGCCGAGCAGGCCGACGACGGCGGCGTTAACCCCTGCCAGCGCGGCCTTGTACGCGCGATTGCGGGAGAAGCTCGCCGACAGCGGCATGACCGCCATCACCAGCAGCACGCCGGGCAGGAAAATCGCCAGCGTACCAAGCACGCCCAGAACGACGCCCGTCACGCCGCCAAACTGACCGCCGAGGAAGGCAGCAACGGCGAAGACCGGGCCGGGGATGGCTTGGGCAAAGCCGTAGCCTGTGCGGAATGCACTTTCGGCAACCAGATCAGGCTCCACCAGCACGTCGTTGAGCAGCGGGAGCACCACGTGACCGCCACCAAAGACCAGCGAACCTGCCTCATAGAACCCGGCGAGCAGTTGAACTTGCGTCGAGCCGAGATCGAGCAAGATGATCGCCAGCGCGGCTGCGAGCAGAGCGAAGAAACCGATCAGCCCGACCAGCACCAGACCGCGACCGCCCGCTCCTTCGCTCGCGCCTTCACCTGTGCTCGCGTCAGCCGGCGTGACGCTTCCACGCAGAAAGGCCAGCCCCATGAGCGCCCCGAACACGATGGGCGCAAGCTGCGCAAACACGGCAAAAGACCCCAGATCCCACAGTGGGAGAGCCAGCACGATCAGGAAGGCAAGGATGGTTGTCAGCCGCCGGGTCCGACCCGTTGATAACGAGCGGAACATGCCCACGGTGGCGTAACTGATGACGGCGACCACCAGCGGCGTCATCCAATCCGCGAGGTGGCCCATGAAGGATTGCAGCAACCCTTCACCGAGGCTGCCCCCCGCTGCGGCCACGAAAAACAGGCCCAGCACCAGCAGGATTGCCATCGAGGGCACCAGAAAAAGGCTCAAGCAGAGAAAGGCGAAGCCCAGGCTCCCCGACATCTTCCACGCGCAAGCAAAGGCCATCTGGCTGCTCGTCGGTCCGGGCAGCGCTTGGCACAGGGCGAGACGCTCAGCAAAGGCTTCGTCGTCCATCCAGCCGGTCTGCTCGATAAAGGCGCGGCGGTAGTAGCCAATGTGCGCGACCGGCCCACCGAATGAGGTGAAGCCCAACCGGGTGTAGCACTGGATCAAGTCGGATGCTGACGGGGAAGATTTGACGTTTTCGGACATGACCTCAGCCTGCGAACAATGGTACCCCGGCCTCTAGCAAATGATCAGAGGTCGGGCCATGAGTGAAAGTGTACCAGAAGGTTTTGAAGTCTCCTTTACCGAGATGAAGCACGGCACGCGAGAGGATTATCTTGCCCTGCACGCGCTCGAACAGCCCTTTGTCAACCAAACCGGCGAACGGGTACTTCGGGAGCTGGAGCGCCAGGGGAACGAGACGCTGGCCGGGTACAAGATCAACCGCCTCGAGCACGGTCTGCAGTCGGCGACCCGTGCGCTCAATGATGGAGCGGACATCGATTGGATCGTCGCAGCGTTGCTGCACGATATCGGCGACGGACTGGCGCCGCAGAACCACGACAAGATGGCGGCGGAGATCATTCGGCCCTTTGTGCGCGATGAAGTCGCTTGGACCGTGGAGCATCACGGTATTTTCCAGATGGTTTACTACGCTGAGCACTACGGCTGGGATCCGGAGAAGCGGCAAGCCTTTGCCGATAACCCTTACTATCAATCGTGTGTGGATTTCTGCGAGCGCTGGGATCAGTCAAGCTTTGACCCGGACTACCCGATGAAAGACCTCGCCTTTTTCGCGCCCATGGTCCGCGAAGTCTTCGCGCGCAAAGCCCACGATGAAGGGCATATTCAGACCGGTGTGGTTGTTGGTGTGCCCAAGGGGGCAGACGCCTGAGCGCTGGCAGGCCTAGCGGCGAAAGACCGGGTACAGCCCGCCCTTGAGCGTCACGCGCACATCCGCGCCGGCGCTGGGCGCGGTCATAACGGGGGAGTGCCAGTGCAACTGCTGGCCATCATCCAGCGCGACCATGAGATCGACAAATGACCCCATGTAGCGGTGGCTGAGTACGCGAACGTGGGTGCCTTCATCGCCTTGAAGTGCGAGCGAGAGGTCTTCGGGGCGGATCAGAATATCGATTTCTTCCTGTCCGCCCGGCGGGGCTTCAACCCAGCGAGGCATGACGTCGCCAAAGGGGGTCTCGACCGTCATCTGACCGGGCGCAAAGCTGGCGCGGAGGAAGGAACCCTCCCCGATAAACCGCGCGACTTCGCGCGATGCTGGGGTGGCATAGAGGCTTTCGGGCGCGCCGGATTGCTCGACCGACCCGTTCCCGATCACCGCCACTTCATCGGCAAAGGCAAAAGCCTCCCCCTGATCGTGGGTGACCAGCAGCGCGGTCATCCGTTCGGCGTCGAGGATGTCTGTCACGGATTGCAGCAGGCGCAGGCGGGTTTCGAGATCAAGGCTCGAAAACGGTTCATCGAGCAGCAGCACACCCGGCTTCGGCGCCATGGCACGCGCCAGCGCAACGCGCTGCTGTTGCCCGCCAGAAAGCTCCCCTGGCCGGGCGCGGCGATAGTCTTGCAGGCCGGTCAGCTCCAGCAAAGCATCCACCCGATCTGCTGCTTCGCGGCCTGAAACGTCCTTCAAGCCGTAGCGAATGTTGCGTTCCACCGACATGTGCGGGAATAGCGCCAGATCCTGGAACACCAACCCGACCCCGCGCCGCTCCGGGCTGATTGTCAGACCGGGGCGGGAGACTTCCTGCCCGCCGACGCTGATGCGGCCTTCGATGAGGTCCATGAAGCCTGCTACTGCGCGGAACAGCGTGGTTTTCCCGCTCCCGCTCGCCCCAACCAGCGCCAAGCGGCCACCGTCCTCGACGCTCAACGATAGGCCGTTGAGGACGGGGTGATCGGGGCTGTATCCGGTCGCAATGTTGGAAACGTCTAAGCGAGGCATGAAGGGGTCAGGTCATTAAGAAGACTGGTTTGGTACTCAATAAAGACTGTTTGCAGAAAATCGCAAGACATGCACCTGCACATAAGCCGTGCTAAAGCAGAAAAGCATCAGGTTCAACGCAGGGGTTGAAGCATGGATTTCGACTATATCATCGTGGGCGCAGGGTCGGCTGGCTGCGTGCTCGCCAACCGCCTTTCTGCTGATCCGCAGAGCCGGGTCTGCCTGATCGAAGCCGGCGGCAAGGACCGGAATCCTGCGATTCACCTGCCCTTTGGTCTGGCTGTGCTGGGCAAGTTCTCGAACCTGCAATGGGGCTACGACACGGCCCCGCAAACCTATCTCAATGACCGTTCGCTCTATTGGCCGCGTGGCAAAGTCATGGGCGGCTCGTCCTCCGTCAACGCGATGATCTATGCGCGTGGGATGCGGGCGGACTATGACGGCTGGGCCGCCATGGGTGCGGTGGGGTGGGACTATGAATCCGTGCTGCCGTATTTCATCAAGGCGGAGGACAACGCTCGCGGCAGCGACGACCTTCACGGCGTCGGTGGGCCGCTGAGTGTCTCTGACATTCCCGACCCGAACCCCTTGAGCCAAGCCTTTCTGCAGGCTGGCGCGCAGGCGCAGGTGCCGCTGACAGATGACTTTAATCGGGGCGAGGATGCCGAGGCCATCGGCCTGTATCAGACCACAACGCGGCGGGGCCTGCGCAAATCCGCCGCGCGCTCTTTCCTCAGTGATGCGGTGCAGGCCCGGCCGAACCTCACGATCTTGACCGCTCAGCAAGTCCGGCGCGTGACCTTTGAAGGACGCCGCGCGACGGGGGTCGAGCTGGCCGATCAGACGCTGCGCGCGCATCGCGAAGTGCTGCTGTCCGCCGGCGCGATCAACAGCCCACAACTCCTGATGCTCTCGGGCGTGGGTCCGGCGGAGGAGCTGCGCGCGTTGGGTATCGAGGTCGTGCTCGATGCGCCGCAAGTGGGCAAGGGTCTGGCCGACCACCTCGACGTGATCGTGCAGCACCGCGCTAAAACTGGTGTCGGCCTGGGCTTTGAGTTCGACATGCCCCTGCGGGCAACGCGCTGGGCGTGGCAGTGGCTTTCGCGCCGGGGCGGTACACTCGCCACCAACGTGGCCGAAGCGGGCGGTTTCGTGAAATCCTCACCGGAAAAGGCTATCCCTGATATCCAGTTCCACTTTCTGCCCGCGCGGATCGAAGACCACGGCCGCGCGACGGTCTGGGGCTATGGCTTCTGCGTGCATTGCTGCAACCTCTATCCCGAGTCCACTGGTGAAATCCGCCTTGCCTCGGCTGACCCTACCGCGAAGCCGATCATCGACCCGCAGTACCTAAGCGACCCAGAGGAGCGCGATCTCAGCGTGCTCATGTCGGCGGTTTCTTGGGGCCGTAAGTTGCTCGGCGCGCCGGCCTTTGATCGCCACCGGGGCGTGGAACTGGCACCCGGACCAGCTGTGCAGAGCCGGGACGAGATCCGCGACTGGGTCCGCGCGACAGCCGACACCGTCTACCATCCGACCAGCACTGTTGCCATGGGAGCACCCGACGACCCGCGCGCGCCACTGACGCCGGATCTGCGGGTGAAGGGGATTGAGGGCTTGCGCGTGGTTGACGCTTCCGTGATGCCGCGATTGGTTGGTGGCAATACGAACGCTCCCACGATAATGATCGCTGAAAAAGCGTCAGAGATGATTCGCGCTACGGCCTGAGGAGGGCATCCATGACCACGATCAAGACCTACGATATCACCACCCAAGACGGCACCCGCTTCAGCCCCCACGCGTGGCGCACCACCATGGCGTTGGCGCACAAGGGCCTGAGCACGGATTGCAGCAAGATCGGCTTCACCGATATTCCGGGGATTTGTGATGGTGGTCGAAAGATCGTTCCAACGATCGAGCATGGCGACACGGTCTTGTCCGACAGCTGGTCAATCGCGCTCTACCTCGAAGAAACTTTCCCCGAAGGCCCCAGCCTGTTTGGCGGTGAGAAGGGAAAGGCGCATGCGGCTTTTCTTAACAACTGGGCGGCATTTTCCCTGCACCCGTTGGTGATCCGCGTGATCATCCTGGACATCTTTAATCGGCTTCAGGACAAGGACCGCGCCTACTTCCGGACCTCCCGCGAAGGCCGCTTTGGCATGTCGTTGGAGGATTTTGCCGCGGGCGGTGATGAGGCTCAGGGCAAGCTTAAGGGCGTTCTGATGCCGCTCGCCAAGACCCTCGAAGCTCAGCCCTGGATGGGTGGTCCCGTGCCGTCTTACGCGGACTACATCGTCTTTGGTGCCTTCCAATGGGTGCGAACAACCTCGACTTTTGACCTCGCCGCGCTGGGTGGGGAGCCGGTTCAGAAGTGGCTCGAAGCCACGCTCGCGCTCTACGACGGTCTGGGTCGCTCCGAACCGGCGGCTTCCTGAGCAAAACTGCGGCGGCAAGGCTCGATTCTTGCCGCATATCTGCATTATAAGTGCTTAGTGAACTCGAAACCGTCTCAGCCAAGGGTCTGACTGACACCATGCTCAAGAACTGGTTTGCTGCCCTGTTGGGCGGCCTGATGACTGTCCTTGGCGGCGCGAACGCGCTGGCGCAGCAATCCTCTGTGCGCGTGCTCGCGGTGGTCAATGATGACATCATTACGGACGTGGACCTGGCCTACCGCATCAACCTCGCCATCATGGTCGCGGAGGTGGAGAACACGCGGGAACGCCGACTGTCGCTGGCCCCGCAAGTGCTGGATAAGCTGGTTTCCGACAAAATCCGGCTGCAGGAGTCTGACCGGCTGGGCATCGATATCAAAGACACCTTCGTCTTTGACGCCTTCGACAGCATCGCTGCGCAGAACAAAATGGACCGCGAGGGCTTTGAGGCGCTGATCCGTCAATCAGGCGTCCCGGCTGATGTGATGCGGGAGCAAATCCGCGCGCAGATCGCCCTGAACGCCATCACCCAGCGGCAGATCATTTCCGACGTCGAAATCTCGGATAAAGAGCTGATGGCCGAAGTAAACCGGATCAACGCCTTGCGCGGCCGGTCCGAGCGGCAGTTGGTCGAAATCTTCCTGCCCTTCAACCGCCAGTCTTCGGCCAGCGCAGTCCGTCAACAGGCCCTGCAGATCATCGAGCAGCTGCAGCAGGGCTCGGACTTTGGCAAGCTGGCGCAGCAGTTTTCCTACGCCCCGACCGCTGGTGTCGGCGGTGCGCGAGGGTGGGTGCCGGAGGGCTCGCTGGACCCGCAGCTCGAAGCCGGTCTCGCCAACCTGCGGCCCGGCAGCATCACACAGCAGCCGATCCAGACTGACGAAGGCCTCTACATCATGGGCATTCTCGCCCGTCGACCCATCGGGGCTGCGTCCTCACGGACCATCGCAGCGCTGCGGCAGCTCTATCTCAATCTGCCTGAGGACCTGAGCACCCCCATCGCGCAGCAGCGCTTGGCCCTGCTGACGTCGGTTTCGGAGCAGGTGCGCGGTTGTCGGCAGTTCGACGCGGCTATGGCCCAATACGGGGAGGAGGGGTCGGGCAATCTCGGTGAGATCGACCTTTCGACCTTGCCGCCCATCATATCCGTCACGTTGTCGGAGCTGGACGTGGGCGAAGTCAGCCCGCCGCTGCCGACCGACGGCGGGGGTTCGGTGTTCATGGTCTGCGGCAAGCGCGTTGAGGTGGACCCGCTGACGGCGGAAAACGTGCGTGAGCGGCTGAAGAATGAGCGCGTGCAGACCCTTGCCCGCCGCTACGACGCCGACCTGCGCCGCGATGCCTACATCGATTACCGCTTTTAGGGCGATCTGATGAAGATCGACGAATTGCCGCCGCTGCGTGCCGTGCTGGAGGCAAACAAACTCTCTCCAACCAAGGCTTTGGGGCAGAACTTCCTGCTGGATCTGAACCTGACCGCACGCATTGCGCGATCTGCTGAGCCGCTGGACGGTTGCACCGTCATTGAAGTTGGTCCCGGACCGGGCGGCCTGACCCGCGCCCTGCTGCAGTCCCGCGCCGAGCGCGTGCTGGCCGTCGAGAAAGACCAGCGTACGCAGGCGATCATGGACGCGCTCAGCCAGACCGAAGAGGGGCAGGAGCGAGGCTTTCGCGTGCACTTCGGCGACGCGTTGGACATGGACCTGCTGGTAGAAACTCAGGCCCCCCGCGCGGTCGTCGCCAACCTGCCTTACAACGTCGCAACGCCTCTGCTGGTCCGCTGGTTGCGGGATATGTGGGCGGAGCCGGGGGCTTATCGCTCTCTCACGCTCATGTTCCAGCGGGAGGTGGTGGACCGCATCGTGGCGCGGCCCGGAGACAAGGCTTATGGCCGGCTTGCCGTGCTGACCGCGCTGACGGTTGCGGCGGCAGAGCGGCAGTTCGATGTTCCCGCGCAAGCCTTTACCCCACCGCCCAAGGTCACGTCTGCCATCGTCCGCCTCGACGGCCGGGCAGACTCGCCCGGCCCGCTGTCGCTGTTCCACCAGATCGAGCGCGTAACGGCCGCAGCCTTTGGCCAGCGCCGCAAAATGTTGCGTCAGTCGCTGAAGTCTGTCGTGCCTGAAGCAGAGGGATTTCTGGAGGCGCTGGGTCTGAAGCCAACGGCGCGGGCGGAAGAACTGGAGCCCGACGCTTTCCGGGCTATGGCCCTAGCTCTCGATGGAGCGAATGTCTGAGACGATCCGGTCCAGACCCTGCCACCGCTCCCGCCGCAGCCGCTCCGCTGCCAAGATCGCGCGAACCTGACGGACGCTCTCTTCGATATCGGAATTCACGATGATGAAGTCGTACTCGGCCCAGTGTGAGACCTCGCCCGGCGCTTTGGACAGGCGATAGGCGACTTGATCGTCGGTCTCCCCAGTCATGGTCTGACGGGTTTTCAGCCGGGATTCCAGCGCTGCCAGCGAGGGCGGCAAGACAAAAACGCTCACCAAGTCTTGCGGCATCTTCTGCCGCAGCTGCTGCGTCCCTTGCCAGTCGATGTCGAACAGTACGTCTCGACCATCCGCCAGCGCAGTTTCAATTGTCGCGCGAGGGGTGCCGTAGGAGTTCTTGAACACCGTCGCCCATTCGAGCAGGCCGTCATTGGCGATCAAGTCCTGAAAGCGATCATCGTTGATAAAGTGGTAGTGCACGCCATCCTGCTCGCCTTCACGCGGCGGGCGGGTGGTCGCGGATACCGAAAGCTCGAGGTTATCGTCGCCTTCGAGCAGCTGGCGCGAAATCGTGGTTTTGCCCGCGCCCGAGGGCGAAGACAGCACGAGCATCAGGCCGCGGCGGGACAGGTCACTATTCGACATTGGCCACTTGCTCCTTGAACTGATCAACAGCGGATTTCAGGGCAAGACCAATGTTGGTCAGCTCCATGGATCCGGCTTTGGAACACAGGGTGTTGGCTTCGCGCATGAACTCCTGCGCGAGGAAGTCCAGCTTGCGCCCCACCGGCTCGCCCGAGGCCAGAAGGTCGCGCGCGCTCTGAACATGCGCGCGCAGGCGGTCGAGTTCTTCACGTACATCGGCCTTGGTGGCGAGGATGGCGGCTTCCTGTGCGAGGCGGTCTTCGGAGACGGTGGTGCCGGACTTTTTGACCAGATCAGCCGCAACTGACGCCAATCGCTCGGCCATCGCCGCGCTGACCGCGCCCGCGAGCGGCTCGGCCTCGCTGGTAAAGCCTTCGATTTGGTCGATCAGGCCCCAGAGCACCGCCAACAACTGCGCGCCCTCGGCGCGTCGGGCGGCCTGTAGCGCGTGTGCCGCTTCGGTGAAGGAATGGACAACGGCGTCGTTCAGCGCGGCCTGTTCTTCCTCAGACAGGCTCGACGTCCGGGTTTCCAGCACGCCCGGCAGCCCAAGCAGGGATGCAGTCGCGGGTGCAGCGCCGTCACGCCGCCGGGCAACGCGGGCAAGGCGGTCTAAGGAGTCTTCATTGACTGCGACCTCCTGCCGTGTACCGGGCAAGTCGAGTTGCAGGCCTGCCGACACGGAGCCGCGCGCCACCACGCTTTGCAGCGCTTTCTTGAGCCCCGCTTCCAATCCGTCCATCCGTCCGGGCATGCGAAAGCGCACGTCCAGGGATTTTCCATTCACCGACTTAAGCGACCACGTCCAGGTCGCCTCGCCGTGGCTGCCATCAACGGCTGCGAAGCCGGTCATGGATTGCAAAGGTGGGAGGTCTGCCGTCATTTCGCGTCTATACCCCTGCTTGCTCGCAAAGGGTAGGGCTTAGCCCTCATTTCCAGCCGATATTCAGGATCATTGCCATGAAAGACCCCCGCGTCATTGTCATTACCGGTGCTTCGAGTGGTCTGGGCGAAGGCCTCGCTGAGGCCTACG
>CBFHUI010000054.1:0-18680 GCA_965658725.1 Alphaproteobacteria bacterium | reverse complement strand
CCACCAGCGCCACTCATGTAGAGTTGCGCGCTGGCGGGGCTGCACAGCGTCAGGGCCGCAAGCGCGGCGAGCACAAAGCCCGGTAAGCGAAGGCGCATGATGTCATCTCCTTAGAACTGCAGGCGCGGCAACGTCGGTCCCACCTGATAGCCCCGGTTGTACTCTGACGCGTTAGGCGTAATGCCGATCTCGGCACAGATGCCTTGCAAGCGCTCTAGGCGGTTTTCGTAGCCTTGCTGCGCATGATGCACGCCGGTTTGGTACCAGTTCGCCTCGTTGCACAGGCGCTGATCGCCCCCGCCACAGGCCGCAAGGGCCAACAGAGCCGTGGACGCCACGGTGATACTCAGCAACCTTTTCATTATTCGCTTTCCCATACCATCATTAATTGGAGCGTTCGGGGCAAGGCCCGAGCAGCGTGTAATAAACCCAGCCCTGCCGACTGAACTGAGTCCGGATGCGGACCCAAGTGCCATCGCCCGTCCGTTTCTCGATCAGTGCCAGCGTGCCGGGCTGCAAGACGGTCACAACGCCAAACTCAGTTCCCGGGCCGGAACGCAGGTTGGACCCCTGCCGGACACAAGCTTGTTCGAGGTCAGACGAAACGGCCGGGGCTTCCTCGATCGGTTCAGGCGCCCCGGGCAGGCGGTCCGTGTCACCCACCGCGACGGTAAGCCGTTCGAAGTCCGCGACGCTAACGGCCTCACGCTCAATCAGGTCAACCGTCTGAGTGAAGGACGCCCCCAGCGGCATGAAACCGCCCGTAGCTCCGACGATGCGGATACCGTCCAGCGCGCACGGGCCGTCAAAGGCAAATTCGCGGATGCGCTTGGACAGGACATTACCGTCGAGATCGCTGACCACCGCTGCTGTCGTTCCAACGATCCGCCCTTCACGGGCCAACTCGATGTCAAAACGCACGTCGGTCAGCGCGTTGGATCCCTTGGCATCGACAAAGAATTGGTAGTAGCAGCGCGTGGCCGTAAGGGGGAACTTGACCGAGTGCACGACCTGCAGAGAAAAGGCGACGTCTCGGGCCAGCACAGCCGACGTGTCTTCTGAGCCCGCAAACCCGCGAGCAAGCGAGGCATCAGCCGACGCGGTCTGCGCTGCAGCATTCCCGCTCGTCATAAGCAGGAGGGTAAAGACTGCAAGCAACCAGCCCCCCAAAACCTTACCCGTCACCACGCGCGTACTCCTCGCGACTTTTGTGTCCTAAAGATGCGCCATTTTGCCAAACCTGCGACGCATAATCCAGCACGATTAGCGGGTTATGCGCGATTATCACAATTGAGGTGTTCCACCGGCTTGCGTGTGAGACGCCACAGTCCAGCCTCTGGGGCAAGGCTGCACCCGTGGACAGTCACCCCCCAGCGCAATACACCAAAAGGCAGGAAATCTGATTGCACGTAAGGACTTGCACCATGGCTCACAACATCCTCGTTCTTCCCGGTGACGGCATCGGTCAGGAAGTGATGACACAGGTCCGTCGCACCATCGACTGGTTCGGCGAAAACCGAGGTCTGGACGTGACCATTACCGAAGACAAAGTCGGCGGTGCTGCATACGACGCCTATGGCGCGCCAATCAACGACGCGATCATGGAGAAGGCCTTCGCGGCCGACTGTGTGCTGTTCGGTGCTGTGGGCGGTCCGCAGTACGATACGCTCGACTTCTCCCTGCGCCCGGAACGCGGTCTGCTGCGCCTGCGCAAGGATCTGGAGCTGTTTGCCAATCTGCGCCCGGCGATCTGCTTTGATGCACTGGCCGAGGCTTCTTCGCTGAAAAAGGAACTGGTGTCCGGGCTGGATATCATGATCGTGCGCGAGCTGACCGGTGGCGTTTACTTTGGCGAGCCGCGCGGGATCAGCGATCTGCCCAACGGAGAGCGTCGCGGTATCAACACACAGGTCTACGACACCTACGAAATCCGCCGCGTGGCCCGCGTCGCCTTCGATCTGGCTCGCAAGCGGGGCAACCGGGTGCACTCCTCAGAAAAGAACAACGTCATGGAATCCGGCATCCTCTGGAAGGAGGAAGTGCAGTGGGTGCGTGACAACGAGTTTGCAGATGTCGAGCTCGATCACATCCTCGCCGACAACTGCGGCATGCAGCTTGTCCGCGCGCCGAAGCAATTCGACGTCATCGTCACGGACAACCTGTTCGGCGATATGCTGTCTGACGTTGCCGCCATGCTCACCGGTTCGCTGGGGATGCTGCCCTCTGCATCGCTGGGCGCGAAAGACGAAGCCACGGGGAAGTCGCACGCGCTTTACGAGCCTGTGCACGGCTCCGCTCCGGACATTGCCGGGCAGAACAAGGCCAACCCGTTGGCCTGTATCCTCTCCTTCGCGATGGCGCTGCGCTACTCGCTGGACAAGGGCGAGGACGCAGACCTGCTCGAAGCTGCCGTTGATCGCGTGCTCGGCTCCGGCATTCGCACTGGCGACATCATGTCCGAAGGCTCCACGCTCACGTCCTGTACCGGCATGGGTGACGCCGTTCTGGCTGAGCTTTCCAAGTCCATTTCTGGTTAACCGAGGAAACAAAGTCTCATGGGTTACACCGTTGCTGTTGTCGGCGCGTCCGGCAACGTGGGTCGCGAGATCCTTTCCATCCTCGACGAACGCCAGTTCCCGATCGACAAGGTGCACGCCGTCGCGTCCAGCCGCTCGGCGGGTCAAGAAGTCAGCTTTGGCGAAGATCGCATTCTGAAGATCGAAGACCTAGCCACGTTTGACTTCAGCAGCGTCGATGTTGCGCTGTTCTCCCCCGGCGGCAAAGTCTCGGCGGAGTATGCGCCCAAAGCTGCTGCAGCTGGGTGCATCGTCATCGACAACACTTCGCACTTTCGGATGGACCCCGACTGCCCGCTGATCGTTCCGGAAGTGAACGCGCACGCGCTGGAGCCCTGGGCCAAGCAGGCGAACCGAAAGAACATCATCGCCAACCCAAACTGTTCGACCATCCAGTTGATGGTCGCGCTCAAGCCACTGCACGATCGGGCGACGATCACGCGAGTGGTGTGCTCGACCTACCAGTCGGTTTCCGGCGCAGGCAAAGAGGCGATGGACGAGCTGTTCCGTCAGACCCGGGGCGTCTACGTCAATGAACCCGTTCTACCCGAGCAGTTGACCAAGGAAATCGCCTTCAACTGCATCCCCCACATCGACAGCTTCATGGACGACGGGTCGACCAAGGAAGAGTGGAAGATGACGGTTGAGACCAAGAAGATCCTCGACCCGAAAATCAAACTCGCCGCCACCTGTGTCCGCGTGCCGGTGTTCATTTCTCACGCAGTCTCAGCAAACGTTGAGTTCGAGCGTCCGATGAGCACAGAAGAAGCTCGCGAAGCGTTCTCTAACCAGGAAGGCTGCATCGTTGTCGACTACCGGCAAGACGAAGGCTACGTCACGCCCAAGGAAGCGGCGGGCGAAGACGCGGTTTACGTCTCCCGCATCCGCGAAGACGTCACCACGGAAAACGGCCTTGCCTTCTGGTGCGTCTCCGACAATCTGCGTAAGGGCGCGGCGTTGAACGCGGTGCAAATTGCAGAGAAGCTGGTCGAGATGAAGATCATCTAAATCCGCTTCACCAGCGGCAGAAAGACACAAAAAAGGCCCCTTTGCTGGGGCCTTTTTTCGTTGTGCGGGATCGAACGGGTCAGAGTGCAGCCTTGGCGGAGTCAACGAGCGAGGTGATCGCCTTCATCTCATTCTTCACGCCACTGTCCATGCCGAGAACCCCCATCCACATGCGCAATGTCCTGTCTTCGATGACCAGCGCATCGGTCACAGAGACCTCAACCTGCCCGCCGGGTTGGCTCGCAATCTCTACCGTGCGCGTTGTCAGGACGGGAACGTCCTCTGGTGTGATGGTATACTCATAGACCCACGCCCCCCCATCAGCAGGTTGCAACGCGCGGGTTCGGACAAAGCGTGTGTAGTAGTTGCGATCCTCGTGCCGAGAGGTCCACTGAACCAACCCCTGATCGTCCTCAACCACGTCTTCGAACTCAACCTCGTCGAAGCGCTCCTTGAGCACGCCTGCAGTATTCAAGACGAGCCAAACCGCCTCAGCCGGCGCATCGACTGTTTCAGTCACCCGGGCGCTTTGCGTCTCGGGCAAATTCCAAGCCTGCCAAAACAGGCTCCCAACGAAAAAGACAACAGCCGCGAGGGCGGCGATGACTACCCAAGGAAGAAGACGTCGGATCATAGCGTCTGGAAGGTCTCTGCTGTTACTGGGTCAAGCGCGCCAGTTCTGCATCCACGTCTGCCTTGAGCTTCTGCTTCAGCCCGAACCGGTGAACCACTTCATAGACCAGGAACGTCGGCCCGAGCAGGCCTTGAAACAGATTGTCGACCAGCGCAGGACGACGGCCTTCATAGGCATGACCGACCAACTGAAAGCCCCAGCCAACGATTTGCAGACCAACCGCAATCACGATTTTCCAGAATACTGAGAGTGTCGGATCGTACCACGTGATCCCGAGCCACAAGAATGGTAGCGACAGCAGAACCACAAGGCCGCCGATCAACAGATCCATCGACATCCAAAGCACGGCGAACCCGACAAACAAGTAAACTGAAAGCGGCAGGCCAAGCAGTTTGGGCCAAGAGGCAACGAACAGAATGCCGATCACGATCAGCGGAATGCCCACGAAGTGCGTCGCCTCGTTGCGCGCATCCGTGTGGTAGCTCGCGTAGCCGGCCAGTTGCTTTGTGTAGAGCTCGGTGAACATATAAGTCTGCCTTCCCGTCATAAGTGTTTCGGGGTGGCATATCACAAGCAAAGCGGCATTTGTACCGAGCACTTATTCGGCGTTGAAGAAGCCCTTAACTTTGTTCAGGAACTTTGCCGCCAGCGGAGAATGGGCGTTGCCCTCTTTCTCGAACTCTTCGAGCAGTTCCTTTTGCCGCTTGGTCAGGTTAGTCGGGGTCTCGACCTCAACACGAACATAGAGGTCGCCGCGATCTTGGCGGCGGTAGATCGACATTCCCTTGCCCCGCAACCGCAGTTGCTGACCCGATTGCGCGCCAGAGGGGATCTTCACCCGCACGCGCGTGCCGTCGATGCTCGGCACCTCGATTTCCCCGCCAAGAGCGGCTGTGCTCATGCTCACGGGCATGGAGACAAACAGATGCTGGGCGTCGCGCTCGAACAGGTCGTGGTCCTTGATGTTCAGGAAAATATAGAGATCACCCGACGGCCCACCGCGCTGTCCCAACTCGCCCTCGCCGGACAGGCGAATGCGCGTACCGTCTTCGACGCCAGCAGGGATGTTGACGGACAGTTGCTTGTCCTTGGCCACTTTTCCCGCACCGTTACAGGAGCGACATGGATCGCTAATGACCTGTCCCTGACCGTTACAGCTGGGACAGCCGCGCTCCATGGCGAAGATGCCGTTCTGAGTGCGCACGCGCCCTCGGCCGCCGCACGTGCCGCAGGTGGTGGGAGACGTGCCGGGCTTGGCGCCGGAGCCTGAACAGGTGGTGCAGGATTCGGCTGAGGGTACTTTGATCTGCGCGGTTTTGCCCTCATAGGCTTCGTCCAGCGTGATCGACATGTTGTATTGCAGGTCGGAGCCTCGGCCGGGCTGACTGCGCCCACCGCCGCGTCGGCCACCAAAGGCCGAACCGAACATTTCTTCGAAAATATCGCCAAAGCCGTCGAACCCTGCCGCGCCTGCGCCACCCCCAAAGGGATTTCCGCCGCCACCTTGTTCGAAAGCGGCGTGGCCGAATTGATCGTAAGCCGCGCGCTTCTGGGGGTCTTTGAGCGCGTCGTAAGCCTCATTGACTTCCTTGAACGCCTGCTCTGCTGCCTCGTCACCGGGGTTGCGGTCTGGGTGATGCTGCATGGCCAACTTACGGAAAGCCGACTTCAGCTCCTTGTCCGTCGCGGACTTGGATACCCCCAGAATGTCGTAAAAATCGCGTTTAGACATGACACGGCGCTCCGGCGCTGCACCCCGCACCCGCTTTGTGCGGTGCGGGGTTCAGCGGTAGCAGTTGCTTACTTGTCGTCTTCGTTGACTTCTTCGAAGTCAGCGTCAACCACGTCGTCGTCACCCATATCTGCGCCGCCGGCCATGTCTTCAGGATTGAAGCCAGCGCCGCCTTCGGCTGCATTCGGGTCACCGTAGATTGCCGAGCCAACCGCCATCATGGCTTCGGACAGGGCTTCAGTCTTAGCACGGATGTCGTCCAGATCTTCAGTCGCAGACGCGACCTTGAGCGCATCAGCCTTTTCCTGAATATCCGCTTGAGCCGCGTCGTCGATCTTGTCCGCGTTGTCCTTGATCGTCTTCTCAGCCTGATAGGCCAAGCTGTCCGCAGAGTTGCGCGCCTCGATCAAGTCCTTGCGCTTCTGGTCGTCTGCCGCGTTCGCTTCCGCGTCCTTGACCATGCGATCGATGTCCTCGTCGCTCAGACCGCCCGACGCCTGAATCGTGATCTTCTGCTCACGTCCCGTGCCTTTGTCCTTGGCCTGAACAGATACGATGCCGTTGGCGTCGATGTCGAAGGTGACTTCGATCTGCGGCACGCCGCGCGGTGCAGGTGGAATGCCTTCGAGGTTGAACTGACCCAGCATCTTGTTATCCGCTGCGATCGGGCGCTCGCCCTGGAACACGCGGATGGTCACAGCCGACTGGTTGTCTGCAGCCGTGGAGAAGGTCTGTCCCTTGGAGGTCGGGATGGTCGTGTTGCGGTCGATCAGGCGGGTCATCTGACCGCCCAGCGTCTCGATCCCCAGCGAAAGCGGGGTAACGTCGAGCAGCAGAACGTCTTTCACGTCGCCCTGGAAGATACCGCCCTGAACGGCAGCACCAATAGCCACCACTTCATCCGGGTTCACACCTTGGTTCGGCTCCTTGCCAAAGAAGCCTTTAACCAGTTCCTTCACCTTAGGCATGCGGGTCATGCCGCCGACCATGACGATCTCGTCGATGTCGCCAGCCGCCAGACCAGCGTCCTTCAGCGCGTTCTTCACCGGATCCATGGTCCGCTGCAGCAGGTCATCAACCAGCGCTTCAAGCTTGGCGCGGGAAATCTTCAGCATCAGGTGCTTAGGACCAGTCGCGTCTGCGGTGATGAATGGCAGGTTCACTTCCGTTTCCATGGAGGAAGAAAGCTCGATCTTCGCTTTCTCCGCCGCTTCCTTCAGCCGCTGGAGCGCGTCGGTCTGCTTGCGCAGGTCGATGCCGTTTTCCTTTTGGAACTCGTCCGCGAGGTAATCCATGATCCGAACGTCAAAGTCTTCACCGCCGAGGAAGGTGTCGCCGTTGGTTGCCTTTACCTCGATCACGCCGTCGCCGACTTCGAGCACGGATACGTCAAAGGTACCGCCGCCAAGGTCGTAGACAACAATCGTGCCCTCGCCCTTCTTCTCCAGGCCATAAGCCATGGCAGCCGCGGTCGGCTCGTTGATGATCCGCTTGACTTCCAGACCCGCAATCTTGCCGGCGTCTTTGGTCGCCTGACGCTGTGCATCGTTGAAGTAAGCAGGAACCGTGATAACCGCTTCAGTGACGCTTTCGCCCAGGTAGGACTCAGCTGTTTCTTTCATTTTGCCGAGGATGAAGGCCGAGACCTGACTTGGAGAATACTTTTCCCCGTCAACCTCAACCCATGCATCGCCGTTGTCAGCCTTTACGACTTTGAAAGGCGCCATTTCAGCGTGCTTGGCGGTCTGTGCATCGTCAAACCGGCGCCCAATCAGGCGCTTGATGGCATAAAGCGTGCGGGCGGGGTTCGTGACCGCCTGACGCTTTGCCGACTGGCCTACGAGGCGTTCGCCGCCGTCGGTAAAGGCCACCATCGAAGGCGTGGTACGCGCGCCCTCAGCGTTTTCGATCACCTTGGTGTTAGAGCCTTCCATGACGCTCACACAGGAGTTCGTTGTACCCAAGTCAATACCAATGACTTTGCTCATTCTTCTACTTTCCTTTCTTCAGCGGACGCTCGAACCAGTCTTCATGTGAAGCCCCGGTTTCCGGCCCCCTCCAGGCGTTCTGCTACGCGCCATGGTCGGCGATAAAGCGAGAACGTTGAACAGTGGCGAAGCGGATTACGCCGCTTCGGTTTCAGATGGAGATATAGGGACTGGAATCCCTGTCGCAATGGCTTCAGCGCGTGGAGCGGTGCCCTATGCGCATACCCAACCGGCTCTAAATTCAGGTGTCTAGCGGGTTACTCGCCGTCTTCCCCAGCCTCGCTCGAACTCTCCGGCTCCGGTTCAGCTGCGGGGGTCGGCGCCTGTGCAACGACGACAGTAGCTGGCTTGATCAGCCGATCATGCAGACGATAGCCCGCACCGATCATCTGTACGATCTGCCCAGGCTCGATCCCTTCAGGCGCATCGACCCGCGAAATTGCTTCATGCGCCTGATGGTCGTAGGCATCACCGGGCTTAGCCGTGATCTGGCTGACGTTGTTGCGTTGGAAGGCGTCCAGAAGGGTTTTTTCCGTCATTGCGACGCCAACGCGCAGGTTTTTGAGCAGCGGGTCGGCGTCAGCCTGCTCCTCGGAGACACTCTGCAGCGCCATGCGAATAAACTCGGATACCTGCAGGAAGTCGCGCGCGAGCGGCTCAGCTGCGTATTTGCGGACGTTCGCAATCTCGCGCTCGGCACGCTTGCGGGTGTTCTCTGCTTCTGCCACCGCGCGCAGGCGATCGGCTTTCGCTTCAGCCAACTGCGCTTCCAGCTCGACAATAATGTCATCAGCGGTCTTTTCCGCCGGAGCTGTCTCGGGCGGCAGTTCCTCGTCTTCGGGTACCGTTTCGATCCCGGCAGCGCGCTCGGCTGCCTTGATGTCTTCAGGATCAATGTCTGGCGCGTTCTTCTGGTCGGACACGAATGTCTTCCTCGATCATCTGCGGTTCAGGGTGGGGTGACGCTCGGGCACGCTGGCGTTTCAGGCAGACGCGTTGCCGAGCGCACGGCTCACAATCTGGGCGGTATAGTCCACCATTGGAATGATCCGCCCGTAATTCATATGCATGGGGCCTATGACGCCAACGGCACCCACAACCTGATTGGCCTGATTCTGATAAGGCGCAAGGATCATGGAACAGCCCGACAAGCCAAAAAGTTCAGTTTGCTCGCCAATGAAGATCTGCACGCCCTCGGCCGTGTCCGTACTCTCCAGCAGCTTCAGCATGGTCTCCTTGGTCTCAAGCGCCTGAAACAGCGTCTGGACCTTGTGCAACTCCTCGAGCTGACGCACGTCCTTGAGCAGGTTCGACTGCCCGCGAACGATCAGTACGCCGTCCTTAACGTCTTTTCCCGGTGTAGCGAGTCCGGCTTCGACGATGGACGCCGTGAGGCGGTCTATTTCGGCGCGGTTGGAATTCACCTCAGCAGAAATGGCCGTACGCGCCTGATCCAGTGTCTTGCCCGCCAGCCGGGCCGAAAGGAAGTTCCCCGCCCGGATCAGCGCATCGCTGCCCACGCCGACAGGTAGCTCGAGCAATCGGTTTTCCACGTGCCCCCCTTCGAACACCAGCACAACAAGGGCGCGGCCGGGCGAGAGCGGGACGAATTCGATGTGGCGGATGGGTTCTTCAACCGTCGGCGCGACTACCAGCCCGACACAGGACGACAGCCCGCTGAGCACACCTGAGGCCTCAGCAAGGACGGCATCGACCGAACGCCCCGCAACCTGACACTGGCCTTCGATATCGGAGCGGTCATCTTCGCTGAGGTTATTTTGCTCCAGCAGTCCTTCGACAAACAGCCGCAAGCCTGCTTCGGTTGGCATCCGTCCCGCAGAGGTATGCGGTGCGTAGAGCAAGCCGGCTTCTTCGAGATCGAGCATGACGGACCGGATCGACGCCGAAGACAGTTCGAACCCTGGGAGCTTTGAGATAAAGCGCGAAGATACCGTCGAGCCTGTCTCCATGTACTGCGCCACCACGCTCCGCATCACGCGCTGTGCGCGGTCGGAGAGAGACATCATCGAGGACGACGAAGGCTTCGGGTCAAATGTAGTCATAAAAGCTATGTATGGAGCGTTGTCAGACAGGTCAACGGTCCCCACCAGCTGGCCCCTACGGCTTGTGTTGCAGCGCGCTCCTGCGCCCAAGCCATGACAGCGCACGATCAGAGAACAGTTTCGAAGCGGGTCACAATCTGCAAGAAGGGGATCACACAGGCCCCGCGCCCTTTCCACGCCACCCCATCTTTGACGTCAGGAGCCCTTCATGACCTACAACCGCCCTTCGGGCCGCGCTGCGGACCAGATGCGCGCCATCACCATCGAAACCGACGTGAACAAGTACGCCGAAGGCTCGTGCATGATCAGCTTTGGCGACACACGGGTGCTTGTCACGGCGACGGTCGAAGAGTCTGTCCCCGGATGGATGCGCAATACGGGCAAGGGCTGGATTACTGCTGAGTACGGCATGCTCCCCCGCTCGACGGACCAGCGCATGGGCCGCGAAGCCGCACGCGGAAAGCAGTCGGGCCGGACGCAGGAGATCCAGCGTCTCATCGGTCGCTCCCTGCGCGCCATCGTCGATCTGCACAAGCTGCCTGAAGTGCAGATCAAAGTGGATTGTGATGTCATTCAGGCGGACGGCGGTACACGGACGGCGTCGATCTCCGGGGCTTACGTTGCACTGCAACTCGCCTTCAAGCACCTGATGAAAATCGGCATGCTTAAGGAAAGCCCGGTCACCGGACAGCTCGCGGCGATCTCCTGCGGCATCTGTGAAGGCACCGCGCTGCTCGATCTGGATTATGCTGAAGACAGCTCCGCCGAAACCGACGCGAACTTCGTGATGGTGGCTGATGGTGGTATCGTGGAAATTCAGGCGACCGCTGAAGAAAGCCCCTTTGCCCAAACCGAATTCATGGCTTTGCTGGCGCTGGCGAAGAAGGGTGTTTCGGATATCGCGGACGCTCAAAACAAAGCACTGGCAGGATAAGCACCCTATGGCGCGCACGTTCACCGATCCGAAACTCGTCCTTGCCACGCACAATGCTGGCAAAGTGGTGGAAATCGCCGCCCTGCTGAAACCCTTTGGTATCGAAGTGGTCTCCGCCGGAGAGCTTGACCTACCCGAGCCGGAAGAAACTGAAGACAGCTTCGAGGGCAATGCCAAGCTCAAGGCCCACGCAGCGGCCTCGGCTTCTGGCTTGCCCGCGCTGGCGGATGACAGCGGCTTGGCTGTTGCAGCGCTGGACGGTGCGCCGGGGATCTACTCGGCGCGGTGGGCCGGGCCGGAGAAGGACTTCACCGTCGCCATGGACCGTGTGCGGACTGAACTGGGCGACAACCCCTCCCGCGAAGCCATGTTCGTCTGCGCGCTCAGCCTCGCCTGGCCCGACGGGCATGATGAGACCTTTTTGGGCACCATCGCAGGCGCGCTCAAGTTCCCGCCGCAAGGTGAGAACGGCTTTGGCTACGATCCGATTTTCGTCCCAACGGGCTTCAGCCAGACCTTTGGTGAGATGGACCCGGACAAGAAACACGCCATGAGCCACCGCGCCCATGCTTTTGAGCAGCTCGTGGCGGCTTGCTTTGCGGGATGATCGCAGCGGAGGACTTTAAACTCGGCCTCTACGTGCACTGGCCCTTCTGCCAGAAGCGCTGCCCCTATTGCGACTTCAACGTCCACGAAGTCGGGCTGGATGATCCAACCGACCAAGCCCGCTGGGCCGCTGCACTGGTCTCAGAACTCAAATACTTCGCGCCGCAGGCTCAGGGGCGGAAGCTGACCTCGATTTTCTTTGGCGGCGGCACGCCCTCGCTGATGGCCCCTTCGACGGTGGCGGCAGTTATCGAAGCGGCGCAGCAGGAGATCGGCTTTCTCAACAGCATCGAGATCACGTTGGAAGCCAACCCAACCAGCACCGATGCAGACCGGTTCGAAGGCTACCGGCAAGCAGGGATTAACCGCCTGTCGCTTGGTGTGCAGAGCCTGCGAGACAAGGCACTGCTCGCGCTTGGTCGCCAGCACAGTGTCGCCGAGGCCCTTGCCGCGCTGGAAACGGCGCGGGCGGTGTTCGACAACATCAGCTTTGATCTCATGTACGCCCGCCCGCGCCAAAGCTTGTCAGACTGGACTGCGGAACTCGACGAAGCGTTGGCGCTGCAGCCACAGCACATCTCGCTCTATCAACTCACCATCGAACCCCGGACGATCTTTGAGCAATTGGCTCGCAAAGGCGTGATCCAGCCCAAGGACGAGGATGAAACAGCGGATTTCTACCTTGCCACGCGGGCGCGGCTCGAAGCCGCTGGGTTCAGTGGCTATGAGGTCAGCAACCATGCCGCAGACCCCGCCTATGAAAGCCGTCATAACCGGCTGTATTGGGCCTATCAGGACTACATCGGCATTGGCCCGGGCGCACATGGACGGCTGGTAAAAGCACCGGGGACCAAGACCGCGACGCGCCAGCACCGCGCGCCGTCGGTCTGGCTCGACCACGTAGAGGCGCAAGGGCATGCCACGGTCACGGAAGAAGCGCTGAGCCCTGCGGATTGTCTGGCCGAAGCCTTACCCTTTGGTCTGCGTCTCAGTGAAGGCCTGCCGCTCTCCCACTACAGCGCGCTGGCTCAAGCGCCTCTCAATGGTCCTGCGCTGGAAAAGTTGCAGGTTGAAGGGCTGCTGACGCTTGCTGACGATGTGCTGCGCGTAACCGATGATGGACGGCCAGTCATTGACGCGCTGGCCCGATACCTTCAGTCCTAACCCCATGCTAATTCTCGTCACCACCCCCATCGGAAACCTCGGCGACATGCCCGCGCGCGGGGTTGAGGCCATGCAAGGTGCCGATGTCGTGCTGTGCGAAGACACACGGGTCACGCGGAAGCTCACCACCCGCTTCGGTATCGAAACGCGCCTGGTCCCGCTGCACGACCACAACGAGGATCAAATGATCGATGGCATCCTGCGCCGGCTGGGTGAGGGGCAGACGGTGGCGCTGGTCTCCGATGCTGGTATGCCGATGATCTCTGACCCCGGCTATCGACTCGTGCGTGCGGTGATCGAGGCGGGACATCGTGTCAGTGGTGTGCCTGGCGCGAACGCCGCTCTGATGGCCTTGCAACTCAGCGGCCTGCCCACGGATCGTTTTCTGTTTGCCGGCTTTCCACCCGCCAAGACAGTTGGGCGGAAAAAGTGGCTCGACGAGCTGGCCGGGGTTCCCGCAACACTTATTTTCTATGAGTCGCCGAACCGCCTTGCAGCCTCTCTGGCCGATATGGAAGCGGTACTCGGCGACCGACCCAGTGCTGTTTCCCGAGAGCTCACCAAGCAGTTTGAGGAGACCCGGCGCGGTCTGCTCTCGGAGCTCAGCGCGCATTACACAGAAGCAGGCGCGCCCAAGGGCGAAATCTGCGTCTGCGTCGGTGCGCCGCTGCCGCCCGCTCCTTCTGATGATGCAGAGATCGACGCGGCGCTGATCGCCGCACTGGCTTCGCAGTCGGTCAAACAAGCATCCGCTGAGGTTGCAAAAGCTCTGAATTTAAGCAAGAGAGACGTGTATCAACGCGCGCTGATTCTTCAGAAAGACCGCGCATAAAAGAGGCGGCTTCGATGAAACCTTGGCAAGGACAGATCAATAACCTCGTCGGCCAAGGTGGAGAAGCAGCAGCAAAGCGCCATTTGGAAGCGCAGGGCTATTCCATCATCGAAGAAAACTGGCGCTGCTCGATTGGTGAAATCGACCTCATTGCACGCAAAAATAGGATGATTGTCTTTGTTGAAGTGAAGACCAGCAAAACAATTGCCTCTGCAATCCAAAGGATCAGTGAGGGTCAGCGTCGGCGCATCGCCAACGCGGCACAGTTGTGGATCCGCGAGAACGCCTTTAATCCCCAGTACTTCTTCCGATTCGATGCAATTCTCGTTGGCTCCGACCAAAAATTGCAGCATATCGAGGGGGCCTGGACGACCTAAGCAGACCCCTGACAAACGATTGCGTTTCAAAGACTTACTGGAATGACCTGTGACTGATTTCAGGGTGCCGCAGCCCCTTTCCGTGCCGCCCTCCACCGAGCGCGAGCTGTCTGCTCGCCTGCGTGCACACGGCAAGACGCCACGCGGATCTTTCCCCATTCTGCAAGCAGCACTGGACATCGCCGCACACGCACGGGTGCAAGCCAATCTAGCCTTTCCCGACTTTCAGGCTGTGATCGACACCATGGACCAACTCTCGCGGGCTGCTGGCGACTGGGTCGCAGTCTATTCGTCTCCGCCGTCTGCAGAAGATCAGGTCGAATGGTTGCGGCAAGTGATGGAGGATCAAGGCGGCTTTGTCGGCGCCCGAGAAGACTATGAAGCTGCCGAGAATGCGGACATCGTCGCGGTGATTGAGCGGCGGCGGGGTCTGCCAGTGAGCCTTGGCCTGCTGTACATCCATCTTGCCCGCTGCTGCAACTTTGACGTGGAGGGATTGAACTTCCCTGGCCACTTCCTCCTGCGCTTGAACACCGACGGCGGCTCGGCCATCTTTGACCCTTTCAATGACGCCCGTATCCTGCAGCCACAGGACTTGCGCGCAACGCTCAAGCAGTTCCACGGACCGGCGGCGGAAATGGATTTGTCCTTCACACGCGGTGTCGGTGATCGCGAGGTACTTATCCGGGTCCAGAACAATTTGAAGTTCCGGGCCATGCGCGAAAGCCGACTGGAGGACGCGATCGTTGTACTCGAACGCCTGCTGCTGATGGATCCGGGCAACGGCATTTTCTGGCAGGAAGCGGGTCTAACGCACCAGCGACTTGGCAATCTGCGTGCAGCCGTGCTGGCTCTCGAGAACGCCATCGAGACAGCGCAGGAGCCTGCCTTGTCCATTCGGGTGCAGTCGCTGCTTGACGAGGTGCGCAGTCAACTGAATTGATGGGCGCGTCTTTGACCCAGTGGTCGAGACGGACTTGTTGCAAAGGGAAGCACACCTATGGCGCTGCGCATCGCCGTTCAGATGGACCCGCTGGAAACCGTCAACATCGACGCTGATTCCACCTTCGCTCTCATGCTCGAAGCTCAGCGCCGGGGACACAGTCTGGTCGAATACCACCCCGACGCCCTGACTTACGACCGCGGCGCGGTACGGGCGCGCGTGCGGCCGGTAGAGGTGCAGCGCGAAGTCGGCAACCACGCGACCTTTGGCGCGGCGGAAACGATTGCCTTGGGCACCGACAGCGACGTGGTACTGATGCGCCAAGATCCCCCTTTTGACATGCAATACATCGCCGCGACACACCTGCTGGAAAGCATCCATGGTGTCGGCGCGAACCGGACCTTTTGCGTCAATCATCCGGGTCACGTGCGCAACGCGCCGGAAAAGATATTTGTCACTGAATTCGCAGAGTTCATGCCACCGACCATGATCAGTCGCGACGTTGCTGACATCACGGCCTTCCGAGACGAACACCGCGACATCATCGTCAAGCCGTTGTTCGGCAACGGTGGTGCAGGGGTATTCCACCTGAAGCCCGATGACGAAAACCTGACGTCCTTGCTGGAAACGCTGCTCATCAGCTCCCGCGAGCAACTGATGATCCAAGCCTATCTCCCCGCCATTCGCGCGGGCGACAAGCGGATCATTCTGGTGGACGGGGAACCGATTGGAGCGATCAACCGCATTCCAGCAGACGGTGAAGCCCGCGCCAACCTGCACGTTGGTGGACGCGCTGAGCCAGTTGCCCTGACCGAGCGAGAGCGCGAGATTTGCGCGGCGCTAGGACCGGTGCTCAAGGCACGGGATCTGATCTTTGTCGGCATCGACGTCATCGGCGACAGCCTGACAGAGATCAACGTGACTTCCCCGACCGGATTGCAAGAACTGCAGCGCTTTGATGGGACTGATGGGCCAGCACTGATCTGGGACGCCATCGAGCGGCGCTTCGCCTGATGCGGCCTCAGAACTGGGATCCTGCAGGCTGGCGGGATCTGGGCTGGCCTGACATTCGCTTCGTTGGCTTTGGGGCCTCGCTGGTGTTCTGGTCCGGCATCGGACAGACCTATCTGATCGGTTTCTTTGGCGCTGAATTGCGCGAAGCCTTCTCCCTGACCGATGGCCAGTACGGTCGGATCTATGGCGCAGCGACCTTTGCTAGCGGTATCCTGATCCTTTGGACCGGAGGTCTGGTGGACCGCATGCCGCTGGGGCGGATCGCGGCAATCGTGGTGCTGGGCGTGGTCATCGCCGGGCTGACGATGGCGGCAACGCCGCACTGGATTTTCCTGCTGCTGTCCTTCTTCCTGCTGCGCCAGTTTGGTCAGGCCCTCATGGGCCACGTCGCGAACGCATCGATGGGCCGATACTACGAGCGCTTCAAAGGGCGGGCGACGGGACTGCTGGGAATTGCCTATTCAGCGGGGGAGCTGATCCTGCCACTCTTCGCCTCTCTGTTGATCGGACAGCTTGCGTTGCCCCCAGCTCTAGCCGCTTTCGAGATCGATATTGGCTGGCGCGGGGCTTTTGCCGTGATGTCCGGGATGGTCGCGCTTAGCGTCTTTCCGATCCTGCCCTTGCTGCTCCGTGACATGCCCGCCCGTGACGCGGCGCTGGCGGCTCGCCTAGCCAGCGACGAGCGCGAGAACGCCGCGCAGCCCGGCTCTCGCCGCCGCCAGTGGACACGCGCTGAAGTGCTGCGCGACCCGCGGTTCTGGCTCATCGTGCCGATGATGCTGGCGCAGTCGGGGATCTTTACCGGCCTGTTCTTTCACATCGTCTCGGTGTTGCAGGAAAAGGGCTGGAACCCGGAGCTGTGGCCCTACTACTGGGGCTTTTACCCCATCGCCGCCTTTGCGCTGAACCCTGTGGCCGGATGGTTGGTAGACCGGTTCACGGCAACACGGCTGTTCCCGTTCACACTGCTGCCCTTTGGTTTGGGCCTGCTGCTGCTGGGCGCACTCACGCCGTTTGCAGCAATGATGCTGTGTCTCTTCTTGCTCGCCGTTGCAGTTGCCTTCTACGGCACCTCTTTCAACACGCTCTGGCCCGAATTGTACGGGGTTCGACACTTAGGCAAGGTCCGCACGCTCAGCACTACGGCCATGGTGTTCATGTCCGCTTCCGGTCCGTTGATCATGGGCGCGCTGAAGGACTGGGGTGTGAGTTACAGCACGCAGATGATCTATGGGGCGCTGTTCATCTTCCTCGCAAGTGCGGTGTCGTGGCTCGCCCTTCGTCACACGGACAGCCGTCCCTTGACCAAAGCGAGTTAGTTCTCGCGACCACACGCAAAAGGTGTTAAAACCTGCACATGGTCGCGCAAATCAAAACCGTCTCCTTTCAGGGCCTCGACGTCCAAACCGTTGATGTTCAAGTCCTGATGACCAGCGGCCTGCCCAAAGTCACGATTGTCGGCCTGCCCGAACGGGCGGTGGGGGAAAGTAAGGAGCGGGTACGCGGGGCGCTGGCATCGCTAGGGCTGATGCAACCGCCGGCTCACGTATCAATCAACCTCGCCCCTGCCGACTTGTCCAAGGAAGGCACACACTTTGACCTTCCCATTGTCCTGGCTTTGCTGGTGGAGATGGAGGTGCTGCCGCCCGACTGCCTTGAAGGCATGCTGGCGATGGGGGAGTTGGGGCTGGACGGGTCGATCAACTCCGTGCTCGGCGCCCTACCCGCCGCCATCCACGCGAACCGCCAAAGCCAAAGCTTCATCTGCCCCGCCGCCCAGGGAACAGAAGCCGCATGGGCAGGCGAAGACCTCGACATCATCGCGCCGACAACGCTGCTCTCCCTGATGAATCACCTCATGGGTCGTGGACAGATCCCTCGCCCGCAAGTGCAAGAGCGTCTGAGCGGGTCACAGGCCGTGCTCGATATGCGCGATATCAAGGGACAGGAAACCGCCAAGCGCGCGCTGGAAATCACCGCCGCAGGGGGACACAATCTGCTCCTGATCGGGCCGCCGGGGGCGGGTAAATCCATGCTATCCGCGCGCCTGCCGGGCCTGCTCCCGCCTCTGCATGCGGAGGAAGCGCTTTCCGTCACCATGGTGCACTCGCTCGCCGGGACGCTCACTGAGGACGGACTGGTCACTGCCCGCCCCTACCGCGACCCGCACCACTCAGCGAGCCTGCCTGCTTTGGTGGGTGGTGGCAGCAAGGCCAAGCCCGGAGAAGTCACACTTGCGCATCTGGGCGTGCTTTTCCTCGATGAGTTGCCGGAGTTTGACCGCCGCGTGCTCGAGGCCCTGCGTCAGCCAATCGAGACCGGAACCGTCACCGTATCCCGCGCCAACGCCCACGTGACCTATCCTGCGCACTTCCAACTGATCGCAGCCATGAACCCCTGTCGCTGCGGTTATCTCGCCGATCCGTCACGCGCCTGCTCCCGCGCGCCAAAGTGCGGACAGGACTATCAGGCCAAGATCAGCGGGCCGCTCTATGACCGGATTGATCTGGTGCTCGAAGTCCCCGGCGTGTCGGCCATGGACCTAACGCTGGCGCCAGCGCGGGAAGGCACGGCGGAAATCGCCGCTCGGGTTGCGAATGCCCGGGCGCGCCAGGCTACGCGGTTCAGGCAGCAAGGGACAACGGGTCAACAGCTGCTCAACAAGCCGCCCGTCAATGCTTCGTTGGACGGCGACCTGCTGGAAAAGCACTGCGAGCTTGAACCGGACGGGCAGGCGCTGGTCGCTGAAGCGGCAGAGCAACTGAACCTGTCGGCACGAGGGTTTCACCGGCTTCTGCGGGTGGCGCGC
>CBFHUI010000053.1:0-19380 GCA_965658725.1 Alphaproteobacteria bacterium | reverse complement strand
GACGACGGTCGAGCGGCCCTCGAACAGCCTGACCCTGTTCTGGGGGGCCTCTCCTCATGGTGTAAACAAGGTGACGGGGGACGGTGAGATCATCAACCTTTACATCTCCTTCAGCCAGATCCTGCGTTGGGGCTTGCCTGAGTCCTTCCTGAACGCGCTCATTGCGGGCGATGTCATGAGCGCGCCGGCCAATCCGGATATGGACCGGCAGATGTTTCATCGTTGGACCGAGGAGTTCAAGCGGCAGGATTCGACGTGGCACCAGCTTATTCTGGGCGAGGTTGAGATGCGCGTTCGACGGTTTGCGCTGGAAGGCTGGGAGACGGTCAAGTCCGGCTACGGTGAAGTGCGCTCGGTCGTCGGTGCAGGCGGGGCCATGCAGCATATTGAAGAGATGCTGCGCTTTATCGCAAACAACTACTGTGACCCAATCTCAGTGAGCGATGTGGCCGACCACGTGGGCTTGTCACCCTCTTACGCCATGACACTGTTCCGCCGCGTGGTGGGTGTTCCGATCAAGGAGCACATCACCCGCATTCGGCTCAGCCACGCGCAGATGTTGCTGTCGAACTCGGACGCGAAAATCCTGAGCATCGCGATGGACAGTGGCTTCGGGTCCTTGTCGAGCTTCTATGAGGCGTTCCAATCGCATCTCGACACAACACCGTCTGTGTTCCGCCGCGACGCGCGACGCTAGCAAAAAGGGCCGAGGCGCGATTACCGGAAACCAAAGCTGGATTCAGTGAAGTAATTGCCGCTTGAAGCGCCCATTGTATGAGTTGTTGTATCAGTTCGTTCGCGCACCTGGCGGATACCGGGTGTGTTTTGGGTTTTGGAGGAGATCCCTATGGCTAAAGGGCCAAAGATCACGTTCGTCGGCGCCGGCTCTACGGTGTTTATGAAAAACATTGTGGGCGATGTTCTCCAGCGCCCTGCTCTGGCTGAGGCTCACATCGCGCTGATGGACATTGACCGCGGGCGCCTTGATGAAAGCGAGCTCGTTGCGAACAAGCTGATTTCGACCCTCGGCGTCGGGGCGAGTGTGAGCACCCACACGGACCGGCGAGAAGCGCTGGACGGCGCTGATTTCGTGGTCGTGGCGTTCCAGATTGGCGGCTTTGAGCCCTGCACCGTGACCGACTTTGAGATTCCCAAGAAATTCGGTCTGCGCCAGACCATTGCCGATACGCTTGGCATCGGCGGCATCATGCGCGGTATCCGCACAGTGCCGCACCTTTGGGCTGTGTGCGAAGACATGATGGCCGTCTGCCCTGAAGCGATCATGCTGCAGTACGTGAACCCTATGGCGATCAACACGTGGGCCATCGCAGAAAAGTACCCGGAAATCCGGCAGGTCGGCTTGTGCCATTCGGTGCAATTGACCGCTGAAGAACTGGCCCGCGACCTCGACTTGTCGGTGGAGAACATCCGCTACAAAGTCGGCGGCATCAACCACATGGCCTTCTACCTCAACTTCGAGGAAGTCATGCCCGACGGCACCTTCCGCGACCTCTACCCCGACCTGCACCGCGCCTATGCACAGGGCCGTGCACCCAAGCCGAGCGCGTGGAACGAGCGTTGTCAGAACTACGTCCGCTACGAGATGCTGAAGCGTCTGGGGTACTTTGTTACGGAAAGCTCAGAGCACTTTGCCGAGTACGTGCCGTACTTCATCAAAGAGGGCCGCGAAGACCTGATCGAGCGCTTCCAAGTTCCGCTGGATGAATACCCAAAGCGATGCGTTGAACAGATCGAAGACTGGAAAACGCAGGCGGCACAGTACCGCGAAGCCGACCGGATCGAGGTAAAAGCGTCCAACGAGTTTGCCTCTGACATCATCGACTCCGTCTGGACTGGCGTGCCGAGTGTGATTTACGGCAACGTGAAGAATGAGGGCTACATCTCCAACCTGCCGGAAGGCTGCGCGGTTGAAGTCCCCTGCCTGGTGGATCGCAATGGCGTCCAGCCGACGGCAATTGGCAACCTGCCCAAGCAACTTGTCGGTCTCATGCGAACCAACATTTCTGTGCAGGAAATGACCGTCGAAGCGCTGATGACCGAAAACCGTGAGCACATCTATCACGCCGCCATGCTCGACCCGCACACCGCGGCCGAGCTGGATCTCGACCAGATCTGGGCCATGACGGATGAACTGATCGAGGCCCATGGCGATTGGATGCCAGCGTGGTGCCACGGACCGCGTAAGGCGATTGCCGCTTAAGGCGCTCTCTTCTCTCCCATCCTGCCCATCCTCTTTTTGGGCTCGCAGGAACCGATGATCCCCCTTAGTCTCTGAGGGGGATTTTCTTTTGTCCCTGTGCCTTTTCCCAGATCACCGACAGAGATCCGCCCCGTGACCCTCGCGCCAGACCACAACCGCAAAGCCGCCATCGCCCTGATCGCGCACGACAACTACAAAGACGATGCCGTCGCCTGGGCCTTGCGCAATGTCGACGCGCTATCCGGCTTTCAATTGTATTGCACCGGCACGACGGGCGGGCGGGTTGCGGCCGCCTCTGACCAGTTGGACGTCACCCGATTGCTCAGTGGACCGCTGGGCGGCGATCAGCAGATTGGGGCGCTTGCAGCGGAGAAGCGGGTGGACGCCATCCTGTTCTTCATCGACCCCCTGACCGCGCATCCGCACGACGTAGACGTGAAGGCTCTGATCCGTCTCGCTATCGTGCATCAGACCCCTCTCGCGCTCAACGAAGCCACGGCCGACGCTGTCCTCGCGCACTTGGTTTCGGCGCAAGGCTCCGGACTTGGGACGCTGGACTGAGTGCACTCGGCTTGCACTCGTCACAAATGACGATACATTTGAAGTCACCCAGCGGAGAAGCCAGCATGTCCACGCCCACCGACGACAAGACAAAAGTTGCAATTGAGCGCGTCTCGCTTGGGTTGCAGACATCGAGCCTGTTGGTGCACGTGTTCTGCTGTGGCTTGCCGCTGATTGTAAATGTTGCCGCACTCGGCGGTCTGGCGGGCATCACTTTGCTGCCGTTGGGCTTTGAAGCCTGGTTCCACCAGAACGAGTATATGATTTTCGGGCTGGCCGTTGTCATGGTTGCGGTTTCCGGCGGGCTTCAAATGCTCAGTTACCGCCACGCACACAGCACGCACCACGAGCACCACGACTGCGACGAGCATGGCCACGGTCATGCGGTGGTCGAGGTGCCCGCCTGTGACCACGAAGATGATTGTGAGAAGCGCAGCTCAACAGGGCGTTGGCTGCTGCTGGCCTCCGTATGCCTGCTGGCGCTGAATGCCTATATGACTTTCGGGTTTGATCACGGCCACTAAGTCAGCCGCTGCACCCCATCAGGGCCGTGGAACGGCCATGGTCTGATAAATCTCGTTGATCCGCGCATCGAGCGCCGCCCGCCGTGCCAGATCATCCGGGTGCATGGAACGCAGGGCGGGAACATCGACTTTGAAATGACGAAAGCTGTCCTCCCCACGCACAAGAATGGCGCTGTCCTTGTTGTGCTGGGTCTGGCGACAATCTGTGGCGAGATACTGGATGTTGACGCCAATGCGCCGATCGTTGGACGCATTGGGCATGGAGGCATGCAGGGTCCAGCCATGGTGCAGGCTCGCTTCCCCGGGTTGCAGCGGGGTGAGTTGTGCGCCGCTCTCGTCTACGCCATGCACCGACTGCCCAAAGGCGAGCGCGTTGGCGGGGTCTTCGGTTTCGACATGATCGACCCGACCGCGCGTGTGCGAGCCAGGGATCATCCGCATGCACCCGCTCTCCTCTGTCGCCGGAGACAGCGCGACCCAGGCCGAAACCTGATGATCGTTGCTGAGACCCCAATAGGTCAGATCCTGATGCCAACTGATAAAGGTCTCTGCGCCCGCTTCTTTGATGATGTAACAAACGTTGTAGAGCAGGATATTCGGGCCAAGGATGGCTTCCACCGCATCCAGCAAAGTCGCATTCGTCGCGATCTCCCAGGGCGACGGCAAGACCGTATGCATTTTGTACAGGTAGTGAAGTTTGCCGTGCTCGGCTTCTGTCTGCTCCAGCACGTGGCGGTGCGCGGCGGCGGTCTCTGCATCGAACACGCGCAGCGGCGAGACAAAGCCCTCGCTTTCCCAACGGTCCCGAACCTGAGCAGCGTCCATGACCTCACTCCCTGTCTGAAAAAGGTATCGATTTTGCGCTCTGATGCCACGCTCAGGTCAGGCAGCTTTTCCGCACGCGACGGCGCGGCGCGATTTGGCTAAGGTGAGGGAAACAAAGCCCTTGGACACCGCATGAAAACACTCTTACCCGAACCCCTGACCCAGCAGAGTTTTGCCCCTTTCGGCGATGTGCTGGAGACGGGTCGACTCGATCACCCGACCTACGCCATCAACGACGGCTTCACCCAGCGCTATCATGGTTTGAGTACAGTGCAGGCCGAAGGGGAAGCCGTGTTGCTATCGATCTTCGAGACCCGCAGCTTTGGTCTACCTTTGCGGATCAAGATGCTGGAGCGCCACCCGCTGGGCTCCCAGTCGTTCATCCCCATCGGGACAACAGCGCTGTCAGGGTTCTATGTGGTTGTGGCGCGGGGGCAGAACGAACCCGACCCACGCAGCTTGCGCGCGTTCGAGGTTGCACCGGGTCAGGGGATCAACTTCGCCGCCGGGGTCTGGCACCATCCGAACATCGTCCGAAGCGGCACGCAGCAGTTCCTCGTCGTGGACCGGGCCGATCCGGCCTCGAACCTCGAAGAGTTCTTCTTTCCCGAGAACTGGGAAGCGGTCGAGCTTCAGGTCTGATCAGGCCAGCGGCGTGGTCCGGCCAAACAGCCGCAAGCGCGAGACCCCGCCGTCGGGCACGATGTTGAAGCGCACCACGTTGATCGGCTCACCGGCATTCAGCGCCGTCGCGTCAAAGCGGTGTTCCGCATCAGCGCTCAACGGCTGGCTGGGCAGCAGTTCGGGCCAGAACTGACTGTCGGCTTTGAGGGCATCGGGATTGTCTAGCAGCGCGATATCCGCCCCACTAAGCAAGCGGCCATTCATCGAGCACGAAGCGGGGAAGTTGCCCTTATAGTGCGCGGTATCAACGATCATGTGGTCAAGAACACCTGCTTCGCCGAGCGCGATGATGATCCAGTCAAAGCCGGGCTCCCGCCGCCGCCGCGTTTCCCATCCATCGCCCATGTTCAGGCCTTTGTCGGGGTAAAGCAGCACTTCGGGGTTGCCGTAGTGACTGTCGTTGAAAGCCAGAACGCGCCCGCCTTTGAGGATCGAAGACAGCTCCCGCACGCCCGTCTCTTCCGTGGTCGGTTCAGAGACCGGGATGCCGTGCACGCGAAGCCGGGCAATACCGCCGTCAGGATACATGTCCAACCGCAGATGGGTTACGGGCTCGGCGTGGGAGACCTCAAACCAATGCGGCGCGTCGGGGCCAAGTTTGGCCATATCGACCAGCGTGCGGTAACGGGTCGGGGCTGGCTCGCCTTCACCTTCGTGATAAGCCCCAAGCACGCGCGCAGCGTGGGGGAAGTTGCCGGTGAAGAAGGCCGTATCGATGTTGATCGCGCGCACCACAGTCGGCCCGCCCAGCTTGATCAGCGCGTGGTCATTGCCCCCGCTCCGCCGCCGCCGGGACTCCCAGCCATCCATCCACTTGCCGTGGTCGTCGTAGAGGTCGGGGTGAAAGACCGCTTCCTCTGGCTTGATCAGACGCGAGCGCTCGGCAAAGAACTCGTCGGTCACAGAGATAACCTCTGCGCCCAATCGGGGATTGGCAAGGTTGGGGTAACGCGCGGCGAAGTCGGGGACTTCGCGTTCGGCGTGAAGGATATTGGCGGCGTCGGTCATTAGGAGGATCCTTCGGAAAGTCGGTCTGTGAGGCGAAAGGTCATGATCCGGCACACCTGCCGGAGCGCTTCGCCAAATTCAGTGGCGCGGTCCCGGGGCAAGCGGTCACGGAAACTCGCCAGAATTTGCGCTTTGCTCGCACCTTTGACCGCAAGGATAAAGGGAAAACCAAAGCGCGCCTTGTATGTCTCATTCAGCGCGGTGAAGCTTTCGCGCTCTTCGTCGGTCAGGCTGTTGAGCCCGGCGGAGGCTTGCTCAGCCGTGCTGTCTTCGGTCAAACGGCCCGCTGCCGCCAGCTTACCGGCTAAATCCGGGTGCGCGCAAATCACCGCGAGGCGGTCTTCGTCATCCGCGTCCATGAGCGCAGCGGTAAAGGCATCGATCACGGCCTGAACGCTGGCAAACGGCGCTTGCGAGTGCGCTGTTGCAGCGACCCAGGGGCTTTCTTCGGCGATGTCGCAAAAGGCTTCCTCGAAGGCAGCGGCGCTCAGCGCGTTAACGGCGTCAAGCTGCATCGACTGCTCGCTCTTCATAGGGAAAAGTTGCGTGCCAGTGCCGGGCGATATCCGCGCGGGTGGCAACCCAAACCCGCTCATGCCCCTGCACGTAATCAAGGAACCGCATCAGCGCTGCCGCCCGCCCCGGACGCCCTACAAGGCGGCAGTGCAGACCAATCGACATCATTTTCGGCGCGGTCTCGCCCTCGGCATAGAGCACATCGAAGCTGTCGCGCAGGTAGGCGAAGAACTGATCACCGCTGTTGAAGCCCTGATTGGTCGCAAAGCGCATGTCGTTGGCGTCGAGCGTGTAGGGAACAATCAGCTGCGGGCCAGATCGGGTCGCTTCCCAGTAGGGCAACTCGTCGGCGTAGCTGTCCGCGTTGTACAGGAAGCCGCCGATCTCAGCGGTAAGTTCCCGGCTGTTCTCGGATGATCGGCCCGTGTACCAGCCCAAGGGCCGCTCCCCGGTTGCCGCTTCGTGCACGGCCATCGCCTCGGCCACCTGTCGGCGTTCTTCATCGATGTCCATGTATTGATGTTCGATCCACTTCAGCCCGTGGGACGCAATCTCCCAATCTGCCGCCTTCATCGCGGCAACCGCTTCAGGATGACGCGCCAGAGCGGTGGCCACACCAAAGACTGTCACAGGCATGCGGCGGCTGGTGAACATCCGGTGCAGGCGCCAGAACCCCGCGCGGGAGCCGTATTCGTAGATGCTTTCCATGTTCATGTGGCGCACGCCTGCGCGCGCATCCGCGCCGACAATTTCGCTCAGGAACGCTTCAGAAGCCGGATCGCCATGAAGGATACAGTTCTCCCCGCCTTCCTCGTAGTTGACCACGAACTGCACCGCGATCCGGGCCTCGTTCGGCCACTGCGGATGAGGCGGTTGGGCCCCATAGCCGATGAGATCACGCGGATAATCTGGTGTCATGGTCATTGCAACTGGCTCCTTTCAGGATGACTGTGCGTCAAAGTGCATTAGCGCCACAGTCTGCCTTGCCTCGTCAAGGGAGCTGTGAAAAGCTCTCGCCAAAGATGACACAGGGAGATTGTCCTTGGGAACGCTCACAACGCATGTGCTTGATTTATCGACCGGAAAACCAGCCATTGGCCTAGATCTTGAGCTTTTTGCGCTGGATGGCGGAGAGCGGTCACTGTCGATGGCCACCACCAACGGCGATGGCCGCGTTGATGCGCCCTTGCTCACCCCGCAAACCATGGTCGAAGGCACTTATAAGCTGGTGTTTCAGGCAGGGGCTTACTTGCAGCGGGTCCACAGCATGGAGGCAGCCGATTTATTTCTGGATGAGGTTCCACTGGTCTTCCGCGTTTTTGATGCTTCGGAGAAGTATCACGTCCCCTTGCTGCTCAGCCCTTACGGCTACTCGACTTATCGGGGGAGCTAGAAGGCCTTGAGCACGGTTCTCGAATTCTTTCTTGCTGGACAAGCGCAGCGCATCGAAGCGGTGGATCCGACGACCACGTTGCTCGATTACCTGCGCGACGAGCGAGCACTGACTGGCACTAAGGAAGGCTGCAACGAAGGCGACTGCGGGGCCTGCACGGTTCTGCTCGCGCACTTTGACCCGCTGGGGGAGCGCGTGATCTATCGCGCGGTCAACGCCTGCATCACCCTGCTTCCCGCCGTGCATCGGCATTGGGTTGTCACGGTGGAAGAACTGGGCGACGGCGCAGGCAACCTGCACCCGGTTCAGGACGCCATGGTCCGCCGTCACGGTTCCCAGTGCGGGTTCTGCACACCGGGGTTTGTGATGTCGCTGGCCGCCCTGCATCTCGATGGTGCGCCGGCAGAGCAAGCAGAAAGCTACATCGCCGGGAACCTGTGCCGCTGCACGGGCTACGGCCCCATTCTTGAAGCCGCCCACGACAGCGCTGCTGCCCCGCGCGATCCTGCCTTTGCTGCAAAGGAAGCCGCCGCCACCGCATGGTTCCGTGCCCTGCCCGCCGATCTGGGCCTGTTCTACGCCGCCCAAGACCATGACTACGACGCACCGGTTTCGCTCAAAGCGCTGCTCCAGGCCCGCGCAGACAACCCTGACGCCGTTCTGGTCGCCGGGACAACCGAACTGGGACTTTGGCTGAACAAGGACTTGCAAGACTTCCCCCACCTGATTTCGACCACCCGCGTCCCGGAGATGACCGCCGTCACCTTCCGCCCCGACGGTACCTTGGTCATCGGCGGCGGAGCGAGCTACGAGCAAGCATGGCCGCTCTTGCGCCAAGTGATCCCGGAAGGCGAAGACTGGTTCCAACGCTTTGCCTCCAAGCAAATCCGCCAGCAAGCGACCATCGGTGGAAACATCGTCAATGCCAGCCCCATCGGCGACGGCCCGCCAGTCTTCCTCGCGCTCAATGCCAGCGTGGAGCTTTCTTCGGTGCTGGGCACGCGGTCGGTCCCGCTCTCCGAGTTCTTTACCGGCTACAAGAAAACCGTTCTCGGGGCGAACGAAGTGCTGACCGCCATCACAATCCCGCCGCGCGAAAACGACCGCACCTTTGCCGCGCTCAAAGTCTCCAAACGCAAGGATCAGGACATCTCCGCCGTTATGGCGGTGCTGAGCTGGCGGGTCGAGGGCCGCACCTTCCGCGATGTGCGGATCGCCTTTGGCGGCATGTCCGCCACGCCGATGCTCGCGGCCTTCACCAACGCCGCGCTTGAGGGCAAGCCGGTGAGCTTGGAGACCGCAACCGCTGCGCTGGCCGCGCTGGACGACGACTTCGACCCGATCGACGACCTGCGCGCAACGGCATGGTACCGCACTACCGTGAGCCGCAACCTGCTCGAAGACGCCCTGCTCAGCGCGCTCGACGCCCAGCCCGAGGGGGCTGCGGCATGAGCGACAACGCGACCACCATCGTCAGCAAATCGCATCCGCACGACAGCGGCCCGCTACACGTCACCGGTTCCGCGCCCTATGTCGATGACCTGCCCACGCCTGCCAACGCCCTGCACGCCTGCTTCGGTCTGGCGAGCGTCGGCCGCGCCCGGATCGACGCCCTCGACCTGAGCGCTGTCCGGCAAGCCCCAGGCGTGGTCGATGTCATCACCGCCGCTGATATTCCCGGCGAGAACAACGCCGGCCCTGTCATCCACGACGAACCCCTGCTGGCCGAAGGCGAAGTCCTCTTCCCCGGCCAAGCGCTGTTCTGCGTGTTTGCCGAAACCCGCTTACAGGCCCGCAAGGCCGCGCGTCTCTTCACGCTGGAAAGCACCGAGTTGCCAGCGCTTACCACTGTTGATGAAGCGGTTGAGGCCGGTTCCTTCCTGCACGACCCGCTCATTTTCAAGCGCGGCGACGTCAGCGCAGCAATCGGCCGCGCCGAACACAGTGCAACCAGCCGCCTTTATATCGGCGGTCAGGAGCACTTTTATCTCGAAGGCCAAGGCAGTCTGGCCCTGCCCAGCGCCGATGGCCTGCACATCGTCTCCTCAACCCAGCACCCCTCCGAAATTCAGGATCTCGTCGCCGCGGCGTTGAACCTCTCGGCGGCAGAAGTGACCGTTGAAGTCCGCCGCATGGGCGGAGCCTTCGGCGGTAAAGAAACCCAGGCCGCGCCGCTGTCCGTCATCGCCGCGCTGGGCGCGATGCGCACGGGCAGAGCTGTCCGCTTCCGGCTGGACCGCGACGACGATTTCGTGCTGACCGGCAAGCGCCACGACTTCCGCGCTGACATCCGCGTGGGCTTTGATGCCGAAGGGCGGATTGCCGGAGTCGATGGCATCCTCGCCAGCCGCTGCGGCTATGGCCACGACCTCAGCCGCGCGATCAACGACCGCGCACTGTTCCACGCCGATAACGCCTACTTTTACCCTGCTCTGGAGCTGACAAGTCTGCGCGCGCGCACGGACACGGTTTCCAACACCGCCTTCCGGGGGTTTGGCGGGCCGCAAGGCATGATGCTGGCCGAGCGCGTCATCGACAAAGTCGCCGCTGCCACCCATCGAGACCCGCTCGACGTTCGCCTCGCCAACCTTTACGGCAGCGGCGAGCGTGCCGTGACGCCTTTTGGCATGACGATCGAAGACAACATCCTGCCCACCCTCATCCCGCAACTCGCAGAAAGCGCCGATTACCGCGCGCGCCGTGCCGCAATCATCGATGCCAACGCTCAAGCGGGTCGCTCACCCGTGCGACGCGGCATCGCGCTGACGCCCGTGCGCTTTGGCATCTCGTTCACCACGTCCTTCCTCAATCAAGCCGGAGCGCTGATCAACATCTACAAGGACGGTTCGGTCATGCTGAACCACGGTGGAACAGAAATGGGCCAGGGCCTATTCATCAAAGTCGCGCAAGTCGCTGCTGAAGTCCTCGGCGTGCCGCTGGAGCGGGTAAAGATCACCTCGACCCGGACCGACAAGGTACCGAACACATCGGCGACCGCTGCATCTTCGGGCTCTGACCTCAACGGCTGGGCTGCCAAACTGGCAGCGACCGAGTTGCGCGACCGACTGAGCGCGTTCTGGCGGGAGACGAAGGGGATCGATGGATCGCTGCACTTTACTGCTGGCCGGGTTGAGGCTGAAGACGGCAGCAGTTGGAGCTTTGAAGAAGTCGTCCGCGCCGCTTATCTGGGCCGGGTTTCACTGTCAGCGACAGGGTACTATCGCACACCCAAGATCGACTGGGACGCCGCTACAGGACATGGCCGCCCCTTCCTCTATTTCGGCTATGGCGCAGCTGTATCGGAAGTCGAGATCGACACGCTCACCGGGGCAAATCGGGTCGTGCGTGCGGATGTTCTTCACGACGTGGGTCGCTCCCTGAACCCGGACATCGATCGGGGCCAGATCGAGGGCGGCTTTGTTCAAGGTATGGGCTGGCTGACCATGGAGGAGCTGGTCTACAGCCCCCGCGGCACCGTCCTGACCCATGCCCCTTCGACCTACAAAATCCCCTGCGCCAGCGACCGCCCGGACGTGATGAATATCGACTTGTTCGACAACGAAAACCGGGAAGACACGATCTTCAAGTCCAAAGCCGTGGGCGAGCCGCCCTTTATGCTGGCGCTGTCCGTTCATTCTGCACTGGCGCACGCTGTTTCAAGCTTCAGCGCACCTGGCCGCTGGCCGGAGTTGAACGCCCCCGCAACGGCTGAAGAAATCCTGCGCACCATCGCTCAGGAACACGTGCACGCGCTATGACGGAGCCGGGGTGGATCACGGTTGAGATCCGTCAGGCCTTGGGCAGCACGCCCCGCGACCAGGGAACGATGATGTGGGTCAGCGCTGAGCGGATCGAAGGCACCATCGGGGGCGGCGCGCTCGAGTTCCGCGCCATCGATCGCGCCAGAGACATGCTGGCCCAAGGCGAGACCAGCGCCACGCTTGACCTCCCGCTTGGTCCCGCGCTGAACCAGTGCTGCGGCGGCTTTGTCAGCCTCGCACTGAGCGCCGGAAAGCTTCCCCCACCGCAGGAGATGCACCAACCGCTGGTGATCTACGGCGGCGGTCATGTTGGCACCGCCCTCGCCACCGCGCTGGCTCCCCTGCCCTTTGCCGTGACATGGCTGGACGAGCGCGACAGCACCCCGGCCGACCAAGCCAGTCTGACCGAGCACGCGCGCCGCTGTCAGTCCGGCGCGCTCCACTACGTCATGACACACGACCACCAACTTGACCTCGCCATCGTCAGCACGCTGCTGGCCCGCGACGTCGAGACCGTCCCGTTTATCGGCATGATTGGATCAGACACTAAGATCACTCGCTTCCGCAGTCAGCTCAAGGCGGCAGGGTTTGACGAACAGAGCCAGCGCCGCTTGATTACGCCCATCGGGATCGCCGGGATCCGGGGCAAGGAACCCGCTGTTATTGCGGCGGCGGTCGCCGCCGAAGCCCTGCTCCTTGCGACCCGTCTGGCAGCGCAGGCAGAGCCAGCATCGGTCGGCAGTGGGCCGGACTCCTAAACCCCACCCTTGACCCAAGGGCTCAGACGCTCTTACTTACGTCGTCAAGAACCGGCGCGCGAGAGTACCCATGACAGCAGCTGATTCCCAGAGCCCCTCCGTCCTCTTCGGCCACTTGGTCTGGTGGGACGATGACCCCTTTTTCGCTGGCCAATCTGCGCAGAAATCCCTGACCGACGGCGCGCTTGCCATTGGCGATGACGGGCGCATCGCCTGGGTTGGAGAGCGCACGGCTTTGCCCGCAACGTTTCAGAACTGGGCACAGATTGACCGACGCGGCACGCTGGTCCTTCCCGGCTTCATCGACGCCCACCTGCATTTCCCTCAAAGCGCCATCATCGGCGCGTACGGCACCGATCTGTTGCACTGGCTGGATACCTACACCTTCCCCGAAGAGAGCCGCTTCAGCGACCGCGCTCACGCCCGTAGCATCGCCGCGACCTTCGCCGACGCGCTGCTGCACTACGGAGTGACCTCAGCGTGCGTGTTCTCCACCATCCATTCCGGCGCGCTGGAAGAACTGGCCGCGGCCTTTGACGCACGCGGCATGGGACTGGTCTCAGGCAAAACCGCCATGGATCGCAACGCTATCCCCAGCCTGCACGATACCGCCCAAGCCGCTTACGACGACGCCAAAGCCCTGCTCGAGACGCTTGAGCCGCGCTATGAGCGCTTTGGCTACGCCGTCACCCCCCGCTTTGCCATCACCTCGACCGAGGCACAGCTGGAAGCCTGCGCTGCCCTGCACGCCGAGTTCCCCAAAACCCGCATGCAGACCCACATCAACGAAAGTGCGCGCGAGATCGCGACGGTTGCAGAATTGTTCCCCAACGACGCCTCCTACCTCGATGTCTACGACCGCTTCGGTCTGGTGACTGACCGCGCGCTCTTCGCCCACGGCATCCACACCACAGAGGCCGAAATGACCCGCATGGCCGAGGCGGGGGCGAGCGTGGTGCACTGCCCGACCTCGAACACCTTTCTGGGTTCGGGGCTGTTCAACCCGGGTGCGAACCGCGCGGCGGGCGTGCGCATCGGGATCGGCTGCGATATCGGTGGGGGAACGCACTTCTCACCCTTCGTGACCATGCAGGAAGCATACAAAGTCGCCCGCTTCCACGACCAGTCGCTGACCGCGGCGGAGACCTTCTACTGGCACACGCTGGGCAACGCGCGGGTTCTGCACACCAACCGCGAAGCAGGCTCGCTGTCAGCGGGCAAGTGGGCCGATCTGGCAATCCTGCGCGACCCTGAGAACGACCCCATTGCCGCCCTGCGATTGGCGCGGGTGGAGAGCACCGAAGAGCGTCTGTTCGCCTATCAGTTCTTTGCCCCTCAGGTCGAGACCTGGACCCGCGGGATCCAACGCACCGGGTTCTAGCACCTCAAGAACCGATCAACTCAGGGGTTCAGCTCGCCTGAACCTCTGACCGACTGGCGAAGTCTGGGGTGTGAGCGCTCAAGGCTGCGCAGCACCGACGCAGTCGGCTTGGCCTTGAACGCTCGAGGGGCAAGGCCCCTGAAGCAGGGATAGAGCGGAGGCGGTAGCCGACCGGCGACAGGGTCGCCGACTGCGTGATGCGCTCCGCACCGCTTAAGCTGCCATATGGGCCCATGGCCGGTCGCTTCGATCCGTGCCTTCGAAAGCATCGATGTCAGCTTCGTGTTCCAAGGTCATCCCGACGGGGTCGAGGCCTTCGAGCAAACGCCCCTGAAGGCCCTCGTCGAGGGTGAAGCGGATGACTTCACCGTTCGGGCGCTCGATGGTCAGCGCTTCGACGTTGACGCTGATGGTAGAGGCTTGGTTGGCGTCCTGCATGAGCTTATCGACCTGCTCTTGGGGCAGGGTGATGGGCAGGATCGAGTTGTTGAAGCAGTTGTTGTAGAAAATGTCGGCAAAGCTCGGCGCGATGATCACGCGAAAGCCCCAGTCAACCAGTGCCCACGGGGCGTGCTCGCGGGAGGAGCCGCAGCCGAAGTTGTCGCCTGCTACCAGAACACTGCTGTCCGCATACTGCGGCTGGTTGAGGGCAAAGCTCTCGATTTCTTCGCCTTCTGGCGTGCGACGCATTTCGTCGAACAGACCTGCTGACAGGCCCGTGCGCTTGATGGTTTTCAGGAACTGCTTTGGGATGATCATGTCGGTATCGACGTTGACCAGATTGAGGGGCGCGGACACACCGCTGTGGGAACGAAGCTGATCCATGGTGCTTTCTCCTGTGTCGGTGGGTTCTAGAAGTCGCGTACGTCGGTCAGGTGACCGGTGATCGCGGCTGCTGCAGCCATGGCCGGGGAAACCAGGTGCGTGCGACCGCCGCGGCCCTGACGGCCTTCGAAGTTGCGGTTCGACGTTGAAGCTGCGCGCTCGCCGACGGTCAGTTTGTCATCGTTCATGGCCAGACACATGGAGCAACCCGGCTCGCGCCAGTCAAAGCCTGCTTCCTTGAAGATTGCCGCAAGGCCCTCTTCCTCTGCTTGTGCTTTGACCAGGCCGGACCCGGGAACAACCATCGCCCGCACGCCGTCCTTGACCTTCTTGCCCTTGGCGATTGCCGCCGCCGCGCGCAGGTCTTCAATCCGGCCATTGGTGCAGGAGCCAACAAAAACGGTGTCGACGGTGACGCTGCTCATAGGGGCACCAGCAGTCAGGCCCATGTACTCAAGGCTCCGCGCGGCCGCTTCGCGCTTGTTCTCGTCTTCGAAGTCGTCGGGATGGGGAACGGTGCCGGTGATCGGTGCGACGTCCTCGGGTGAAGTCCCCCACGTGACCATGGGCGGGATCTCGGCGGTGTCCAGCGTGACGGTCTTGTCGTAGTGCGCGCCGGGGTCGGTGTGCAGGGTCTGCCAGTAGGCGACCGCCGCGTCCCACGCAGCACCCTGCGGGGCCAACGGGCGACCCTTAAAGAAGGCAAAGGTCTTTTCATCCGGGGCAATCAGGCCCGCGCGTGCGCCGCCTTCAATCGACATGTTGCACATGGTCATGCGCCCTTCGACCGACAGGGCACGCACGGCTTCACCCGCGTATTCCATGACGTAGCCCGTGCCACCTGCGGTGCCAATTTTGCCGATGATAGCAAGGATCAGATCCTTGGCCGTCACGCCCATGCCCAGATCGCCGTTGACTTGGATCAGCATGTTCTTCGACTTGGCGAGCGCAAGGGTCTGGGTCGCCAGTACGTGCTCGACTTGGCTGGTGCCGATGCCAAAGGCTAGCGCGCCGAAGGCGCCGTGGGTGGAGGTGTGAGAGTCGCCACAAACCACTGTTGTACCGGGCAGGGTGAAGCCCTGCTCGGGGCCAATGATGTGCACAATGCCCTGGCGGGGGTCATTCATGCCGTAGACCGGCACGTCGTTCTTCGAGCAGTTCGCCATCAGGGTCTCGACCTGGATCCGGCTTTCCTCGTTGGCAATCCCGCCTGCTCGGTCAGAGGTCGGAACGTTGTGATCCGGCACGGCAAGGGTGAGGTCCGGGCGGCGCACTTTGCGACCGGCCAGTTCCAGCCCTTCGAAGGCCTGGGGCGAGGTCACTTCGTGGACGAGGTGGCGATCAATGTAGATCAGGTGCGTGCCGTCGTCGTTCTGACGGACAACGTGCTTGTCCCAGATTTTATCGTAAAGGGTTTTGGGGCCAGCCGAAGTGCTCATGCGGTGCGGTCCTGCGTTCAGTGGGTATTAACGGTTTATCGTCCAATACAACGCTGCTGCCGCTTTGTCATCGCTCGGGCGTGCAAGCCTTAAGTGCAGGAAAAAAGCAGCCCCTGCGCACAGGGGCCTGCAGATGCCTTTTGGGGGCGCGTTGGCTCGGGCGGTCTAGGCCAGTGCCTTCACCGCACGTCGGGTCATGACGGAAACCAGATGGGCGCGGTATTCTGCGGAACCGTGCATGTCCTCCAGCATCTCTTCTGCATTGACCGTCAGTCCCGCCAGCGCGCCTTCGCTCATGTCGGCCCCAAGCGCTGCCTCGGCCTCAGTCCAGCGAAAGACCCCGCTGGAGCCTGCGCCGGTCACGGCCACGCGGACACTGCCGTCCGCCAGTTCAGCGACCAGCGCGCCAGCCATGGCGTAGCGGGAGGCGGGGTTGGGGAACTTGGCGTAGGCTGCCCGGCGTGGCACGGGGAAGGCGATGGCTGTGATCAGCTCGTCTTCTTCCAAGTCGGTTTCGAACATATCGACAAAGAAATCATCCGCGCTCAGCGTCCGACGGTCCGTCCGCACGCTCGCGCCCAGACCCAGCAGGGCAGCGGGATAGTCCGCCGATGGGTCATTGTTGGCAACAGACCCGCCCAGAGTTCCGCGATGGCGCACCATCGGGTCGCCGATCAGACCCGCGAGCGCAGCCAGCGCTGGGATCTTCGCGCCGATCAGCACGTTGTCGTGAACGGCAGCGTGGGTGGTCGCCGCACCGATGATAATCAGATCGCCATCCTGACGAATCCCGCTCAATTCATCGATGCCCGTGATATCGATCAGTTCCGACGGCGCAGCCAGCCGGGCCTTCATGGTCGGTATCAGGGTCTGACCGCCCGCGACGTACTTGGGGTCGTCGCCTTCATTGAAGGTTTCCATGGCACCGGCGAGGGTTTCGGCGCGCGTGTAAGTCAGCTCATACATGTTTTTTGCTCTCCGCTTGTCCGCTGGGGCCTTAGGCTGTCACAGCGGCATCGCCGCTCTGGGCACTAGGTACGGGTGCGGCTTCCTGCGGTGCAGCGCCGGCCATGGTCTGCGCGGCTGCACTGATCGCCTTGACGATGTTGTGGTAGCCCGTGCAGCGGCACAAATTGCCTTCGAGCTGCTCGCGGATGGTGTCTTCATCGAGGGCAGCGCCGTAGCGGCGGATCATATCGGTGGCTGACATGATCATGCCGGGCGTACAGAACCCGCACTGTAAGCCATGGTGCTCACGGAAGGCTTCCTGGACCGGGTGCAGGCCGTCTTCGCCTGTGGCCAGCCCTTCGATCGTCACCACGTCCGCGCCTTCTGCCATCACGGCCAGCATGGAGCACGACTTCATCGCCTGACCGTTCACGTGCACGGTACAGGCCCCACACTGCGAGGTCTCGCAGCCCACGTGGGTGCCGGTCAGGCCCAGATGATCGCGGATGAACTGGACCAACAGGGTCCGGTCTTCCACCTCCGCGCTGACGGGCGCACCGTTGACGGTCAAGGATAGCGTGGTCATGGCTCGTTGGTTCTCCCTCTTTCCTGGTATATTAATCTTGCTCGATGACACCTGTCACCCTGCCTCATGTCGCAACAGACCGGGAAACAAGCATGGCCGATGCGCCCCCAACGACCACCGGGCATGCCCCAGAGGCTGCGGCTTCGCCGGCGCGAAGCGCGGCAGGTCTCGACCGCTTGCCCCTGGCTGTTGATCTGGATGGAACGCTGCACCGGGGCGATGTCTCATGGTGGTCGCTGCGGGTCGCGCTGTGGCTCAACCCGTGGAAAGCCGCGCGTGCGCTCAGATTGCCGCGCGCTGCGGCGAAGCAGGCGCTTGCCGGGCAGGTGCTCCGGCATTTCGAGCCCTACGATCTGCGCTGGAACGAAGACTTCGAGAGCTGGTTGGACCAGCAAGGCGCCATGGACCGGCATCTGGTGTTGGCGAGCGGATCAGATGACGCTTTGGTGCGGCGGGTTGCGGCAACCTTTGACTATTTCGGCGGTGTTCTGGCCAGTGATGGCCACGTCAACCTGACCGGTGAAGCCAAGGCGGCGCGGCTCAGCGCCCTGTTCCCCGATGGCTTTGTTTACGCAGGCAATTCGGCCCAGGACTGGCCCGTATGGCAGGCGGCGCGCGGGGCAATCCTGGTCAACTGTCCGCCCGCGCTGGTCGTTCGCGCAAAGGAGGCTTTCGCCATTGAGGCCGTATTTCCATGAAGAAACCTTTGGTGGGTTTGCTACAACAGCCCGGAAAGCAGGCACGGCGCACTGTCTAGGGTCGGTGCGAGAGGTCTGCGGCGCGCAGCACAGGGAACTTCACGCTCATGTCTGAAAAGATCCTCGTTACCGGGGGGCTGGGCTATATCGGCAGTCACGTGGTCGTTGCCCTGTGTCACGCAGGCTACGAGCCGATCATCGTCGATAACCTCTCCAATGCCCGCGCTTCTGTGCTGGAGCGTTTGGAGCGGCTGACACAGACCGAGCTAACCCATTACGATGTCGATATCCGAAACCGCGCAGCGCTGGAAACCGTGCTGGAGCGCGATCCGTGCGCCGGGCTGATCCACTTGGCCGCGTTCAAAGCGGTTGGAGAGTCGGTCGAAGAACCACTGAAGTACTACGACAACAACGTCGCCGGGTCGGTTGCGCTGTTCGACGTGTTTGAGCGCGCGGGCGGGGGCGGGATCGTGTTTTCGTCGTCGGCCACGGTCTACGGCGACGTGAAGGTTTCGCCTTTGCATGAAGACATGCCGGTCCAGCCCACCAATCCTTATGGAGCCACGAAGGCGATGATGGAGCGGGTGCTCGCCGATTTGGCGCAGGCGCCAGGCTCCCGCACCCGCGCGCTGGCGCTGCGGTACTTCAACCCTGCCGGCGCGCATGACAGCGCGCTGATCGGCGAGGACCCGAAAGACCGGCCCAACAACTTGTTTCCGATCATTTTGCAAGTCGCCGTGGGCAAGCGCGACACGCTGACTATTTTCGGCGATGACTACGATACCCCCGACGGCACTGGCGTACGCGACTACATCCACGTGGTCGATTTGGCACAGGCGCACGTGATGGCCTTGCAAGCGCTGCTGAGCGACGGCTTTGAAGCCCCCTTTACGGCTCTGAACCTCGGCACGGGCACGCCCTATTCCGTGCGGCAGGTGGTGTCGGCTTTTGAAGCGGAACTGGGGCAGGCTGTCCCGCAAACCATGGGCGCGCGGCGCAGTGGGGACGTGGCGACACTGCTGGCTGACCCTGCGGCGGCGGAAAAGGCGATCGGTTGGACGGCAAGTCGTGGCTTGTCTGACATGGTGGCTGACGCTTGGCGTTGGGCTGGTGCGGCGCGCCAGTGGGGTCTTTGGGATGACGACGACCAGGACGGGTGACGGCGACGCGCTTTAGGCTGTAGCACGACACGCGACCGCTTGGCCCGGCCGGTGCCTCCGGATAGACTGGCATGACCGCCTGTTGAACCGAG
>CBFHUI010000052.1:0-19457 GCA_965658725.1 Alphaproteobacteria bacterium | reverse complement strand
AAGACCTGCTTGATCTGGTCAGTGGGCTTGAGGGCGACGTCGCTGCACGCGAAGCGGAAATCGCGGCCGAGCAACAGGCGGCGGCTGAGACCCAGCAGAAGTACGACGAAACCCTGGGTGAAATTACGGCCCTGCAGCTGGAACGAGACGCGCTTGCGGCTGAGAAATCGCGGCTCACCGAGCTGGTTTCCGTGAGCGAAGAACGCCTTGCTGCCATCGGTGATGCCGGGAGTGTGGCCCTGATCCTCGACCAGCGCGCCCTGCGCAAGAGCATCGAGGAGTTGAGCGCCGAACGTGCCACCCAGCAGCAGACCCTTTCCGACCTGATCGCGCAGATCGATGCCGCACAGAACGAACTGGAAGCCCTCGCCGACGAGCAGCAGAGCGGTCAGCGGTTGCTAGAGGCTGTGCGCCTAGAAGGCCAGCGCCTGTTGACCCGGCAGGAAGAGGCCAAGGCCGCGCTTGGACCGGCTGAGGAAGCGGTCTTTGCAGCCCAGACCGAGGCTGAGAACCTCCGCATTGAAGCGTCTGCCCTCCGCTCAGAAATCGCCGCCAAGGTGTCGGAGCGCGAGACGATCATTTCCGCGATCGGAAGCTTTGGCGCGGAAGTGGCCGAAAGCGGTCAGGTGTTGATCGGCGGTGAGCCCATCACGGCAGAGCGCGCGATCGTAACCCTGCAACGCACACTGGTGCGGGAGCAGGAAGCCCGCGATCGACTGATCGAAATGCAAACCATGCTCGAAGACCTGGAGACCGAGCGCGCCGATATGGACGCTGCCATCCTGAGCCAGGCCGAGCAACGAGCCGCCGCTTTGGCCGCAGAGGCCAAGGCCCGCGTTGCCGAGGCGGAGGCCGAAGTTGCGGCCATGCAAGCACGCTTGCTGACCGAGGCGTCGGACCGGGAGCAAGAGCTGTCCCAGACCCTTACCCAGCTGCGCGCCGACATGGACGCACAAATCGCCAATGAAGTCGCCCAGCGGGTGACGGAAGCGCTGGCCGCGTCGATCAACTCAACCGAAACCGCCCTGACCACGCAAGCCGAGGCTCGCGCTCAGGCCCGGTTCGAGGAAGAAAAAGCCCGCCTGATTGCCGACATTCAGGCGCAGGCGAACGAGCGCTTTGAAGCCCAGCGAGAAACCCTGATTGAGCGGTTTAATGCGCAGGTTGAAAGCCGGGCTGCTGAATTGGCCGAAGACCTCGCCCAGCGGCTGGTTGAAGAGGGCATGATCGAAGCCACGCAGGCCGCCGCTGCTGAAGCCGCAGCCGCGGTGACCGAGGACGCGGGCGCATCGATGGAACCAGCCATTGACCAGACCGCCGCCATGGCAGCGATCCGCGAGCGGCTGTACTCGCGCCTGGTAAACTCGGCTGCGAGTGAGTTCGGCTACGTGCCGCGCGTGGTGGGTGAGCGCCTATTGCTGGCGTCAAACGGCCTGTTCCCGGTCGGCTCGCCGAACCTGTCACGTGAAGGGCAAGAGGAGCTGCAAATCTTTGGTCAGCAGCTGGAACGCATCCTGCTCGACCTCGATGATGATGACTTCATGATCCGCGTTGACGGTCACGCGGACATCAAGCCCTACCTGTTCTCGCCCTACGGCAACTGGGAGCTGTCTTCTGAACGTGCTGTAAGTGTGGTCGAGTATCTGATCGAGAACACGGGCATCCCGGCAAACCGGCTGATGGTTGCGGCCTTTGGTGAACACCAGCCACTGGTCGAGGGCGACGATGAAGCCGCTCAGCAGCAAAACCGCCGCATCGAGTTCAAGCTGGTTCGTCGCTAAGCGCCAAAGTGCCGTCGTCGGCGATGACGGGCGTGAAATCGTAAGCCACTCGCATGGCTTCGGTCTCGGCAAGCTTGTCTTCGAACAGGGACCAGTCATCTCGCTCGGCGATGCCTTCCCAAAGCGCCTCAATGTCCGCGTAGGTGAGCGTAGTTCCGGATGAACTGGACTGGAAATAGGGGTGATCGAGCCTGCTGGGCTCGGCGATACTGAAATCCTTCGCGCGGGCCGCGATGTCTGCCCAAGCCTCCCCCACCGGCCATTCCCGACCGCCAAAAGCCCTGTACAGCGTCGGGTCCAAGGGGAGCGCTGATGTCCGCAGCGTCGAGAGCAGGTTTTGCAGGAAGGGCTGATCGGTCTCCGGCACGCCCGTCGCCACCAGCCCCAAACGCCGGAACAGCCGCGCCTCAACGGCTTCACCCAGCCTGTCGCTGTAGGTCTTCAGTGCCGCGATGATGCTGTCTTGATCGGCAAGTTGCACCAGCACCAATGCCAACTGCTGCAGGTTCCAGTAAACCGCCTCCGGCTGCCGGCCAAAGGCGTAGAGGCCACTGTGATCGAAATAAGCCGCGACCTTGTTCGGGTCCATCTGCTCTAGAAAGCGGTAAGGACCGTAGTCAAAGCTTTCGCCGGTTATGTTGATGTTGTCGGTGTTCAACACGCCGTGCACGAAACCGGCCGCGAACCAGTCGGCGACTGTGTTGGCGCAGTTGCGGCAGACCCAGCGTAGGAACAGCGGCGCCGCCTGCGCCACCCCGCCTCCGCCGCTTCCCTCAAAAGCAACGCGGTAGATCGCGGGGGCGTAGGTTCGACAGGCGTAGGTCAACAGGGCTTCGAGGTTGTCCGGTTCCTGCAAGAAGTAAGGCCGCTGAAAGGAACCGATGCGGATGTGACCGTGCGACAGACGGGTCATGACCGACGACCGTGTCGGTGAGGGCTCGTCGCCGCGGTGCAGCGCTTCCCCGGTCTCGATCAGGGCGAAAGTCTTTGACGTATTCACGCCCAGCGCTTCCAACCGCGTCGTCGCCAGCACCTCCCGCACCCCGCCCTTGAGCGTCAAGCGGCCATCACCCGCTCGGCTGAAGGGTGTCTGGCCCGAACCCTTGGTGCCAAAGTCGAGCAAGCGGCCCGTTTCTGGCTCTCGCATTTGAGCGAACAGGAAACCCCGGCCATCTCCCAAATCAGGGTTGTAGTGCTGGAACTGATGGCCGTGGTATTTGAGCGCCAGTGGCTGAGGCAAGGAGCCTTCAAAGGGCCTGAAGCGGCCAAAATGGGCGATCCAGTCCGCCTCCTCTAGCCCCATCAGGCCAACCCGCTCCGCCCAGTCACGGTTCGCGTAGCGCAGGCGGGTTTCTGGGAAGTCAGCGGCGGCGACTGTGGTAAAGAAAGCCTCACCCAAGTCCATGTGATCGCGAACAGGGTTAAAGCGCAGGGCGGTTGCGTCCTTCACAGGCGCGCTCAATTCAGCGAAGCGGTCGCGATGACCACGTCGTAATCCGCGTTCCAGATGACCACCGACTTGTAGCGCGTGGGCCGAAGCTCGGGGTTGTTCTTGAGCACTTCGGGGTTAATCAGGATGTTGCGACTGCCACGAAAAGTGGTCATGGGGCCTAGGAGCTGATAGTTGCCCGCGCGGATCTCGCGGGCAGTTCGCGGTGCGGACTCAGATGACAGACCGACCTGATAACCCGGACCAACAGGCACATCGAAGTCTTCAAGTCGCAGGAAAAAGGCCTTTCCGGGGATCATGTAGAGCTTGGCCTTGCCCGCTACGTCATTGGGTACAGTGGGCGCGACCAGTGTGCCTTGTCGCACACGGAAGAACGCCTCAGGCTCAACGCCGTCAAAGGCCGTGAGTTCCTGATTGATGGGGCGATCGACATGGGTCTTCATGAACCCTGCGACCGCTTCTTCCCAGGTTATGGACGTGGCGGTTGCCGCGGGTTGCGCAGCTGTGTCTTGCCCCGTGTTCAGGGGGCGCATTTCTTCCTGTAACTCGGCTTGCATCTGCGCGCTGGTGGACCAGACGGGCTGCACAGCGAAGAAGAAAGCCAGCACGGCAGCAACCACAGCCATCAGTGCCGCAATCACCAGCGACACCAGCAGGCGGTTCAGTTGCCGTCGTTTCGAGATTGCGTTCATGGCTCTGCGCGCGCTGCGGTCCGGGAACTAAAACCTATCCCACCGCCGGTGCCTAAACAAGGCAGCGCTCGCGGCTCAGTCGTCGGACCGGGTGCTGCCGTTCCAAGCGGCTGGGAAGTCCATCTTCGAGAGCAGACGCTTGTCGTGACCATACACGTCCTCTTCCCAGTGCAGCGTGTTTTCCCCATCCACCCAAACGGTCATATAGGCAATGGCGACCGGGACAGGCTTAGCGAGGCGAACGGACTTCGGACTGCTCAGGTCCATGTTCTCCCGCACCTCGGTCATCGTCATGGAAATCGGCTCCGCTCGCATGATCCAGTGGGCCAACCAGGCGGCGTCTTCGACCCGAACACAGCCCGAGGAGAACAGCCGCTGCGCCTTCTGGAACAGGCTGTGAGCGTTGGTGTCGTGTAGGTAGATCGCCTGACTGTTGGTCAGCGAGAACCGGACACCACCCAGCGCGTTGGTCGCGCCTGAAGGCTGTCGCACGGTCACGTTGTCAAGCTCTACCGTGGTCCAATCCACAGCAGCCGAGGTCGTGCGCTCACCGTTCAAATAGACCTGCCAGCCCTTCTCGTCGAAGTAAGCTGGGTCTGCTTGCGCGTGGTTGAGATAGTCTTCCTGCACGATCGAACGCGGCGCGGTCCAGTCGGGGCTGAATTTGAGCGAGACCACTTCATCCTGCAGAACCGGCGTCTTGCGGCTCGTTCGGCCCACGACGACAGACATAGCGTGAACCCGCTTGTCGCGCTCGAAGATTTCCATGGTTTGGCTGGCGATGTTGACGCGGATATCCCGCGCTGCGCCGGCGACTTCCGGATCCCAACGCAAGCGTTCGAGGTTGACGGCGATCTGCTTCTTGCGAGCAGGTGCAAGCGAGCTGGCGCGGCTGTTCAAGATAGCGCGCAGACTGCGGTAGGAGCGGCCCTGCGGCGGAACACTGCTGAGGAAAGCCCCGAAATCGGAGCGCTCTACGCCATCGCGGAGCAGCTTCGGGCCAATGTTCTTGGCCTCCGGGTTGTGCACACCTTGCTGGACATCGGCGAGGTACGCCATCAGCCCGGCGGTGAGCAAGACATCCTCGGTCTGCGGGTCCACCGTGCTCAAGCTTGAGCTGCGCAGCATACGGCGGGGCAGATAGGCTTCGGGGTCCAGCCCTTCACTCGCTGCATTGCGCAGGGTCGAGAACGCCAGCGCGCCTGCACGCGTCCAGCGGCCATTTCGGTAAAAGGTCGTGTAGTAGGACTGATCCTTATAGAACCCGCGCACGTCGGAATCGCGCGCTTCGGAAGGCGAGTCCACCTCGTCGATGAAGGACGGGTTCAGCTGCAGGCCATGGGTCATGTGGATCATGCCCGTCTGAGCAGGTCCAAACTGAGCGCTCCCGTCGCCGGGAACACAGGCGGTCAGCGCCAGGCTCGTCATTGCTGCAGTAAAAGCAGCGAGAACATGGCGCAGAGGAGCGGCCTTGCGAGCAGTCATTTGATGCCTCAACACGTGCGAGTCACGGAAATGCAAACCCATTTCCGCAGCGTAGTCGTATAACTACTCGATTCTTGAGACGAAAGTCACGACACGGAGTCGCGATCACCGCACTTTTTTTCAACCCTGCGGTAAATTAGCGACCATGAAAAAGGTCGGGCGTCAGTTCGAGGTCCGGGACAGCCCAATGGATGGTGCATCGGCTCTCGTAGAGTTCAGAGCCGCCGATTTCGATTTGGCCGCCGGAACCGGTCTTTTTGTAAGTCTTGGTGGAGGGCCTACCGCAGACCGTGCAGACACCGCGCAGTTTGTGCACCTCATCCGCCTTTGCTGCCATGTGGGCAATGATCGGGAAGGGCTTACCCTGCCAATCCATGTCCAAACCGGAACAAACCACATCGACCCCAGCCGCGAGCAAGTCCTCGACCACGCGCAGGACGTCACCGGAAAAGTTCGGCGCCTCAAAGAATTGAACTTCATCGAAAAACACAACGGCAATGCCGTCGCTGATCAGTTCCTGCGTGCGATTGCCCCATTCGTGGACCGCTTCCGCGTCTGCGGCGAGGCCTTCGTGGCTCACGATCTGCAGCTTGGCATAGCGCTGGTCAAAGGCTGGCTTGTAGACCCGAATTTCCTGCCCGCGCCCGTTCTTTGCCCACAGGATGCGCTTAAGCGTCTCGGTGGTCTTGCCCGCAAACATCGGTCCGCAAACCACAGACAAGTGGCCGTAGGGCGGCTTGGGTGGTTGCTGCTTGGCGCGGTCAGAGGTTGAAACGGTTTCTTTGGCGTCGGCCATAGGGTCTTTTTCTTTCGTTACACTCGCCATTGAACCTCAACCTTTGAGCAGCGCCAAGGCTTCACGGTGCAATTCCGGGGACGCAGCAGCGAGAACGGTGCCATCACTTTCCAGCGTCAGCGGAGCGCCTTCCCAGTCGGTCACGACCCCGCCTGCCCCCTCAATAACCGGTATCAGCGCCATGAAGTCCCAGGGCTTCATTGAAGCTTCAGCGACAATCCCGACACTCCCCAGCGCCACCAGCCCATAGGCATAGGCATCTGCACCATAGCGCATGTCCAAGCAGGCGTCTTTAAGCCGGCTGAAGCGGGTGAATTGCTCAGGAGAAAACATGTCTGGCGAAGTGGCTGAGATCACGCTTTGCGCCAGCGGCTTCACCGGGCGCAAGCTGATTTCCTCACCATCGAACAGCGCACGCGGAGCCCCGGCGATGCTGCCCAGCCAGTATTCCTGCGTGACTGGCGCGCAAATGCCCGAGAACACAGGCTTGCCCCGATGGAGAAGCGCGAAAAGATTGGTGAACATGGGGAACCCGCCGACAAAAGCACGGGTGCCATCGATGGGATCTAAAACCCAGACGAAGTCCCGATCAGCGCCGATCGATTCCTCTTCTTCACCGATGATGCCGTGGTCAGGAAAGGCCTCCTCGATCATCTGACGCCACAGACGTTCAATCTGCTGATCAGCCTTAGTAACCGGGGAAATATCTTCCTTTTGCTCAACAACCAGATCGATCGACCTGAAGTGTTGTTGGACAAGGGGAACGGCAGAATCGCGCAGACGCTCGGCAAAGGTCCAGATCGTTTCGGGCAGCTCTACCACGGCAGTCTTTGTTCCACTTTGAGGTCTTTGGTTAGCTTCCCCTTAAGTGAACCGCCGACTTACCCAGAGTCCAGCGATTTTGTACGCATAATGGAAGACAAACGTGCGCATTGCCTTTTTGCCTCATTCAATCATCTGATAGAGTCTGAGGAAACCAAATCCGAGCAAGCGCGATGTTAGCAGTTATCTCACCCGCCAAGTCCATGGATACCACCCCAGCTACGCTTGAGGTGCCTGCGCCAAGCGATCCGCTTTTCGCCGCCCGCGCCCAGAAACTTGCTGTGCGCGCACGTCAGTTGAAGACGGCGGGATTGGCCGACCTGATGAACCTTTCAGACGACCTGGCAGCGCTTAATTTTCAACGGTTCAAGACCTTCGGAAAACAAAAAACCAAGCCTGCGATGCTGCTGTTTGCTGGGGATGTTTATCGCGGATTGGATGCGCAGAGCATGTCGCACGAAGATATGCTCCTTGCCAACGATCGCCTGCGCATTTTATCCGGCCTGTACGGCCTGCTGCGGCCGCTCGATGCAATCGAACCTTACCGGCTTGAAATGGGCACGCGGCTCGAAAATCACAAAGGGAAGTCGTTGTACGCGTTTTGGGAGGACGATATTGCCAAGCAACTCGTCAATGACCTAGCCGAGTGCGATGGGCCCGCAGTGATCCTGAATTTGGCGTCTAACGAGTACTGGAAGGCCGCGCAAACCAAAGCCTTGAAGGCCCCAATCATCAATTTCGGCTTCCGTGAGTATCGTGGCGGCAAGCCCACTTTGATCAGTTTCGCATCCAAGGTCGCGCGCGGGATGATGGTTCGGTTTATGATCGACGCCCGCGTGGACCGCCCCGAGGGCCTGAAGGATTTTGCCCTCGACGGTTATCGCTTCGACCCGGACCTTTCGAGCCCGGAGCCCCTCGATCTGAACGATAAGGACGGTCAGTGGAACTGGATCTTCTCTCGCCCCGATCCGCGCCAGAGCCTCTAGCGTCTCCGCCACGCCCGTCGCCCCTTGGGCCGCTTCTTTGACCGTCACGGCCACCGCCAAAGTTACCACCTGGCTTCTTGTTGAACCCGCCCCGGCTCTTGCCACCCCCGGACCGGTCGCCCGAGCGGCTGCTGAAACGATCACCCGATCGCTCACCTGAGCGCTCGCCCCGGTCTGAGCGATTGCCGGCTGGCCGCCGGTCTGCACCGCGTGGCTTGCGGCTGCGGCTATCGCGCAGATCACCACCTCCGCCACGGCCGTCTCGCGCTCGTACAAGGTCGTCGTCTGACGTCTCTCGGTGCTCTTCTGCAACCAGCGAAGGAATGGGCCTTGAGGCCAGGGTTTTGCCCAGCAGCTTCTCGATCTTGCCCAGGCGCCGCTTATCCGTGTCGCTTACCAGCGCCCACGACCACCCCGGCGTCCCCGCCCGTCCGACCCGGCCGATGCGGTGCACGTAGTCTTCCGCGTGGATCGGCAGGTTAAGCATGATCACATCGCGCAAGCCGGGCACGTCCATGCCGCGCGCTGCGACATCCGTGGCAACCAGCAGCTGCACTTTCTTGCGCCGGAAAGCATTGACCGATGCAGACCGCTCCGCCGTCGTCATACCGCCGTGGACCGGTGCTGCCGTGTGGCCCTGCACCGAGACGTGCTCGATCAGCTCCTCAACCGCTTTCTGCGTGGTCACAAACACCAGCGCCTGTCGCACGTTGCCCTTGGAGAGCATCAGGTCGAGCACCTCAAGCTTGTGCTCGTGGCTGTCACAGAAAACGAGGTTGTGCATGATGGTGTCAGGGATCGTATCGGGCTCGGCCAGACCGATGTGCGCGGCGTCTTTAGTGATCGACACCGCAAGTTCGCGCACGCCCTTGGTCAGCGTTGCCGTATACAGCCCGGTTTGCCGCTTGCTGCCGCACGCCCGTGCGATCCGCTGGATCTGCTGGCGAAAGCCCACGTCAAGCATGCGGTCGGCTTCGTCGATGATCAACGTCTCCAGCCGGAACATCGCCAGTCGATCCGAATCCAAATGGTCAATCAACCGGCCCGGTGTGGCGACGATCAAGTCTAGAGGGCCCTGGAGGGCTTTGATCTGCGCTGCAAAAGGTTCCCCACCGAGCAGGCGCACAGCCTTCATCTTCTTGCCCGCAAAGACCTCACGCGCGACGCTCCACAGCTGCTCACCCAGCTCCCGCGTAGGAGAGAGGATGATCGCGCGCGGACCGGGTCCAGACCCCTTGGCCGACAGCGACAGGCGCGAGAGCAGCGGCAGCAGAAAGGCCAAGGTCTTCCCCGTCCCCGTCGGCGCAGTCGCCATCACGTCCCGCCCGCGCATGAACGGAGGGATGGCTTCGCGCTGCACATCGGTGGGCTGGTCCAGCTCCATCCGTGCGACGGCGTTCAGGGCGCGCATGTCCAGCCCCAGCGCTTCAAACTGGGTCAGGACATCGTTGGATTCGAGGGCGAGGTCGGCGGATTCAGTGCTCATGGGCGCACCATAGCGCCAGTGCTCCGGTTTATCCGCCAGAAAAAGAACGCATTTGCCGTGCATCCGGCGCGCAGGTGCACCGCGTTGCACCGCATTGGTTCGGGCAGGGGGAAAGCTTGAAGGAGATGGATTCACCATGAGCACACTGATTTCCCGCCGGCGTATGCTGGACTTAGGCGCAGGCGCCACGCTGACAGTTACGCTGCTGGGGTGCGAGACTGCCACCGGCCTGCTCGACCTCGCTCAGCCAACCATGCGCGTTCGCGATGTGGCGTTGAAGAGCATCGGTCTCAACCGCCAGACCATCGGCATTGATACCGCCATCAATAACCCCAACCCACTGTCGCTACTGATCAATCAGCTGGCGATGAATTTTAGCCTTGCCGGTAAGGATCTTGGCAAAGCCAGCCTGGGCAACCCGATCGAGTTGGCCGCCAATGGGGATACGCCCGTGGGACTGGACTATAGCGCGAACCTGATCGAGCTGTTGGGCCGGGGGCTGTCGGACGTGCAGATTGGCGCGGATGGGGGGATACCCTATGCGCTTGCGGGCAACGCGACCGTCTCACGCTTCAACCTGCCTGTGCCGCTCCGACATCAGGGGTCAGTTAACCTGAACGACTTCGCCCCTATGCTGCGGATGCTGGGCTAACTGTCGGTTCGGTCCTTGCAGAACGCCTGTGCTGTCGGCATGGGACCGTCGGTGCGCATGTCAGCGAGCGGGGCAAAGGGGGCCATGGCACCGATGCGGAAGTCTTTAATCACCGCTTGCCCCGGTCCGGTCAGCCATTGAGCGAATAGCGAGCCATCGCGATCAATTTCGCTGCCGTCAAAGCCGATCAGCACGCCATAGACGTTTTCGAGCGCATCGCCAAGACAGCCCTTGGGCACCAGCCCAGCCTTGTTCTCAAACGCCAGCCACGTCGCGCCGTCGGCGAGGACAAAAGCATCAAGGCTCGCCGCGATGTTCAACGTCGCCCCCTGCCCCGAACCCGACTTGCGGTACCAGGAACGCGCCTGCTTGGTTTCAACGTCGATGCCCGCCCGCTGCCACAGGCGCTGCTCGGCCTTGTGGGTGCCGCTGTTGTCGCCGCGGGAGACGAACGTGAGCGCCCGCTCCGAGACCTGTTCAAGCAGCTCCAGCGCCTGCGCAGAGACCTGCTCACCGGCTGGGCCAAGGATGAGGTAATCGTTACGCATCACGGGCAAGCGGGCCGATGCTCCGCCGCTGACGATGAGCGCCTGTTCACTCAACGGGTCGTGCACCAGTGCCGCGCTCACGTCCTGCGCTTCAAGAAGCTTGAGCACCCGGCCTGTGCCGCCAACGATGAACTGCATCTCTCGTCCCGTATCGGCGGTGAAGGCTGTCTGCAAGGCATCAAGCAGGCCACTGTCGCGCACGGACGTGGTTCCGCCGATGCGGATGGCATCAGCTTGCGCAGCCGGGCTCCCGGCGAGAACAGTACAAAACAGCCACACAGCCCCGAGGGCCGGGCTCAAACGTCGGATCACTTTCGCTCCAGGTCCTGTTCAGGCAGCAGCACCGTTACCAGGCGTGCTGAGAGGTTTACCACCAGAGCAAGCAGCAGCAGCACCGTGCCAAAGGCCAGCGCCTGAGCCAGCTTGCCCTGTTCGACTTCCAGCTTGATCGCTGTGGTCAGAACCCGTGTGGCGTACTCGAGGTTCCCGCCAACAATTATCGCAGCGCCGACTTCGGATATTGCACGACCGAACACTGTCAGCCCCACCACGATCACCGGCCCCGGTGCCATGACGAAAAGCGCGCGCATGCGCGTGTGGAAGCCAGCGCCGTCGAGCCGGTAGAGATCCCCAAACCGCCGCCACAAGTCTCGCATCCTACCCGTGACCAGCGCCACAGCCATGGGCAGCACCAGAATGAACTGCGCGATCAGAATGGCCCACGACGTGAACAGCAGGCGCAGATCACCCAGAGGGCCTTGGCGGGTCAGCAGCAAATAAACCAGCAGGCCCACGACCACCGCCGGCATAGCCTGAAAGCTCCCCACAACCGTGTTGATCAGCCAGCGTCCGGGGAAGGCGTGGGTGCCCAGCAGCACGGCCAGTGGGATCGCCGCCAACATGGCCAGCAGCGTTGCCGCCGTTGAGACCCACAGCGAGCGAAAGATGACATCCCACAGCGCCGGATCACCGCTGAGCAGCAAGCCAAAAGCCTCAGAGAACGCGGCGATCATGCCAGCGCCTGCACGGCCTCGACCAAGGCTCTCACCTCTGTCTCGGTCGTGCTCCAGCCGGTTGAGAAGCGAAGGGCGGAGAGCGCGCTTTCGTCGTCAAAGCCCATGGCGCGGAGCACGTGGCTGGGCCCCACCTTGCCCGAGGAGCAAGCTGAGCCGGAGGACAGCGCCACCCCTTTAAGGTCGAATTTCATCAGCATGCGCTCGGCCGTTTTGCCGGGCCAGCGCGCGCAGGTAATGGTTGACACACGCGGAGCAGCCACCCCGATGATCTCTGCGCCCAGCGCGGTCAGCGCGGCCTCGATTGTTTGCTGCGCACGCAGGTTGGCGATGGGCGCAATCAGCGTGCTATCCGCGGCCAGTCCCATCCCAGCGATTCCGGCTACGTTTTCTGTTCCGGCGCGTCGCCGCCGTTCCTGCCCGCCGCCCTGCAACAAGGGTGCGGGGTCCATACCGGGGCGCAACACGAGCGCGCCCACACCTTGCGGGCCGCCGAACTTGTGGGCTGAAAGGGTCAGGTAATCGGCCCCGAGTGCACCCATGGCGAGCGGGATTTTGCCTGCCGCCTGTACCGCGTCGCTGTGCACGCGCCAGCCCTTCGCCTGAGCGCGTTTTGCAGCCTCGGCGACCGGCTGAATCACACCCGTTTCGTTGTTGACCAACATGAGGGACAGCAGGCCCGGTTCACCTTCACTCAGGCGCCGTTCCAGCGCGTCGAGATCGATCACGCCGCTCGCCAGTACCGGCACCGTCTCCAGCCCCGGGCGGCCGTTGAGGATGGAATCATGCTCGATGGCGGAGACGAGGATGGGGCCGCTCGAATGTGCGTTCAGGACGTGATTGTTGGCTTCGGTCCCGCACCCGGTGAACAGAACTTCCTGCGCCCGAGCGCCGACGAGCATACCGACTTGCTCCCGCGCACGCTCCAGCACCGCGCGGGCGTCCCGCCCAGCGCGGTGGACAGACGACGCATTGCCCACACGGCCCATGACTTCAGCCATCAGCGCGATGACATCGGGCCGGATCGGAGTGGTTGCAGCGTGGTCGAAGTAGAGGGTCACTTGCCCGAGCGTTCGTCAGCCCGGCTGTCGGTTTCTGTTCCAGCCGGTGGTGCGCTCATCTGCGGCTCGTTGGCATCGTGCACCTCGTTGACCGCGTACTCCAGCGCGCTCAAACGCGCTTTGAGCAGGGCCACTTGATCGCGCAGGGCATCAGAGGCCGCCAAACCCGGGTCGGAGACGTCCAGCGGGGTGCCGTAGGCGACAAAGCGGTCAATCGCTCCCTGTTCAGCACGGGAAAGCTGCACGGGCTTGGCCGGAATGCCGACCATGGTCGTGCGCGCTTCAACATCGCGGGTGACAACCGCGTTTGCGCCAATCCGAGCATGCTCGCCAACAACAACAGGACCGAGGATTTGCGCGCCTGAACCGACGATGACGCCGTCTCGCAGCGTCGGGTGACGCTTGATGTCGCGCTGTTGTTCGGAGTCCACTGACGGTGAAACACCGCCCAACGTTACCCCGTGATAAAGCGTCACGTCGTCACCGATCTCAGCCATTTCGCCAATCACGACACCCATGCCGTGGTCGATGAAAAAGCGCTCACCGATCGTTGCACCCGGGTGAATCTCGATCCCTGTACCCCAACGCGCCATTTGCATGATCCACCGCGCCAGCACGTGCATCCGCCGCTTCCACAGCCAGTTGGAAAAGCGGTAATAGCGCATGACCCAGAAAGAGGGGTAAGCAACCACGACTTCGAGACCGCTGCGTACAGCAGGATCGCGTTCGATGATGCTCTTGATCTCTTCGCGGATGGATTTGAACATGGCGGTGACCTTGTTAGGGCAATTCCCGGTTGGATAGCTAATGTAGGCCCCTGCAAGCCCCGGTCCAACCCTTCAGATGCTCGGGTCAGCTGTTCGTGAAATGATGAATTCTCGAATCGAGGCTACCACAGGCCCCGCTCTTGGATTAAAACCGGAGGCACGAAGGCCCTCTAAGGCTGCGGCAATCCGGGGCAAATCGCCCCGCGCCATCAGATGAATTGGCTCTAGCATGACGCTTCCAGCACGCTGGATCGACAAAGACGGGAAAGCGGTTTCCTGCAAGGACAAGCTCTCGACCCTCGACGACAATCTCGCCGAGGTGCTGGATGTCGCGCTCGATGCGCTAGAGGATGCGGCGGTTATGGGCGTCGATACCGCGGCCGCACGGGCTGTCTTTGTCCAAGAAATCGCTGCGCTACAGCCGCGCTTCATGGCTCGGTCTGGGGCTCAAGCTGACGGCACTGCCGCCACAACCGACCGTGACGCATCGGGGAGCGTCGCGCCTGTTTCTACTGACCGCGCGGAGAGCTGACGCATGCCCCTGCCGTTTCGTTTTTGGCAAGCCAAGGCTACCCCAGCACTGGTGATCTTTGCTCTGGGTGCGCTGCTGTTTATGCCCCCTAGCCTCGTTAGCAACGCCCAGGCGCAGGAACAGGACCCCGATTTTATACCCGCCGTTGACCCGTTCGCGCCGCCGCCGGTGCCGCAGCGTCGGCCAGACGTTGGCTCTGACCCCAGCATCGACAGCGCGCTCGGGGATCTCATCCGACCAGCAGCGCAAGAAGGTGAGCCACTGTTTGGTTCGTTCATTGGTGTTGTGCGGGTTCTGGGCGGGCAAAGTGTGGGCCGGGTGACCGGTGATGTCGGTACGGATATCGATGCCGCCGCGATCCGCGGAATCGAAGCGGAAGACCCCGATGTTTACGCCGTTGCGGTTCTGCGCACGCTCGACAAAATCACAGCCCGCATGTCCACGCAGGAAGTCACAATCGGCGAGACCATTGCTTTGGGAAATCTGGAAGTGACACCGCGCCGGTGCCTCAAGAACCCTCCGACCGAAACGCCGGAGAGTTCAGCGTTTCTCGATATTTACGAGTTCCCGAAGGACAACGAGCCAGAGCCGGTTTTCCAGGGTTGGATGTTTGCCTCTTCCCCAGCGCTCAATGCGATGGAACACCCGGTTTTCGACGTTTGGTTGCTTGACTGCAGGAACTGACGCAGCTCGTAGTCGGACAGAACTTCCGGGAACGCCGCCGTCACTTCCACGGCTTCGTCCAACATTTTACGGAAAGCCACGCGATGCAGTGGGGTAGCACCGAACTGCTCGAGATGCCGGTTCATGAACTGGCAATCCAGCAACTTGAACCCGCCAACCCGCAAGCGGGCGACCAATGAGACCAGCGCGATTTTAGAAGCGTCTCGCTCGATGCTGAACATGGACTCGCCGAAGAAAGCCCCTTCGATTGCGACCCCGTAAAGCCCGCCAACCAGCCGATCGCCCTGCCAACACTCAACCGTGTGCAGGTGGCCCATGTCGAACAGGTTGAGATACATCTCGATGATCGGCTCGTTGATCCAAGTGTCTTCCCGGCCCAAATCAGAGGCCGCGCACATCCGGATGACCTCTTCCACCGCCGTATTCGACCGCACCTGATAGGGCGGGTTGAGCACCGTGCGCTTGAGGCGCTTTGGGACATGAAAGCTGTCGAGCGGCAGGACTCCCCGCTCGATTGGATCGACCCAATGTACGTTCCGATCATCCCGATCGTCGGCCATCGGAAACAGTCCGATGGAATAAGCCTGAATTGCCAGCTCCGGGTGGATGACTGGCGCCCCAAAAACGTCTTCAGGCAGGTGTTCTGAACCTAACATAAGTATTCCAGACACTTCTTCTTATCGTGCTCGCGCCCTCTTCCGGGGCGCTTACCCTGTGAATCCAGACTTTCTCACACCGCAGTCGCACCCCAAAAAAACGCGAAACCTGTGTCTTGCGGCTGATCTTTCTCTGGACGAATTACCCGGCTGCGCGCGCCTCCAAGGCTTGCTCCAACCAATGGATTGTGATGTCTCCGCCCTGAAATTCTTCATGGCGCAGAATGAAATCGTGCAGTTCCAGATTGGTGGTAATCCCATCGATGTGGGTTTCCGCCAGTGCGCGGAGACAGCGTTGAATCGCCGACTTCCGGTCCTTTGCGTGCACAATGATTTTGCCGGCAAGACTGTCGTAGTGCGGGGGCATACGGTAGTCCGCGAACAGGTGGCTGTCCACGCGAATGCCCATCCCGCCCGGCGGATGATAAGCCGTGACCCGACCGGGGCTCGGCATGAAGGTAAAGGGGTCTTCAGCGTTGATGCGTAGCTCAAAGGAGTGCCCGTCAAAGACCACGTCTTCCTGCTTGATCGACAGCACTTCACCCGACGCAACGCGGATTTGCTGCTCTACCAGATCCAGCCCGGTGATCATCTCCGTCACCGGGTGTTCAACCTGCAGGCGCGTGTTCATTTCGATGAAGTAGAACTCGCCATCCTGAAAGAGATACTCCACCGTCCCAACCGAGCGGTAGCCGAGGAACTTCACCGCCTCTGCCGTCCGGCGACCAATGTCAGCACGCTGTTCCGCGGTCAGTGCTGGTGAAGGCGCTTCTTCGACCACCTTTTGATGGCGGCGCTGCACGGAACAGTCACGCTCTCCGAGATGGATCACGTTGCCATGGGCGTCGGCGAGGATCTGAATTTCGATGTGACGCGGGTTGTCGAGGTACTTCTCGATGTAGACAACCGGGTCACCAAAAGCGGCCTTGGCTTCACGCGAGGCCGTAGACAGAGCGCTGTCCAGCTCCTCGTCCGAACGTGCCACCTTCATCCCGCGACCCCCACCGCCCGAGGCGGCTTTGATCAGCACGGGGTAACCAATGTCCTTGGCAAGCGCGCGCGCTTCCTCAACGTCCGAAATCGCGCCGTCGGAGCCGGGAACCACGGGCAAGCCCGCATCAATCGCAGCCTTCTTCGCCGCAATCTTGTCGCCCATCAGGCCGATGTGCCGTGGCGATGGACCAACAAAGATTAGGTCGTGCGCCTCAACCATCTCGGCGAACTCTTGGTTCTCCGCGAGAAAGCCCACGCCAGGATGGATGGCGTCCGCGCCAGTAAGTTCGGCGACTGTCATGATCGCGCGCTTGTCGAGGTAGGAATCCTTCGAGGGCGGCGGGCCGATGCAGACCGCTTCGTCAGCCAATCGGGCGTGCATGGAATCGGCGTCAGCGGTCGAGTGCACCGCGACTGTCGCAATCCCCATCTCACGCGCGGCCCGGATCAGTCGCAAAGCGATTTCACCACGGTTGGCAATGACGATTTTATTGATTTTGGTCATGTCCGCGAACCGTCCTATGCCAGCTCGATCAGCGGCTGCCCAAACTCAACGGGCTCACCATCGGCAACAAGGACGCGCCGCACCACACCAGCGGCAGGGCTAGGCAGGTGGTTCATGACTTTCATTGCTTCGATGATCATCAGCGTGTCGCCTTCTTTGATCTCATCGCCAATGCTCACAAAGTCGGATGCGCCGGGTTCGGGCGCGAGGTAGACGGTGCCAACCATGGGAGAGTCGATGGTCTTCACGTCACTGACCGGTTCAACGGCAGGTGCCGCGGCAGGCGCTGCAGCAGCAGCGGCGGGGGCTGGGGCCGCGGGAGCCACGGGGACAGCGGCAACCGGTGCAGCAGCAACCGGAGTAGCCGCTTGAGTTGCGCGGGAAAGTCTCAGACTGCGATCACCATCGACATACTCGATCTCCGACAAACCCGCATTGCCCATGGTGTCTGCGAGCTTTCGGAGGAGGTTTGCTGAAACGTCGAAGGAGCCGTTTGCTTTGTCTGTTTTCTGCGCCATGTGCGGACCCTGATACCCTTAAGATTGACGTGCTTGAGACAGCCGATAGTTCAGCGCTTGCAGCGCCAGAACGTAGCTGTGCGAACCGAAACCAGCGATTACGCCGATTGCAGCCTTGGAGATGTAGGAGGTGTGGCGAAACGGCTCGCGCTGGTAAACGTTCGAGAGATGCACCTCGATCGCCGGCAGATCGACAGCCAGCAAGGCATCGAGAATCGCGATAGACGTGTGAGTGTAGGCCCCCGCATTCAGCGCGATGCCATCAAAGCTTCCACGGCAGTCCTGAATTCGGTCAACAATGGCGCCTTCACTGTTCGCCTGGAAGCACTCGACTTGCAGGTTGAGGCTCTCACCCGCAGCAACGCACAATGCTTCAATATCGGCCAGGCTTTCGGTGCCGTACATCTCTGGCTGACGCCAGCCCAGTGTATTCAGATTTGGACCGTTGATTACGAGAACACGTGCCACGCCGGTTTGGACCCCAAAAAATTCGTTCGCAAAATCGAATCATGTCGGGCCGCTCACTGTCGGTACTGGATCGAACGCCCCAACTCTTCTGCGGAACCGGGCAGCTTTCTCCGAGCTGGCTTCAGAAAACCAAAGCGGGCGCGCCTTCTTGTCCACATAACAAGAGATACACCGATAAGACCGCATCGTCGCTGGGGAAGGTTGGGCAAAATTGTGGATAGAGCCGCGTCTATCCACCTCCAATAGGGAAAGGAATTTCCGGTCGCATAATAAACCGGAAATTCCGTTTAGTGCCAGAAAACAGGATAAAAAAGTTGGGGGCAAATGCGGCGAACATTGGGCCACACACGCCAAAAAGTGATCCCAAACCTGCGCAAATCAGGAGCCTGAACGCGTCAGTTCGATTGTCGCGCGAAGTTCTTCCACAGGCACAGCGCCAGGAAGAACGTTGATCCGGGTCAGCGTCGTGGGCGTCGGACTGCCCGCTACGATGAACGCAGGCGTGCCGGAAATGTCCATCGCCTGCATCGCCGCGTAGTTCTGAGCAATGGTTTGACGGACGCTCTCCCCGCCCATAATCGCCATCAGGGCATCTTCATTAAGGCCCATCTCGCTTGCGACACCGAGAACGCTCGAACCCGTGGCACGACCGCTGGAAATCATCGCCTCGAAGTGCACGCGGCTATAGTCGGATCCCATCATGTGAACAGCCAGTGAAGCCTGTGCCGCCTGCAGCGATTCTTCGCTCAGGATTGGGGTCTCGATCATGATCACGCGCAACTCGCTGTCGGTCGCAATCAACTCGCGCAGCGGCTCGGCCATCCGGCGGCAATAGCCACAGTTGTAGTCAAAGAACTCAATCAGCGTGACTGTCGCATCCGGGTTGCCGAGGATAGGCGTGTTTGGATCCTGCAAAACGGACGCTAGGGCATCGCTTGCCCGGCGCTGTTCAAGGATTTCCATCGCCTCCTCAATGATCTCTGGATACTGGAGGATCGCGGCCAGCGCTTCAGCCCGAATGCGGTCGCGCTCTTGCTCCGTGAACAGCTCTGCAGGATCTGCTGTCGCCGGACTGGCGTCCTGTGCCAAGGCAGCCTGGGCGGTTGCTACAAGGGCAAAAACGCCCAGCGCGATGGAGAGAATGCGGATCATTGACGTGATCTCCAGTTGTATTATGCGAATATGCTTCGTTTGTTTCATGCAGACTGCAAGTGTGTCCAGTAGCGTTCGGGTGAAAGTCGCATTACCACTGTAACAAAGTGTCTGCCTGATAGAACTAATGCAAGGAAGGTGCCGGTACATGGGTCTCAAGGTAGCAGAACGAAGCACAGTCGATGCCTTTCGCGTGATGGACGTGATGCGCGCTGCACAGGATGCTGAACAGGCTGGTCGAGCGGTCTATCACCTCGAAGTCGGCCAACCCGGCACCCCTGCCCCAAAGGCCGCACGCGAGGCCGTCGCCGCTGCCATGGAAGCGCAAACCCTGGGCTACACCATGGCCTTGGGCACCGATGAGTTGCGAGCGGGGATCAGCGACCTTTACCAGCGATGGTATGGCTTCG
>CBFHUI010000051.1:0-19625 GCA_965658725.1 Alphaproteobacteria bacterium | reverse complement strand
CGTCATCCGGTACCCCGCCATCACACCGGCCCGCGCGAGGATGACCGGACCGCCCGACACCCCGCACAAGGTTGCGCCGTTCAGGTCCTGCTCGCGCAGCCATTCCGTCAGGCTGCGATCGGTCACAGCAAAAGGGTCACCCCCGGCCACCACGATAATGAACTCCTGCTGCCCTGACCCTCGGAGTGGCACCGCACCAGGGATCTGCAGCCCGACCGATGACCGGCCACTGGCGGCAGAGGACAGGAAGTTCAGCTCATAGAGCGTTTCTCCTGCGATCAGGTTGGCCGCGCGCAGGGGTTCGATGGTCGAAGCCATCGACATCAGCGAGAACCCGCCAATCCCTACGATCCCTACGCGACGCGTACGCTCATCCACGGATAGTCTGCCCCTGTCTTCAATACTGCCCTTGTCTCTTTTGTTAAAAGAAATTGCGCTTTTTTGGAATACTTGCTCGTGCAAGGCCGCTTAGCTCTGCGCACGATCAATTAACGTGTGGAGCGCGTCGGTGCGGTACTCGGCCTTAAGAATTTTGTGGGAGGGCCTGACAGGAAACAAGGGCTGGACCCCAACCTGGCGCGACGTCTCCCAACCCAAGTCCCATTACGATGTCATCATCGTCGGCGGCGGCGGTCATGGACTGGCAACGGCTTACTACCTGTCCAAGGTCTACGGCGTTCGCAACGTGGCGGTTTTGGAAAGGGGCTGGATCGGGGGCGGTAACGTGGGCCGCAACACCACGATCATCCGTTCGAACTACATGTTGCCGGGCAATGAGCCCTTCTACGAGTTCTCCATGCAACTGTGGGAAGGGTTGGAGCAGGACTTCAACTACAACGCCATGGTCTCCCAGCGCGGGGTTCTGAACCTCTACCACTCCGACGGCCAGCGCGACGCCTACGCGCGCCGGGGTAACGCGATGCGGATGTATGGCGTGGACTCTGAATTGCTGGATCAAGACGGCGTGCGGGCGCTCTATCCAACGCTGAACTTTGACGACGCACGCTTCCCGGTTCAGGGCGGGCTCTACCAGCCGCGCGGCGGCACCGTCCGCCATGATGCTGTCGCTTGGGGCTACGCCAAGGGCGCGAGCGAGAATGGTGTGGACATCATCCAGAACTGTGAAGTGACAGGCATGGACATCAGCAGCGGCGGGGCAATCACCGGCGTTCAGACCACGCTTGGCCCTATCGGGGCCAACAAGGTCGCGGTCTGCGTTGCCGGGTCGTCGAGCAAGGTCATGTCCTATGCCGGCCTGCGTCTACCAATCGAGAGCCACGTGCTTCAGGCCTTTGTATCCGAAGCCATGAAGCCGATCATTCCCGGCGTCATCACTTACGGTGCCGGGCACTTCTACCTCAGCCAATCCGACAAGGGCGGTTTGGTCTTTGGCGGTGACATCGACGGCTACAACTCCTACGCCCAGCGCGGCAACCTGCCGGTGATCGAGGACGTCTGCGAAGGCGGGATGTCGCTCATGCCTTCACTGGGGCGGGCCAAAGTCGTCCGGTCGTGGGGCGGGATCATGGACATGTCCATGGACGGCTCACCGTTTATCGACCGGACCACCGTGTCGGGCCTCTATTTCAACGGTGGCTGGTGCTACGGCGGGTTCAAAGCGACCCCGGCCTCGGGCTACTGCTACGCCCATTTGCTGGCTCGTGATGAGCCCCATCCGGTCGCCACGGAATACCGCCTAGACCGCTTCTTGCGCGGCGCCATGATCGACGAAAAGGGGGTCGGCGCGCAGCCGAACCTGCACTAGGACGCAGCACCATGATCATCAATCACCCCCTGCTTGGGCCGCGCGATGCGGCAGAATTTGTCTACCTCGGCGACGCCTCCCTGATCGACCGTCCGGACGGTGAGGCCGACGGCGCGGCAGAGGCCTTCTACGACTATCAGTACCTGCGGGATAACCCCGCAGGCCTGCATCAGGAGCTGTGGTTCCATGAGCAGGGCGACCGCTCATGGCTGGTCGTGACGCGCGACACGCGTACGCACGAGATTACAGAAGTTCGCCTCGCCCGCGACGTGGCACTCGAGCGGGGGCGCGGCAAATGAGCGGTAAGCAAGTCAACCGTCTGAGCCGCAGTGGCCTGGTGGATACCAGCGAAGCGCTCAACTTCACCTTTAACGGCAAGGCCATGCAGGCGCACCCCGGCGATACGCTGGCCTCCGCACTGATCGCCAACGATGTCCGGCTGGTCGCGCGCTCCTTCAAGTACCACCGGCCGCGCGGCATCTTCTCGGCTGGACCCGAGGAACCTTCGGCGCTGTTCATGCTCGGCTCTGGCGGGGCGCAGGAGCCGAACGCTCGCGGGACGGTTACGGAGCTCTTCGACGGTCTGCAGGCGCGCTCGCAAAACCATATCGGCAGCCTTGAAACCGACCTGATGGCGGTCAACGACCTGTTCGCCGCCTTTCTGGGCGCTGGCTTCTACTACAAAACCTTCATGTGGCCCCGAGCGTTTTGGGAGCGGGTCTACGAACCGCTGATTCGCCGGGCTGCGGGTCTGGGCGCGCTGAGCGGTGAGCACGACAGCGGGTCTTACGATAAGGGCTTCCTGCACTGTGACGTGCTGGTCGTTGGGGGTGGGGCCGCCGGGCTGATGGCTGCACTGACCGCGGGCCGCGCGGGCTTGCAGGTATTGCTGTCCGAGCAGGACTTCGTGCTGGGCGGTGATCGAGCGGGTCACGATGGCGCAGACTGGATCGCACAAGCCAGCGCCGAACTGGACAGCCTGCCCAATGTCCGCGTGATGACGCGCGCTTCGGTCTACGGCACCTACGACCACGGCATCTACGGCCTGCTGGAACGCAAAACCGACCACCTCGCCCACCACAGCGACGCGCCACGGCAGGTGCTCTGGCGGGTCTATTCCAAGCAAGCAATCATCGCGACCGGCGCTACAGAGCGTCCCATTGCCTTCGCCAACAATGACCGCCCCGGCGTCATGCTCGCAGGCGCAGTCTCGACCTACATCAACCGCTTTGGCGTTACGCCGGGCCAACAGATTGTTGCCTTCGGTGCGGACCCTGCGCAGATGCAAGCCCTTCAGCGAACCGCCGGCGCGCAAGGCGTGGACGTGCGCGTCCTGTCGCATGATGAGCAAGTCGTGAACACCCACGGGCGCACGGGGCTGCACGCCGTTACCTTGAATACGGGCGAGCGGGTTTACTGCGACGCACTGGCGATTTCCGGTGGGTGGAGCCCGAACGTGCACTTGACCTCGCACCATCGCTCCAAGCCTGTGTGGCAGCCCGACATTCAGGCCTTTGTCCCCGCTGAAACCCTGCCTGCGGGGCAAATTCCCGCGGGGTCTGCCGCTGGTATCTTCAGTCTGGCAGCCTGTCTGGCCAGCGGCGAAGACGCCGCCGTGCGGGCCGCTGACGCGCTGGGCGTCAGCGCTGCGCGCGCCACCCTGCCCGCCGTCTCAGACGACGATGCCGCGACGGCACCAACCCGCGCCATCTGGACCGTCACCTCGGATGCGGCCAAGGGCGCGCGGGCGTGGGTGGACCTGCAGAACGATGTCACCACCAAAGACGTCAAGCTCGCCTTCCAAGAAGGCTTCCGCTCGGTCGAGCACCTCAAGCGCTACACCACGCTTGGCATGGCGACCGATCAGGGGAAGACCTCCAACGTTCTCGGTCTGGCGATCATGGCCGAAATGACCGGGATGAGCATTGCCGAGACTGGAACGACCATGTTCCGCCCGCCCTATCAGCCCGTGGCCATCGGTGCTTTTGCAGGTCGCTCGCGGGGCAAGCATTTCAAACCCACACGCCTTACCCCCTCCCACAAATGGGCAGAGGAACAGGGCGCGGTCTTCGTCGAAACTGGCAACTGGATGCGCGCGCAGTGGTACCCGCAGCCGGGCGAAACACACTGGCGGGAGAGCGTGGACCGCGAAGTCCTCGCCACGCGTCAGGGCGTCGGGATCTGCGACGTCACCACGCTTGGCAAGATCGATATTCAGGGCCGCGACGCCGCGACCTTCCTCAACCGCGTTTACGCCAACGCCTTCGCCAAGCTGCCCGTGGGCAAGGTGCGCTATGGGCTGATGCTGCGCGAAGACGGCATCGTCAAAGACGACGGTACAACCGCGCGGCTCTCCGAAACCCACTTTGTGATGACCACCACGACTGCCAACGCGGTCTCTGTATTCCGGCATCTGGAGTTCTGCCGCCAATGCCTGTGGCCCGGGCTGGACGTTCAACTCATCTCCGCGACCGAGCAGTGGGCGCAGTTCGCCGTCGCCGGTCCCAAGGCCCGGACCCTGCTTGAGCGTGTGGTTGACCCTGAGCACGACATTTCGAACGAGGCCTTTCCCTTCATGGCCTGCGGGGAGATGTCTGTCTGTGGCGGCACTCCTGCGCGGCTGTTCCGCATCTCGTTCTCCGGTGAGCTCGCTTATGAACTGGCCGTGCCGACCCGCTACGGCGACGCGCTCGTGCGCAGTCTGATGGAAGCCGGCGCCGATCTGGGCGTGACGCCCTACGGCACTGAAGCGCTGGGCGTGATGCGGATTGAAAAGGGCCACGCTGCCGGAAACGAGTTGAACGGTCAGACCACCGCGCGTGACCTGTCTTTGGGCGGGTTCGTATCGCAGAAGAAAGACAGCGTAGGCAGGATCCTCTCCGAGCGCCCTGCCCTGAACGCCGAAGACGGCTATCGGTTGGTGGGCTTCCAACCTGTGAACCGAGGCGACACCCTGACCGCCGGGGCGCACTTCGTCGATCTGGGAAAGGATGCTGTCGCGAGCAATGACTTAGGTTACATGACCTCCGTGGCCTTCTCGCCTAATCTGGGCCATTCGATCGGGCTGGGCTTGCTCCGTGCGGGTGATACCCGCAAGGGTGAGCGACTGCGCGCGGTTGATCTGGTCCGGGGCAAGGACATCGAAGTCGAAGTGGTCTCTGCCCACTTCATTGATCCAGAGGGGGAGCGTCTCCGTGCTTAAGCCTTTAACCGCCACTTACCCGCTCGATAGCCGTTCGACGACGTTGGGCGATACAGCACTCTGGGTCATCCGCGACCGGCCGATCTATTCACTGAGTGTGCCCTTGGGCGAGAACGCCCGCTTTGAAGCCGCTTTGCAAGAAAGCTTCGGCCTGTCCCGCCCTGCGGCAGGGGCAAGCACCGTGTCCGCCAATGGTGACTGTCGTCTGTGCGGCTTGGCGCAGGATCAGTTCTTCCTGATCGCTCAGCGCGCCGAGCAGCCGGACGCTTCCGCCCTTGCCGCGATGCTGGGGACTGCAGCGTACGTTACCGATCAGTCGGATTCTTGGGTCAGCCTGCACCTTAAGGGTGCGCTTGCGCTGCCAGCGTTGGAGCGCATTTGCCCCATCAACCTGCCCCCCTCCGCTTTCCCTGCTGGGGCTCTTGCACGGACCTCAATGGAGCATCTGGGTGCCATCGTTCTGGCCGATGATGAGGGCGGCTTCACCCTGATTTCCGCGATCTCCAGTGCCGAGTCATTCTGGCACGCGGTTGAGCAATCCTTGCGCAATGTGATGTAAACCGCGACCAAATCGGGACCATTTCCGATTTATTGCGCCTAATTTTCACTTAGAGAAACTTTTTTTCTTCGAATTTCTGCCTTGGATGGTAAACTTAAGGCCTCAAGAATGTATTGAGGCTCGGCATCCAGTGCCGGGATAAGCAACACCAACCAATGAGTTGAAGAGGAGAGTGGCAGTGGAAGAACAACTTGCCACGCTGACCGAACAGGTCGCAGCGCTTCAAGGGAGTGCAGCGGTAACCAACACCATGGTTGCCGAGGTATTCTACTACCTTACCATTCCACTAATGGTAATCATTCACGCCGGGTTCCTGGCCTATGAAATGGGGGCATCGCGGGCGAAGAACGTGCTGGCTTCCGGCATCAAGAACATCCTGGCTTTCGCCTACGTCATCCCGGCTTTCTTCTTTGTCGGTTGGTGGATCTACTGGGCTTTCCCATCCGGCCTGCCCTTCGGCTCTGACGCTGGCTTTGCACTGCCTTGGTCTGAGTCCATGGGTCCGTTCCTGGGTGACAACTCGTCCGGCGTCTTCTGGGGCGCGTTCGCGCTATTCGCAGCGACCACTGCTTCGATTTTCTCCGGCGCTGTGATTGAGCGCATCCAGACCACGGGCTTCATTATTCTCGCCGTCGTGCTTGGCGCGGTTGCTTGGGTGATTGCAGCGGCTTGGGGCTGGCACGCTGACGGCTGGTTGGTGACGAACTTCGGCTTCCACGACTTCGGTGCGGCGGGTGTCGTACACACGGTTGCGGGTTTCTTTGCGCTGGGTGTTCTGATCAACCTCGGCCCGCGCATTGGCAAGTTCAACAAAGACGGCTCAGCCAACAATCTCTCGGGCCACAACATGCCATTCACGATCACCGGCCTGATGCTGATCATCGTCGGCTTCTGGGGCTTCCTGATGGCCTGTGCCATCTTCCCGGGCGAAGGCTGGTCTTGGTACGGCGACAACTTCGCCACGATCTATGGCACACCCATGACCCTGTCGGCGCTGGCATTCAACATTCTGATGGCCTTCGCAGGCGGTATCATCGGCGCGTGGGTCTTCACCCGCGATCCGTTCTGGATGATGTCCGGCGCTCTGGCCGGGATCATTGCGACCGCTTCGGGTCTGGATGTCTACTGGCCGCCACTGACCTTCCTGATCGCTATGGCGGGCGGTATCCTGCTTAAGCCTGCAGCAAGCGTGCTAGAGCGCTTCCGCATCGATGACGCTGTTGGCGCGGTCACGGTCCACGGTACCATCGGTGTCTTCGGCGTGCTGATGTTCGGCATCTGGGGCGCGGGTTACCCGGCGCTGCAGGGCGAAGGCGTAGCGACCGTGAACTTCATCGGTCAGGCCGTTGGCGCGATCACCTGTATCCTGCTGGGTCTGGTGCCAGGCTACGTAATCTCCCTGATTCTCAAGACCCTCGGCTTGCTCCGCGTTGGCGAAGCGGCTGAGCTTGCCGGTCTTGATCCCACCAAGGTTCCTGCTCAGGCGTACCCCGAAGGCATCGCTGCCTCCGAGCCTGCCAGCGACTAACCACAGCACGAAAGGATAACCATCATGGGAAGTTCCATCGAAAACTGGGAAGGCGTCTCTGGCGCAATCTTCATGGGCGCGGGTAGCTCCATGCCCGCGGTGTGGGTGTGGATCGCGATTGCGGCCTGCATCGTGCCGCTGATCCTCGGGTTCATGGCAGACGCCAAGACCCGCTAGCCGCTCTTCTACTCAGGAGAAAAGCAAAAAGGGGAAGCCTCTTCGGCTTCCCCTTTTTTCCGTTTGGTCAAGCGCCCTTACATGGACCGGAAACAGGCGAGCACGGCCTCCCTTGCCGCCTTGGCGATCTCGGCGTCGTAGCCGGGTTTGGTGGGCATGGAAAAGTTGTGCTTTCCGCCCGCGTGAACGACCACGTCCACGTTCGCCTTTGCCGCCAGCGCCGCGATGATCAGCTCAACCTGCTCCATGGGCACGTGCGGATCATCGTCGCCATAGTGCAGGCTGGTAGGAACGGTCAGCTGATCGGCTTCATCCAGACAAGTGTGGATGCGCGTGCCGTGGTAGGCAGCAACCGCGTCGGCGCCCAAGCGCGTCCCGCCGAGAAAAGCGAACAGCCCGCCAAAGCAAAACCCCAGAACCGCGACCTTGCCGTTGCACCGTTCATGGGCACGCAGCTCGTCAAGCGCGTCGGACATGTCCACTAACCCTTGTTCGATGTCGTGCCGGTTCATGCGGTCAAAGGCGACTTCTACCTCCCCCGTCGGACCTGGAACCGTGCGGAAGAAATAGTCAGGCGCGGCGGTCAGAAAACCATCCGCGGCAAAGGCTTCGATCAGCCCCTCCATCTCTGTGTCTGTGCCGAAAATTGCGGGCATGACGAGGATGGCAGGAACCGGTTCACTGCCCGCTGGAACCGACAGGCGTCCGGCGTACGTTTCACCCTCGCGGGTGGTGAATGTGATGTCAGAACTGTGCACGCCCATGGCCTTCTCCGATCAAGCGCAGGTTTGGCGGTCCTTGGATGCAGGCGGGCGCGCGACGCTTAGGTGTCCGGCTTCTCCGCCCAGCCTGCAAAGACCTTCTCCAGCAAAACTACCGCGTAAAACAGCACAATGCCAAGGAAGGCGAGCGCCAGCAGGACGGCGAACATCAGCGGATAGTCCGCGTTGATCTTGCCGCTGTCGAACAAGTGCCCCAGCCCCATCCCGTGGGGCTCGATGATTTCGACCAGATTGGTGCCGATAAAGGCGAGCGTTACGGCGACTTTCAGCGCGCCAAAGAACTCGGGCAGCGTCTTGGGCAGGGCGATTTTCCAGAACACCGTCAAGCGGCTTGCACCCAGCGCGCGCAGGATATCGCGGTATTCGGTCTCCAGCGTGTTCAGCCCCACCGACACAGAGACGGCGATCGGGAAGAAGCTGATCATGAAGGCCATGAGCACGGTATTGGTGTTGTCCGCACCGATGAACAGCAGTGCGATCACCGGAACCACTGTTGCCTTTGGCACGGCGTTAAAGCCGACCAGCAGCGGGTAGAGCGCGTCTCGGGCCACGCGGGAGAAGCCCATGATCATTCCCAGCGCCGTTCCCACCAGCACCGAGATCAGCAGCCCCAGAACGGTCCGCCACAGGGTCTGCCAGCCATAGATAAAGAACAGCTTCCAGTACTTCTGATAGGCCTCAGTCAAGTCACTGGGTGAGGCCATTTTGTAGTTCGGCCAGCCCCGCCACCAGACCAGCAGCTCCCAGAGGATGAGGAAGACGACGATCGACACCAGCGGAACAAGGATTTGCCGGATCAGGCGAAGGTTCTGTGCAGACATCAGGCGGCTTCCCCTTTGGCCGACGCCGAGGCGGGTTCATGGCGTCCTTGGGCGATCTGGATCTGTCGCCGCAGTTCAGCGAGACACTCGACGATTTCGGGACGGTAGAGGTCTTCGATGCTGCGCTCTCGGCCCAGCGGCACGGTCATCCGGTGCTGGATGCCTGCCGGGCGGTCAGAGAGCACAACGACTTCATCGGCGAGGAACATGCTTTCGCGCAAGTCGTGGGTGATCAGCAGGCACGTCACGCCCTGCTCCACCCGTAACTTGAACATGATCTGCCACAGGTCTTCGCGGGTAAAGGCGTCGAGCGCGCCAAAGGGTTCATCAAGGATCAGCACGCTGGGGCGGTGGATCAGCGCGCGGCACAGCGAGGCACGCTGGCGCATGCCGCCCGAAAGCTCTGAGGGTCGCTTGTCTTCAAAACCCGACAAGCCGACCAGCGCCAGCAGTTCATGCGCGCGCCCTTCTGCCTGCTCGCGGTTCAGGCCGTGCCCGCGCACAATTTCCAGCGGCAGCAGGACATTGCGCAGAATGGAGCGCCATTCGAGCAGGACGGGGTTTTGGAAGGCCATGCCCACCGTAGGGCGCGGCGAGGTCACGGGCTTACCATCGAGCATCACACGGCCCGCATTGGGCTTGATCAGGCCCGAGACCAGCTTGGTCAAAGTGGACTTGCCACAGCCCGAGGGCCCAACAACAGCGGTAAAGCCACCGGGTGCGATTTCGAAGCTGATGTCGTTGAGGACAGGAAGCGGACCTGTGTCGGTCTCATAGGCGTGCGTTACGCCTTCAATCGCGATAACCGGTTGGGCTGTCATGGGGTCAAACTACAATACTGAAAGGAATAAAAGGAAAAGAGCCGGGGCCCGGAGGCCCCGACATTTTGGTCAGACTTACATCAGCTTCCGCGCTGCAGCGTCTGGAAGATAAGCATCAGTGTAGTACAGCGACGCATCTGCTGCGTTCTGGAACTCGTAGGTTTCAGCGATCTGCATCAGCGCCTTCGCCATGCGGTCCGCATCGATCCCACCCATGCCGTTTGCCATGGTGTAATCGGTCATCACGTTGCCGTCGATGGCCAGCTGCAGACGGCGGGTTTCAAGCGCGACGTCAGAAGCAGGGTTCCGCTTGGCAACGGCCTTGGCACCCATCTCCGGGTCTGCGATCACGTCTTTCCAGCCCGCAGCCACAGCCGCGAGGAAGTCCGTCACCGTGCCAGCATTGTCGGCAGCGAAGTCGGTGTTGACGATGATAGCGTTACCGTAGAGCGCCAGACCGTAGTCCGCCATCAGGATGGTCGAGATGTCGTCTTCAGACACACCCAAGCGCACCAGGTTCAAGTAGCTGGAGAAGGAGAAGCCGGTGATGGCGTCTACTTTACCTTCGGCAAGCATCGGCTCACGGGTCGGGAAGCCCACAGGCTCAACCGTGATCGCGCTGACGTCCAGACCGTTGGCGCTGGCGAAAGCCGGGAACTGAGCCCATGCGCCATCTGGCGGCGGTGCACCCAGCACGCTGCCTTCAAGGTCCGCCGGGCCGGAAATGCCCTGCGATTTCCGACCAATGACCGCAAACGGTGGCTTATCATAGACCATCATGACAGCGATCACAGGCGCGTCGGGGTTCTGGTCCTTGAATTTGATCAGGGAGTTGATGTCGGCGAAGCCGATCGGGAACGCCCCGGTTGCCACCTTTGGAATGGCGTCCAGCGAGCCCGAGCCCGCCGAAATTTCGACGTCCAGGCCAGCAGCGCCAAAGTGGCCGTTATCAATGGCCGCAAAGTAGGCCGCAGAGGGGCCTTCGAATTTCCAGTCCAGGGCGAACGGGATCTTGGTTTGGGCGACCGCCGTTGCAGCCGCGCTCAACGACGCGACAGCAGCAATCAGGCCCACTGACAGAATCTTTTTCATTTCTCTCTCCTTGGTACGGTACGCGGAAAAGACCAGCGCAGAGTGACTGTTCTGGAAACCCTGCTCAAAAGAACAGCACAATTGCAATACTTTCTGTCCGATGATGCCTTTATACGCACGTTTGCACATTCCTTAGTCAGCATGGGCTTGCGCGCGCCCAAGCCGCGCTCATCCCCGGCCGAGACAACAAAGACAGAGACGACCGCGCAGACCCGTGGCAGAGTTTGGTTCGCCTCGTGCAATCAAGCGCAAGGAAGCTGCAACCGTCCTGCCTGCCTATGGATTTAGATTTTACCCTACCTGCCCTCTCCGACCTGCGTGCGCGGGCGCAGCGACGCTTGCCGGATTTTGCTTTTGAGTACCTGGATTCAGCCACCGGCACGGAAGCCGGAGCGGATCGCAATCGCGCGGGATTGGACCGGGTTGGTTTTATGCCGTCAATCCTCGCAGGCCAGTTCGAGCCCAAGCTCTCGACCCACTTTCTGGGTGAGGACTGGAGCCTCCCGCTCGGGATTGCGCCGATTGGGATGTCGGGGATGATTTGGCCCGATGCCGAGCGCATTCTTGCGCGTAAGGCCGCTGAGCTGCAGTTGGCCTTCGGGCTCTCCACCGTTTCCGCTTCCACCCCAGAGGCAGTTGGGCCCCTCACCGATGGCCGCGGCTGGTTTCAGCTCTACGCCCCCGCCGACCCGGCGGTGCTCAAGGACATGCTGCGCCGGGCCAAATCTGCCGGTTTTACCGCGCTGGCCCTGACCGTTGATGTACCGGGCGAGAGCCGGCGCGAGCGGCAGCGCCGCGCACACCTCGCCACACCCCCCCGCTTCACCCCGCGCATCATCGCCTCTACGCTGCTCAATCCCGGCTGGTCGCTGCGCATGGCGCGCGTGGGCGTGCCACGCATGCGCTTTCCTGAAAGCTACGTCGAGAAGGGCCAGTCGTCGGCAGACACCTTTGTCCACGCTGGCCGCCTGATCCGCGGCTACCCTGATTGGGACTATCTGGCCCGGCTGCGCGACCTGTGGGACGGGCCGCTGATGATCAAAGGCGTACAGGATCCCGCAACCGTGCCGCCTTTGCTGGAAGCAGGTGCAGACGTGCTCTGGGTCAGCAACCACTCGGCCCGCCAGTTCGAAGCCGGTCCCGCCTCGATCGACGCCCTCCCCCTGATCCGGCAGGCTGCTGGCCCAGACGTGCCGATCATCTTTGATTCAGGCGTGCGCAGCGGTCTGGATATTTTGCGCGCAATGGCGCGGGGGGCTGATTTTGTGATGATGGGGCGCGGCTTCCACTATGCCTTGGGCGCACTGGGCGCGCGGGGTGTGGACCACCTGATCCACATTCTCCGCGCCGATCTTGTGGCGAACATGATGCAATTGGGCGCGCGGACTTATGCCGATCTGCCCGCTCGCCTGTTGCCCGAACCGCTGGCCCGCTGATCGCGCGGCTTAGAGGCTTTCGAGCAGCACTCTGCGCAGCGCCGCATCGTCCAACGGAACCGGGTTGCCCCCGCACGACGGATCGATCAGAGCGCCCCGGACGATGGCATCGACATCCGGGTCCGTCAGGCCCAGCGCGGTCAGCGTCGGTGGGATCTCAAGCGCTGTGTTGAGCGCATCAACCCGGCGCGCGAACCCGTCGAACCCACCTTCAATTCCCAAATAAGCCGCCACCCGTTCAAACGTGGCTTCGATCGCCGGACGATTCAGGCGCAACACAGCGGGGATGAGCACGGCATTGGTGGTGCCGTGGTGGGTGTTGTAGAGCGCGCCGATCGGATGGCTGAGCGCGTGCACCGCGCCCAAGCCCTTCTGGAACCCGACCGCACCCATCATCGCCGCCGCCATCATGTTCGCCCGCGCGGCCAGGTTCATCGGCTCTTCAAACGCAGTCTGCAGGTTCTCGTTCACCAGCCGCAAAGCCTCCAGCGCGATACCGTGGCTCATGGGGTGAAAATGCGGAGAACTCAGGGCTTCCAAGCAGTGCGCAAAGGCGTCCATCCCGGTCCCTGCAGTAATCCACGCGGGCATGGAGGTTGCCAGTTCAGGGTCTGCGATGACTGCTGTGGGCAGAATTTTCGGGTGGAAGATGATCTTTTTCTCGTGGGTCTCGGGGTTGGTCAGCACGCCTGCGCGGCCCAATTCGGAGCCGGTGCCGGAAGTGGTCGGTACGGCGATGTTGGGCGCGATGGCCGCTTCATCCGCACGCGTCCACCAGTCGCCGATATCCTCAAAGTCCCACACAGGCCGGGTTTGCCCCGCCTGAAACGCCACCAGCTTGCCCAAGTCCAGCGCCGAACCGCCGCCAACGGCGACCACGCCGTCGTGTTGACCCGCGCGGAAGGCCTCAACCCCCGCGGCAAGGTTCTCACCCGTCGGGTTGGGGTCAACCTCGGCAAAGCGTGCCACCCCAAGGCCAGCCGTGCGCAGGCTATCTTCGATCTGCTGGACAAAGCCAAGCCCTGCCAATCCTCGATCTGTCACCAATAACGGACGGGACATCCCGGCGCTGGAGCAGGCCTCAGCCAATTCACCGATGCGGCCAGCGCCAAAGCGGACTGTGGTGGGATAGGACCAGGTTGCGGCGTGCATGGCGGACTTCCTTGGGACAAACAGCCGGGTGCGGCAGGGGCGCTGACCTTCGGCGAATTACCGGCGGTTGAAAAGTGCAAAAAAGCCCCTTCCGCCGCCACCGCTGAACAGCAAAGAGGGAGGGCAAGCGCTGAGCCTACCCTCCCTCCTTAGCGACCCCAGCGCCGATCGCGGTGGCAGGCTTCAACTGTCCATCGGCAAGCCGGGGAAGTCGCAGGCAAAGGTCTCGCCGCCTGCCTTGATTGTCAGGCTGGCGTCAATGCCCTGCCCGCTGTTGAACGCGGAAAGGGAAAGGATGGTTGTCTCGCCCGCTGGTGCGGTAAAGGCACCGCCCTGACGGATCGAAGACCGATTGCCGCCAACTTGGCGGGTCACACGCAAGGCAAACGTACCGCTCAGCGTGGTTTCTGGCGTGACTTGTGCGGACAAGATGGCCCGGCCGCTGGAGGTATCGAGATCGATGCTGCACAGGGGCGCAGACAGGGCGGCAAGGTCTTCGGGGGCACTCGCAAAATCTGGCGCGACAGCGTCAGCAGTACTGCTGGTGCCGTTGCCCTGACTGACCGCGAGAGCGGCCAACGACAGACCGCCGATGGCCAGCCCGGCGAGGCTCAGGGCGAAGGGAAAGGGTTGGAGTGACATGGGAAAGCTCCTTTCATGGAAGTGAGCACGGGGGAGTTTAAACGGCCACAGGCCGGGCGCGGTCCCTCTGCTGAGCAGAGAGCAGCGCGCCGGCCCGGCAGCGGTTGGGGAGAGGTAAAGGGAGACGCCTTAGTACTGAACGATCACAGAGACGTTGCCGGTGCCGACTTGCGTGGTGTTGGACGAGTGGCCGTAGCCCATCTGGATCACTGCCTGCGCGTTACAGTCGCCGACTTGCTCCGCCGTCGCGGAGTTGTAGCCGCCGAACTGTGCGATGCCGGAGATGTTGCAGTTGCCGGTCTGAGCTGTATCGGCTTGGTGGCCGTAACCAGACTGACCGATGACGGTGGCGTTGCCGTTGCCGTCCTGTGCCGCGATGCCGGTGTTACCCCAGCCGTCCTGGTACATTTCGATGTGGTTCCAGGAACCGGTCTGAGCGCCACCAGCCGAATTTGCAACGCCGAACTGGTAGATGTTGGAGGTGTTGAACCAACCGGCGTGAGCGGTGTTGGCGACGGTGGTGGTTGCAGCGAAAGAAACGACAGCAGCGAACTTGAGAGCAGATTTGAAGAACATGGGTTTAGCCTTTTCGAATGGTGTGACGCCGGGAGGAGAAGGAAGAAGAAAAGTGGCAGCGTCGGTTGCGGTTTGTTGGTTTGTTTCTGGTGTGATCCGCGGCGATGTCCCGGTTGGCTCGGGGCGGTGTCGCGGTTGACGAGAAGCGTTTTGCCACCCTCACGTAACGCCCGGTTTTCGAAGGCTTATGCTGTGGAAACAGGCGATTTCGCTGTGTGTCCCCTGTTGCAGGGTTGAAATGATTCACCCATTCAAGGTCGCTGTTTAGAATTGAAATCGCGTTTTTGGCGCAGTTTATGAGCGTTTCCATCTGTTTTGACCCGCTCACACGAAAAAGAATTGCCTGCGTCAAAGGGGAAAGCGTCTGACTCTTTCCCTCTCAAACTCGCTCCAGTACAAGAATCCCATGACCGCAACCGCTGCCCCTGCTGTTCTTCCGCGCTTTTTCCGCCTGCGCTGGCTGGTGGGTTTCGTGACGGCGCTTATTGTACCAGCTGTGATGGCGCTGTTTTGGGCGACGAGCAGTCCGTGGGTGTTTGTCGCGTTGCCGCTGATCATTTACGGCTTCTTTCCGCTGGCGGACCTTGTGCTCGGTGAGGACCGGGTCAACTTGAGCGCTGCGCAGGAAGAGGCGGCAGAGACCGATCCCTACTTCAAAGCCCTGCTCTATCTCACCGTTCCGATCTACGCCGGGAGCATCTATCTGGTGCTGATCTCCGCGGGTCTGTTGCTGACCAGTGGTGGTCTGCACTGGGGCTGGCTGGTGCTGCTGATGGTGGGAACGGGCCTGTATCACGGTACAGTCATCAACGTCGGGCACGAGCTGGGACATTCGGGCAAGAAGCTCGATAAGCGCGCGGCCAAGGTCGCGAATGCGCTGGTCGGCTATGGCCACTTCAACCTCGAACACAACGCCGGCCATCACCGCCGCGTTGCGACCCCGGAGGACTGCGCCAGTGCGCGGCTGGGCGAGAGCTTTTACGCCTTTGCCCTGCGCGAAGTCCCCGGCGCGTTCTGGGGCGCAATTCAGCTGGAAGCGCAGCGCTTACGCCAGCGTGGCGGGTTCTGGCAGGCGGGGAACCAGTTGTTGCAGATCTGGGGGCTATCAGTGGTGCTGATGGTGCCGCTGGTTCTGGTCTTTGGACCGTGGATGATCCCGCTGATCGCTCTGCATCACGTGATTTGCTGGCTCATGCTCAGCCAAGCAAACTACGTCGAGCACTACGGTCTAGGCCGCGCCCGGACCGAGCACGGACACTATGAACCCGTGCGCCCCATCCATTCTTGGAACGCGGACCAGTGGCTGTCCAACGCGCTGCTCTTCAACCTGCAGCGCCACAGCGACCACCACGCCCACGCCTGGCGTGACTATCAGGTGCTACGAACGTACGAAGACGTTCCCACCCTGCCCGCTGGCTATCCGGGGTCTTTCCTGCTTGCCCTGATCCCGCCGCTGTGGTTCCGCGCTATGAACCGGCGGGTCGAAGACTGGGCCAAGACCCACAGCGGAACCATCAATCGCGGCTGAGGGCTGATCCCGCGCCCTAGTGGTTGTTGCGTGGGACGGACTTGCGGGCGACGTCTCTGAAGGCTTCCGAACCGCGCAAGGTCATGCCCCGGTCGAGCGGCTCAATCTTTTCTCGGAACAACTCCTGCCACGGCGTCTGGCTCTCCGGCACCGCAAAGCCACCCGCGGCGATTAGCGCGTCGCGGCGTGCGTCGAATTCCGCCTCCGAAATCAGCACGTTCGCGCTGCCTTCCTTCAGGTCGATGCGGATGCGGTCGCCGGTTTGAAGGATCGCCAGCCCGGCATTCTCTGCTGCTTCCGGGGTGGCGTTGAGGATGGACGGGGAGCCGGACGTGCCCGACTGCCGCCCATCCCCGATGCACGGCAGCGCTTCCACGCCCTGCTTGAGCAAGTAGGCGGGCGGGCGCATGTTCACCACTTCCGCGCCACCGGGATAGCCCTTTGGGCCGGTTCCGCGCATCACCAGAATGCTGTTCTGGTCCAACCCCAGAGCCGGGTCGTCGATGCGGTGGTGAAAATCTTCAGGCCCCTCGAACACCGCGGCCACGCCCTCAAATGCCATGGGGTCATTGGGGTTGGCCAGATAGGCCGCGTGGAAAGCCGGGCTGATGACACTGGTCTTGATGATGGCACTGTCGAACAGGTTGCCGCTGAGGTTGATGAAGCCAGCTTCTTCGCGCAAGGCCTGATCGAGCGGGCGGATCACGTCGCTGTTGCTCGCCTGGCGCTCGCGGCAGTTCGCGTCCATGCTCTGCCCGTTCACGGTCATCGCATCGGGGTGAGGCAGCAGGTCCGCTTCAAGCAGGCGCTGCACCACGGCTGGTACGCCGCCTGCGCGGTGATAGTCCTCGCCCAAATAAGCCCCCGCAGGCTGCACGTTGGCCAGCAGCGGAATGCGGTAGCCCAGCGCCTGCCAGTCGTCGTTGTCCAGCGGCACGCCCAAATGACGGGCAATGGCGTTCAGGTGGATGGGCGCGTTGGTGGAACCGCCGATGGCGGAGTTGACCACAATGGCGTTCTCGAAGGCCTGCCGGGTCATGATGTCGGCCGGGCGGCAATCCTCCCAGACCAGATCGACCGCGCGCAAGCCGGTCTCATAGGCCATCTGCCCACGCTCACGGTAAGGCGCTGGGATCGCCGCCGAGCCGGGTAGTTGCATGCCCAGTGCTTCGGCCAGCGAGTTCATCGTCGTCGCCGTCCCCATGGTGTTGCAGTATCCCACAGACGGCGCGGCTGAAGCAGCAATTTCCATGAACTTGGCATCATCAATCTTGCCCTCGGCCAGCTGCTCACGCGCTTTCCAAATCACTGTCCCGGAGCCTGCCCGCTCGCCTTCGTGCCAGCCGTTCAGCATAGGCCCAACTGATAAGGCAATCGCCGGGATGTTGACCGTTGAAGCCGCCATCAGGAGCGCTGGGGTGGTCTTGTCACAGCCGATCAGCAGCACCACACCGTCGATGGGATAACCGTAAAGGGTCTCAACCAGACTGAGATAGGCCAGATTGCGGTCGAGCAGCGCAGTCGGTCGCTTGCCGGTTTCTTGGATGGGGTGCACGGGGACTTCTAACGGTGTCCCGCCCGCTGCGATAATCCCGTCGCGCACCCGCTTGGCCAGCTCGATGTGGTGGCGGTTGCAGGGGCTCAGGTCGCTGCCCGTCTGCGCAATCGCAATGATCGGCTTGCCCGACTGCAGCTCGTTCGGCGTCAGGCCGTAGTTCAGGTAGCGCTCGATGTAGAGCGCGGTCATCTCCGGGTCGTCCGGGTTGTTGAACCACTGGCGCGAGCGCAGGTCTTCGGGCTTGATCTTAGGCATGGCTTTTCTCTGGGGCTGAGGCGGCTGCTTGATTGCATTTGCACGGTGTACGTTGTCATAATTGAACCCAGCGCAGCAAGGACCATCGCGCGCTCAAGAGGGGCGCGCGGGACCGGGACAGGAAGGGGGCTGGAATGGCTGGAACGATTGCTTTTCTTGGCACCGGGTTGATGGGGTTTCCCATGGCGCGGAACCTCGCACAGGCGGGCTACCGTGTGGTGGCGTGGAACCGCACGGCAAAGAAAGCCGCCGGACTGGCAGCATTTGGCGCAGAGCTCGCAGGCTCAGCGGTCGATGCGGCCGGTCAGGCTGATCTTGTGATCTCCATTGTCACCGACGGGGCAGCTTTGGAAGCCCTGATCGGGCAGTGCGCGCCCGCGCTAAAGACCGGGGCATTGTGGGTGGACATGTCCAGCACTCGTGCTGATGAAGCGCACAGCGTCGCCGCCGCGCTTGCTGCTGCCGATGTTGCCTTCCTCGACGCGCCTGTCTCCGGCGGAACCAAGGGCGCAGAGGGGGGAACGCTGGCGATCATGGCGGGCGGTGACGCCGAAGCCTTCGCTGCGGCAGAGCCCGTGCTCTCCGCCATGGGCCGCCCGGTCCACGTTGGACCGACCGGCGCGGGGCAAATGTGCAAGCTTGCCAATCAGGCCATCGTCGGCATCGCCATCGGCGCTGTGGCAGAAGCTCAGCTGTTCCTCGAAGCGGGCGGGGTCGATACTGACGCCATGCGGGACGCGCTCAAAGGTGGCTTCGCCGACAGCACCATTCTCCAGCAGCACGGCAGCCGCATGGCCCGGCGCGACTTTGTTCCCGGCGGCACGGCAGCGACGCAGCTCAAGGACATGCGCAACGTCATGCACGCGGCCGAGGCCTTGGGGCTGACCCTGCCGCTGGTGAGCGCGCTGGGCGAACGCTATCGGCGCTACGTCGAGGATCTGGGCGGCGGGGCGCAGGATCATTCGGGCTTGTTCGAAGAGTTGCTGAGCCTCAACCCGCCCGCTGGCGATCAGGGCGACTAGCGCAGTTCGTGCAGGTCGTGGATGCCGGGCATGGTGATGAAGCCGGGCAAAGCGCGGACCTGGTAAAGCCACTGGCGCAAGGCGGGGAAACCGTCGTGCTCCAGCCCCGCATCCGGGCTGAGGGCCGCGTAAGGGAAGCACGCGAGATCGGCGATCGTCGGTTCCGGTCCAGCCAGCCAGCGCTCGCCATCAATCTGCCGCTCAGTCAGCATCAGTTCCAGCCGCCGCAAGTCCTGCAGACCCGCCTGACGCGCTGCCTCGCCATCCGCGGGCCACCCGAGCATGTCGTGAAGCCGCGCCAGACCGATACTGCTGGTCAGGCTGGCACCAAAGGCCATAGCCTCAACCAGGCGCGGCCCCAGAACGGGGTCGCTCGCAGGATACCATGCAGCAGTGGCAGGGCGTTCGCGGGCGGCCCGCAACGCGAGCCACGCGAGCATGGCGTTGGTCTCGGTCAGGACCGTGCCGTCGTCGGCAGTCACCAAAACCGGCAGGGTCGCCGCCGGGTTGAGCCTGCGGAAGGCCGCGCCGCGATGTTCAAAGCCGGGGTAAAAGTCGATCGCAACCGCCTCATAAGGCACCGCAAGCAGCGCGGCTGCAAGCCGGATTTTGTAGCAGTTGCCGGAAAGCACGTAGTCGTAAAGCGTGAACGCGGGTTCGGTGCTCATAGGCTCTCCGCCAGGGCGCCATAGAACGCGCCTCGCTTCTT
>CBFHUI010000050.1:0-19770 GCA_965658725.1 Alphaproteobacteria bacterium | reverse complement strand
CCCTTTGAATACGGCGAGCTTGTCGGTGTTCCCGGCGTCGAGGATCATCGAGGCGCACAGAAATTCTTCGGGGAAATGGGCCTTGAGGAAAGCAGTCTGATAGGAAACCAGCGCGTAAGCTGCGGCGTGGGACTTGTTGAAACCATAGCCGGCAAAGGCTTCGATCTGGGTAAAGATTTCCAGCGCCTTGCGCTCGGCGATATCGTTCTTCGCCGCCCCTTCGACGAACAGCGCCTTTTGCTTGTCCATCTCTTCCTTGAGCTTCTTACCCATGGCCCGGCGCAGCAGATCAGCGCCGCCAAGGCTGTAGCCCGCGAGCGCTTGGGCGGCCTGCATGACCTGCTCCTGATAGATCATGATGCCGTAGGTTTCTTTCACGATCGGCTCAAGCAGCGGGTGGAGATAGTGCACCTGTTCCGCGCCGTGCTTACGGGCGATGTAGGTGGGGATGTTCTCCATTGGGCCCGGTCGGTAAAGCGCGACCACAGCGATGATGTCTTCAAAGCGGTCAGGCCGCAGCTTGCGCAGCACGTCGCGCATACCGGTGGATTCAAGCTGGAAGATGCCGACGGACTCAGCCCGGCCCAGCATCTCGAACACCTTCGGGTCGTCCAGCGGAATGCGGTTGATGTCGAAGTCCGGCTCGAACCGGCGGATCAGCCGCTCGGCCTCGGCGATGACCGTAAGCGTTTTCAGGCCCAGGAAGTCGAACTTCACCAGCCCTGCTGGCTCCACCCACTTCATGTTGAATTGGGTCGCGGGCATGTCCGAGCGGGGGTCTTTGTAGAGCGGCACCAGCTTAGTCAGGTCGCGGTCGCCGATGACCACGCCCGCCGCGTGGGTCGATGCGTTGCGGAACAGGCCTTCGAGCTGCAAGCCGATATCGAACAGCTTGGCCACGCTTTCCTCAGTCCGTCGCATCTTCTGCAACTGCTCGTCCCCGTCGATCGCCTCACCCAGCGTGGTCGGGTTCGCAGGGTTATTGGGGATGAGCTTGGAGATTCGGTCGGTCTGACCGTAAGGAATGCCCAGCACGCGCCCGACGTCCCGGATCACTGCGCGCGCCTGCAGCTTACCGAAGGTAATGATCTGCGCGACGCGGTCGCTGCCATACTTATCGCGGACGTAGGCGATGACCTCATCGCGGCGGTCCTGACAGAAATCGATGTCGAAGTCCGGCATCGACACACGCTCGGGGTTCAGAAAGCGCTCGAACAGCAGGTTAAAGGGGATAGGGTCAAGGTCGGTGATGGTCAGCGAATAGGCCACCAGCGAGCCTGCGCCCGACCCTCGGCCCGGCCCCACCGGAATCCCTTGCTCCTTGGCCCACTGAATGAAGTCTGCGACGATCAGGAAATAACCCGGAAAGCCCATTTGTTCGATGATCGAAAGCTCGAAGTCCAGCCGGTCGCGGTAGGTCTTTTCCAGCGCCGCATCCGGTGCTGGGTCGAGCACGTCGAGGCGTTGCTGCAGGCCCTCGCGTGCCTTGCGCGCCAGCATCTGCGCCTCGTTCTCGCCCGACCCATCGTCGAAGGCGGGGAGAATGGGGTCGTGCAATCGGGGCATGACCGCGCAGCGCTGGGCGATGCGGGCGGTGTTCTCGATCGCTTCGGGCAAGTCGCTGAACAGCCGCGCCATGTCCTGACTGGTCTTGAAGTAGTGCTCTGGGGTCAGGCGGCGGCGGTCGCGGTGGTTGAGCGTGACGCCCTGAGCGATACACGACAGCACGTCGTGCGCGTCGAATTGGTCAGCGGCGGCAAAGTGGGCGTCGTTGGTCGCAACGATGGGGATGCTGTGCTCGGCGGCGGCGCGCAACAGGCGGGGTTCGAGGGCTTTCTCGTGGCTCTGCCTATGGCGTTGCAGCTCAAGGTAAAGCCGTCCATCGAACAGCCGCTTCATCGCCGCCAAATGGGTCTGAACACGGGTTGAGCCGTCCATCAGGTGACGCCCCAGCGGGGAGCCTTTGGTGCCATCGAGCGCAATCAAACCGGAACTGCGCCCCTCCAGCGCGTCAAACGCGACGGCTGGGTCGTTGCCTTCGCCCTTGAGATAGCCTTCTGAGACGAGACTCATCAGGTTCTCGTAACCTTCCTGATCCTGGGCGAGCAGCAGCAGATGGTCTGGGTCAGCAACGGATGAGCCAGGCTCATCCGCGCCGCGCAAAATGCCGAGAACGGCCCCAATAACCGGCTGCAATCCAGCTTTGGAGGCGGTCACCGCGAATTCAAGCGCTCCGAACAGGTTGCCCCGGTCGGTGAGTGCGACGGCGGGCATCTCTAGCCCAGCGGACAAGTGCACAAGATCCTTCACCCGTATTGCGCCCTCGGCCAGCGAGTAAGCGGACTTCACGCGCAAGTGGACAAAGGGAAGGCTGGGGGTCGAATCGCTGCTCATGTCGGGAGCTTATGCGAACCCGCCGGGCCTTCAACCGAAAAACGGGCTGGGCAGATAGGGCGCAGCTTCTGGGTGGCACAATTTCCAAGGCTCTCCGCCTAAAGCCGAAAGACCCACTGGACACCCGTCTCCGCTCTTGGCTTCATAGCGGCAAGGAGAAGGGGAGATTTTCCGGCATGACACAGGCACAGCGCCCGCTCAACGTCGCTCTGATCGGCGTGGGCATGGTTGCCAAAACCCACGCCCGCGCGGTCCGCGATCTCGCGCCGCTGGTGCGCCTGCACGGTGTGCTGGCCACAGCGCACGAGCGTGCACAGGCATTTGCCAAGGCGATGGCAGCGGACGAGGGGATCGAGGGCGCGGAGGCCTACGCCGATCTGGACGCGCTGGTCGCCGATGAGGCGCTGGATTTCGTCATCGTCCTGACCCCGCCCAATGCCCGCCAAGCAATCATCGAGGCGCTGTGCGCAGCAAAGCTCCCTGTTTTGATGGAAAAGCCGGTGGAGCGGACGTTCGCGGCCGCTCAGACGTTGGTCGAGACCTGTGAACGGGCAAGTAACCCTTTGGGCATCGTCTTCCAGCACCGCTTTCGCTCGGTCTCAGAGCACCTCGCCGACATGCTGGCCAAAGGCGCGTTGGGCGTCGTGGGTCTGGTTGATGTGAACGTGCCGTGGTGGCGGGAACAGAGTTATTACAACGAGCCGGGGCGGGGGACATACGCACGAGACGGGGGCGGGGTGCTGATCTCGCAAGCGATCCACACGCTGGATCTGATGTTGTCGCTGCTGGGTGACGTGAGCCGGGTTCAAGCCATGGCCGCCAAGACCCGCTTTCACGCGATGGAAGCCGAGGATTTTGTTTCCGCCGGGATGACCTTTGCCAGCGGTGCGGTGGGCGCGCTGCAGGCTTCAACCGCGCACTTTCCCGGTGGCGCGGAGTTCATCGTGGTGCATGGCGAAAAGGGGGTCGCGCGGCTCGGTGCGGGGCAGTTGGTCCTGCACTGGCGCGATGACCGAGAAGAGATCATCGGCGAAGTAGGCACGACCGGCGGCGGCGCGGACCCCATGGCGTTTACCCACGCCTGGCATCAATCAGTCATCGAGGACTTTGCCCATGCCCTGCTCGAAAATCGCCCGCCGCGGGTAACAGGCCGGGAAGCGCTGCGCGTGCACCGCCTGATCGATGCGCTGATTGCCTCCTCGAAGCAAGGCCGCGCGCTGGACCTCGACCTGCCATCTACTGCCCCAAGCCAAGGACTTTAGCCCACCATGACAAAGAAACTGCGCGTCGCTGCCATAGGGTTGGATCACCGCCACATCTACGGGCAAGTGGGTTCCATGCTTGCCGTCGGGGCTGAGTTGGCCGGGTATTGGACCGAGGGCGAACCGGGGACGTTGGCGGGCTTTCAGAAGCGCTTCTCTGAGGCCCGGCGCGTTGCGGACCGGCGCGAACTGCTGGACGATCCGAGCATCGACCTGATCCTGATCGCCGCCATTCCCGCCGACCGGGCCGCGCTGGCGATCGAGGCCATGGAGTGCGGCAAGGACGTGATGACCGACAAGCCTGGCTGCACTACCCTGGCCCAACTCGACCAAATCCGCGCAACTGTGGCACGGACCGGGCGCATCTGGTCGGTAGACTTTTCCGAGCGCTTTGAAGTCGCCTCAGTGACCAAGGCGGCCGAACTCGTTCAGGCCGGCGCGATCGGCCGGGTGGTGCAGACCGTTGGTCTGGGGCCACACCGCCTTAATCGCGATACGCGCCCGTGGTGGTTTTGGGACCGAGCGCAATACGGCGGGGTGCTCACTGATATTGCCTCCCACCAGATCGACCAGTTTCTGTATTTCACAGGCTCCACGGACGCCGAAATTGCCCACGCCAGCGTCGGCAACTTTGCGAACCCGGAGGACAAGGGCCTGCAAGACTTCGGTGAGATCGTGCTGCGATCGGATCAGGGCCATGGTTATATTCGCGTGGACTGGTACACGCCTGACGCTCTGCCAACCTGGGGAGATGGAAGGCTGACGATTTTGGGCACGGAAGGCACCATCGAGATCCGAAAGTACGTAGACATTGCCCGCGACGATGGGATCGATCACCTCTACCTCGTCAATGGCACGCGGTGCGAGAAGATCGACTGTTCAGAGGCGGGCTACCCCTATTTCCAGCGTCTGGCTGACGACGTTCGCGATCGCACGGAAACCGCCATGCCGCAAGCCCACTGCTTCAAGGTCTGTGAACTGTCGTTGCAGGCGCAGGCCATGGCCGACGCCGACGCGCAGGCGCGGCACGAACGCAAGAGCAAGGGCGCATGAGCGGCGCATCCACTGCCCCTCGGCGGGTCGCCATCATCGGTGCTGGTATCGGCCGTGAGCACCTCTACGCCTACCAGAACTTGGCCGAACGCTTCGAAGTAGCGGTGGTCTGTGACCGCGATGAAGCGCGCGCGAGAGAGATTGCCGCCGGGGCGGGGATCGCAACGGCCAGCGACATCGAAACCGTTCTCGCAGACCCCAGCATCGATATCGTCGACGTTTGCCTGCCGCCATTCCTGCACTTGCCGATATCCGTGCAAGCGCTGGGGGCGGGCAAGCACGTGGTCTGTGAAAAGCCCATGGTGACCTCGCTCAAGGAAGCCGACGCGCTTGCCGCAGCGATTGCGTCGAGCGGTAAGGTCTTCAGCCCGGTGTTTCAGTACCGCTTCGGCCCCGGAATGGCCAAGCTGCAGGCGCTGATCAACGCCGGGTTAGCGGGCAAGCCGCTGGTCGCCAGCATTGAAACCCACTGGAATCGGTACGCCGCCTACTACGCCAACCCGTGGCGCGGGACGTGGAAGGGTGAGCAGGGCGGGGCCGTGCTCGGTCATGCGATCCACGCGCACGATTACCTCTGCGCCGTATTTGGCCCCGTGGCCCGGCTCAGCGCGTTCATCGGTACCCGCGTGAATCCCATCCAGACCGAAGACTGCGCAGCAATTTCACTGCAGATGAGCAGCGGCGCGATGGCGACGTCGTCGATCACCCTGGGCGCGAACGATGACACCAGCCGATATCGCTTCGTGTTCGAGGGCCTGACAGCGGAAAGCGGCTTGCGGCCCTATGCGCCTGCGAGCGACGAGTGGACTTTCAGCGCCCGCGGGGCGACCACGCAGGCGCAGATCATCGAAGTCCTGCGTGCGGTTCCGCCCGTGCGTCAGGGCTTTGAGGGCTTCCTCGAAGCCTTTGACGACGCCATCGAAGGCAAGCGCAACACGGCCGTCACGCTGGCCGACGGTCGCCAATCGCTGGAGCTGGTGACGGCCATCTATCAGTCAGCGCGCACCGGCGCCGTCGTGGACCTGCCGCTGCGCGACAGCCCACTCTACGACACGTGGGTGCCGCAAGGAGGAATGCTGTGAAACAGACGTGGCGCTGGTTTGGTCCCAAGGATCTGGTTTCCATCGACGACATGCGGCAGGCCGGTGTCGAAGGCGTGGTGTCGGCCCTGCACCATCGCCCACCAGGTGCACTCTGGAGCCTTAAGGACATCCGTCAGCGGCAGGACGAGATCGCCACAATGACCGACGGTAGCCCGTCCACGCTGACGTGGGATGTGGTCGAAAGCTTGCCGGTCTCCGAAGACATCAAGCAGCAGAAGGGCGATTGGCGGGCGCACCTCCAGACCTACTGCGACAGTCTTGAAGCGCTGGCGCAGGCGGGGATCGAGGTGGTCTGTTACAACTTTATGCCCATCCTCGACTGGACCCGCACCGATCTGGCCGCGCGCCAGCCCACGGGCGCGACCGCCATGGCTTTCGACGCCGTGGACTTCGCCGCCTATGACCTGTTCATCCTTGCCCGAGAGGGCGCAGAGGCGTCCTTTGAGCCGGAAATTCTTGAGGCAGCGCAGGAGCGCTTTGCCGGGATGACGGCGGCGCAGGCCGACGCGCTGGCCAACACAGTGACCTTTGGCTTGCCCGGTGCTGCACAGAATTTCGGCCTGCAAGACGTGCGCGATTTGCTGGTGCTCTATGGCGAGATTTCCGCCGACCAGTTGCGCGCGCATTTCGTCGCCTTCCTTGAGGCCGTGGTCCCGACGGCTGAGCGGCTGGGCCTGCGCCTGTGCTGTCACCCGGATGATCCGCCGTTCCCGCTGCTGGGTCTGCCACGGGTGGTCTCGACCGAGGCTGATTACCGCTTCCTGCTCGACGCCGTAGACTCGCCCGCCAACGGGGTCACGCTGTGCAGCGGGTCGCTGGGTGTGCGGGCGGACAATGACCTGCCGGGGATGATGGCGCGGCTGGGGGAGCGGGTGCACTTTCTGCATCTGCGCAACGTTTCAACGGTGGGTGAGGGGCTCTACTGCTCCTTCTTTGAGGACGAGCATCTGGCGGGCAACACCGACATGGTCGCCTTGCTCGCCGCGGTGCACCGGGAAGAGCAGCGGCGCAAGGCCACTGGCCGAGAAGACTGGTCGATTCCGCTGCGTCCCGACCACGGGCAGGATATTCTCGACGATCAGGGCCGCAAAACCCAACCTGGTTACCCGTCAATCGGCAGGTTGAAGGGGCTCGCTGAGCTCCGGGGTATATGGACCGCGCTGGACCACCCTGATCATGGCTTGGCGGCGCGAGATTAAGCCAAGACAGGGCCATTGAAGGCCGAATCTGCACGGCGCGCTTGGTCCAGATGTTGGGACTTCATCCGAAATTGCCGATTGAAATTGCCATATCACTAAAGGCGAACTGGACGAAACTCCAATTTCGAGGGCAAAAATCCGATCTCATCCCGCGCCAAGCCAACAAATGTGTCTCTGGCGGTGAATTTCCTGCTTTCAGACCTTCTAATATCAGATGATCTCAGGTTTAATCGCGCCAACTCCGGGCCAAGACTGATCCAGTTGAACGCCTTACGAGTTGGTGAGGGCTTGGGAGAGCCTTCGTCCAAATCGGATGATTGCTAGGGAGGAAAGGCATGAAAATCCAAACCACTTTCGCTTTGTTTGCGGGTGTCGTTGCATCTGGCTTTGTTGCACAAGCAGCACTGGCCGATGAAGTTGATTTCCTGTGCTACCAGGATCTGAACGAGTGTGAAGTAATCGAAGGTATGGCGGCGGACTTCACCGCTGCGACCGGTCATACCGTAAAGGTCACAACTGTTGGCTACGACATCGTGCGCGACCAGCTGGAAAACCAGCTGCAGACTGATGCGGCTCCCGATGTTGCTCGTGTGACCAACCTCGGTGGTTTCAACAAGTACTACATGGATCTGGCACCTTACGTGGATGCTGACTTCTGGGAAGCAAACTACTCCGCGACCCTGCCTTGGTTCCGCGCTCCTGGTGGCGAAGATCAGGGCATCTACGGCTGGATGACCCAGCTGACCGTGACCGGCCCATACGTCAACGTCACCATGTTCGATGACGCTGGTGTTGATATGCCGGAAGAGGGTGCATCCTGGGACGACTGGATGGGCGCTCTGCGTGAAGTTAAAGACACGCTGGGCATTCCTTCGGGTATGGCCATGGACCGGACCGCTCACCGTTGGGCTGGCCCTGCGTTCTCCTACGGCGCGAAGTTCTTCAACGATGCGGGTGAGCCGATCCTCGTTGACGACGGTTTCCGCACCTTTGCAGAGACCTTTGTTGGCTGGCACGAAGAAGGCTTGATGCCTGCTGATGGTTGGCCTGCGGGTGCTGGTACGTCCTACCGTAACGCTGCGCCTCTGTTCCTCGATGGTTCCGTGGCCATGCACATGTCCGGTTCCTGGATGATCGGCAACTACGCCAACAACATCACTGACTTCGAGTGGAAGGCTGTGCCGATCCCTTGTGGTGCAGGCGGTTGTGGTGCAATGCCGGGCGGCGCTGGTCTGGTTGCGTTTGCAACCACCGACGTTCCAGAAGCTTCCGCGGCGTTCATCAACTTCATGGCGCAGACTGAAAACGCTGAGAAGTTTGCTTCTGCAACCTCCAACATTACCGCGCACCAAGGCCTGCAGGCATCGGGCGTAGACTACCAGGGCGTTTCCGCTCAGGTGGCTGACGCTCTGTCCGTGTTCGCTGCGAACGCTGGTAAGGCTGCAGACTCCACGCCACAGGCTTACACCTTCCAGGGTTACGCCAAGAACTTCGCCATCTACGGCGTTGTTCCTGACTACATCACCCAGGCAATCAACGGCGACATCACCCTTGATGAAGCTCTGGCTGCCATTGACGCTGATGTAGCGGCGAAGATTGCTGAGTAAGGCTCAGTTCTAGCAAAGGGGCAGTGGCGACGCCGTCACTGCCCCTTTTTCTATCCAAATTTCCGAACAAGGGAGGGGAAGCATGTTCGAAGCGTTAGCGAATGCCTTTTCCGGCACCGCCTGGCCTTACGCACTGGTTGGCTACGTCGCGATTGGCTTTTTTGTGACCCAACCCACCGGCGGCTTTGGCTCACGGGTAATGAGCGCCATTGGTTGGCCGATCGAGGTCATGCAGAACGTGACCGGCTCGCGGCTTCTGCCCTACTTGTTCCTGATCCCCAATCTTCTGATTTTCGGGCTCTATACCTTTGCGCCGCTGTTCATCAACATCGGTTTTTCCTTTACCGACGGCCAAAGCATCAATTTCACCGAGCGCGATTTCGCGGGCACCGACAACTTTTCCCGTCTGACCTCGGAAGTGCAGATCGACACCGGTGGCGAGAACCGCGAGGACGACAAGTTCCAGCGCGCCGTCGCCGACACCGTTATTTTCGTAATCTTCCAAGTGCCAGTGATGATCCTGTTCGCGCTGATCACCGCTCTGGTGCTGAACCGAGACATCCGCGGCCGCGCATTCTGGCGCTCGATCTTCTTCTACCCGGTCATGCTCAGCCCTGTCGTCGTAGGCTTCCTGTGGACCCTGATCCTCAAGCGGACGGGCGTGCTGTCGCTGACGCTGATGAACTGGGGTTGGATCGAAGAGCCGATCCAGTGGCTGTCCGACCCGTCGTGGTCGATGTTCTGGTCGATCTTCGTCTATACGTGGGCGCACTTGGGCTTCTACATGCTTATCTTGCTGGCCGGGCTGCAAGCCATCCCGAAAGACCTTTACGAAGCCGCAAAAATGGACGGAACGCCCGGCTGGCGCATGCTGACGCGGATCACGCTGCCGCTGTTGATGCCCACGCTGCTGGTGGTAACGATCCTGTCGATGATCAAAGCGTTTCAGGCCTTTGAAGAGCTTTACGCCATGCAGGTGCGCTGGATCTCCGTGGTCTCCTACATCTTCGAAACGTCAGGACTGCGCGGTCAACCGACGGCGCATGGTTTGGGCATTGCGGCCATGGCTTCGCTGCTCATCGCCATCGTGCTGATGATCCTGTCCCTTCTACAACTGTGGCTGACCTCGCGTCAGACCAAGCTCTAGGGGAGGGCAGAGATCATGACTGCAGTCTGGCAATTCCTCAGCCGTCGTCAGGGTAAGGGCGGACGCCTCACCCTCGGGGACTGGCTGTCCTACAGCTATCTGGTGATTGGCTTCCTGGTGATTTTCCTGCCAGTGATGTGGATCCTGCTCAACTCCTTCAAGTCCGCTTTTCAGCTGGACAAGCAAGACCTTTCCCTGCTGCCGACCGACTTTGTAAGGGTGGCGCGGGCAACGGTGAATGATGAAGCGGGCAAGGACATCTTCATCATGGGCGAACTGCCCGACTGGGTGCTGAACTGGAAGGATCTGGACGAGGCCGAGCGCAACGGCATGGACCTCAACGGCTTCATTCAGGGCTACAGCGGCAACGAGTTTTATGCGCTGCGCTCGCATTTGGGCATGGTTGACCCGCTCGCCCGCCAATTGGTCGCTGAGCAAAACCTGCCCGAGTGGCTGCCACGCTATTCGACCTTGCCCACGGCATCCAAGGCGAACTTTGACGTCGATACAGTCCTCGACAGCGTGACGCCGGAAGAACGCCGCTTGCTGTCCGAATGGCTGGGCGTGAAGCCGTTCAAGGCCAACAAGCTGATCTCACAGATCCTTGTGACCGCGCCGAACCCTGACACGGGGATCATTGAGCAGTGGGCTGTGAGCACGATCAACCCGCTCAACGCTACCACCGCCGCCCGTTCGGTGAACGGCGACGCCTCCAAGGTCGTAAAGCTGCCCACTGATACGTTGGAGACCCGCCGGTCCCTGCGGCCCTCGTGGAGCAACTACTCCGACCCTCTCTCAGGCAAGGCCAACAACATCAGCGTGAACTTTGCCAGCTGTTACACAAACTCGGTGCTGGTGACGATCATCGCGACCATCATCACGCTGCTGATCAACTCCATGGCCGCTTTTGCCTTGGCGAAGTACAAGTTCCGCGGTCAGCGGGCCTTCTTCATCATGATCCTCGCGACGCTCATGGTGCCGCCCGCCGTGACGCTGGTAGGGGTCTTCAAGATGATTACCATGACCGGGCTTTCGGGCTCGATCTGGGGTGTGATTATTCCCGGCGCCGCGACGCCTGCCGGGGTCTTCCTGCTGCGCCAGTACATGCTGACCATCCCAGAGGAGCTGATCGAGGCCGCGCGGATGGATGCGGCGAGCGAGTGGAAAGTTTACTGGAAAATCGTTCTGCCACTGGCGCTTCCTGCGATTGCGGCATTGGGCATTTTGTCGGTGATCTGGCGCTGGAACGACTTGATTGTTCCCATGGTCGCCATCGCGACGGCCAAGGAAGCCTACACCATTCAGCTTTGTCTGCTTGAATTCAGGGGCGAATTCTTCGCCGCCGAGCACTATCGCCTCGCCATGACCGTGGTGAGCCTGATCCCGACCACTTTGGTCTTTGTCTTCCTGCAACGGTACATCACGACCGGCATTGCCAATACGGGGATGAAATAACATCTATGGCCACTCTAGAGCTTAAAGAACTGCGCAAATCCTACGGCGACACAGAAGTCATCCACGGGGTGAATCTGGAGATCGAGTCCGGGGAATTCTGTGTGTTTGTGGGCCCGTCGGGCTGCGGCAAGTCCACCATGCTGCGCATGATCGCGGGGCTGGAAGACATCACCGCCGGCAACGTTGAAATTGCTGGAGATGTTGTGACCAACGTTCCCGCGGCCCAGCGCGGGTTGGCCATGGTGTTCCAGTCCTACGCCCTCTATCCGCACATGTCGGTGAAGCAGAACCTGTCCTTTGGACTGGAAAACCTGCGTATGGACCGCGAGGAGATCGAGCGCCGCGTGGCGGAAGCCGCCCGCATGCTGCAAATCGAAGAACTCATGCAACGCAAGCCGGGCCAGCTTTCCGGCGGTCAGCGCCAGCGGGTTGCCATTGGCCGGACCGTCGTGCGGGAGCCGAAAGTCTTCTTGTTCGACGAGCCGCTTTCCAACCTTGACGCCGAACTGCGTGTTGCCATGCGTGGCGAGATCGCCGCGCTGCACAAGCGCCTGGGCAATACCATGGTCTACGTGACCCATGATCAGGTCGAAGCCATGACCATGGCGGACAAAATTGCCGTCATGCGCGCCGGTATCATCGAGCAGTACGGCACCCCGCTGGACCTCTACAACTTTCCCGCCAACACCTTTGTGGCCGGTTTTATCGGTTCTCCAAGGATGAACTTCATCAGCGGCACGATCACTGCGCGGGATGACAAGACCGTCACTCTCGCGCTGACCGGCGACCACCGTGTCGCGCTCGATGCCAGCCGCTTTGGCGGCGTGGTCGGGGACGGCGTGGAGATGGGCGTGCGCGCCAACCACTTAGAAATCGCCAAGAGCGATAAGGACGCTGACCTTACCGTTGCTGTTGAAACCGTCGAACAGCTGGGCGGAGAAACCTACCTCTACGGGACGGTGGGCGGCGCGGTTGCCTTTACCGTCAACGTGCAAGGGCAGTCGGAGATCAAGTCCGGGGATACAGTACCGGTCCGGCTCAAGCCCGAACTCGTCCACCTCTTTTCAAAATCCAGCACGCTGTCGCTGCTGAAGAGTGCCTGAGCCATGCCGGGCGTGCCTGCGTTCAGGGTGCCGTCCTGTCCCGTGAGCAGACTATGAGTGACCGGGCGAATTTTCGCAAAACCAAGCGCTCCCTGCCCATAGCCCTGTTGCGGGCGCGGGAGCAGGTGATGGTGCCGATCCGTGCCATGCTCGCCGAAAGCGGCGTCACCGAGCAGAAGTGGCGCGTCCTGCGGGTGCTTGAAGAAACCGGCGAGATCGAGCCTACGGTCATCGCATCCGAAGCCTGTCTACACTTGCCGAGCCTGTCGCGGATCCTGAAGACCATGGAGAGCGACGGCTTGGTTGAGCGCAAGGAAGCGCCTGACGATCGCCGCAAGACTCTGGTCGCCATCTCTGGCGCAGGCCGAGATATCCTGACCCGTCACGCAGCGCAGTCCGCCGCAATTTTCGCAGAGCTTGAAGCCCGCATGGGTAAGGAGAAGCTCGACACGATTCTGGACCTGCTCGAAGAGCTGCTCGACTGACCCGTTCAGGCGTTTGACGATTGACGATCCTCGGACCTCGTGCTTAACATGTTAAGTATAAGGAGAGGGTCGATGCCGCATCTGTCCATTCAGTATTCACCCCAATTAGACGACAGCCACGATATGGCTGCGCTATGCCATGCGTTGAGCGACGCAATCATGGAAACTGCCCTGTTTCCCGTCGCTGGGATCCGGGTTCGTGCCTTTCGCGCTGAGTACGAAAGCGTCGCTGATCGCCACCCTGAAAACGCCTTTGTCGCCATGCAGATGTTCATCGGGCAGGGGCGGACGCTGGAAGAGCAGCAGCAGGCCGGAACCCACATTTACGCCGCCGCTGAAGCGTTCTTCGCTGACCGGCTGTCTGAACCGTACTTCATGCTCTCCATGGAAATCTTTGAGAACCAAGCCGCCGTGAGCTGGAAACGAAACACCGTTCACCCGCGCTTGAAGCGCGCCTAGCGACCGGCGGAGCGAAGGGAGGAGACCAAGCCCATGACTCTGGAAGAAAATCTCGCCAAAGCGGGGCAGTACCTCAAACAGTTTGAGGGCAAGCCCATCCATCACCGGATCGCGGGTCAGGACGTGCTGGCCAGCGACGGCCAGACCTTTGAGAGCGTCTCCCCGGTCGATATGAGCCCGCTTGCGACGGTCGCACAGGGCACGGCTGCTGATGTTGATGCTGCTTGCCGCGCAGCGAAGGCGGCGTTCGCGGACTGGGCGGCAACGTCCGGGGCAGAGCGCAAGCGCATCCTGCACGCCATCGCCGACGGCATCGTCGCGCGCAAGGAGGAGATCGCCTTCCTCGAAGCCCTGGATACGGGGCAGTCCCTGCGCTTCATGTCCAAAGCAGCGCTGCGCGCGGCGGACAATTTCCGCTTTTTTGCTGACATGGCCCCAACCGCGCGGGACGGCCAGTCGCTCTATGGCAACAACCAGATCAACGTCACCAACCGCGTGCCGCTCGGCCCGGTGGGGATCATCACGCCGTGGAACACGCCGTTCATGCTGTCGACGTGGAAGATCGCGCCCGCGCTGGCCTGCGGCTGCACGGTGGTGCACAAGCCCGCAGAGTTCTCCCCACTGACCGCGCGACTGCTCGTCGAAATCGCTGAAGACGCTGGCTTGCCTGCCGGGGTCTGGAACATGGTCAACGGCATGGGCGAGGTCGCTGGTAAGGCGCTGACCGAGCACCCGGCGATCCGTGCCATCGGCTTTGTCGGCGAAAGTCGAACCGGGTCAATGATCATGAAGCAGGCTGCGGACACGCTGAAACGCGTGCACTTTGAACTGGGCGGCAAGAACCCCGTGGTTGTCTTCGAAGACGCTGATCTGGATCGCGCAGCGGATGCAGCGGTGTTCATGATCTACTCGCTGAACGGCGAGCGCTGCACATCGTCGAGCCGCTTGATCGTTCAGCGCAGCATCGAGGATGACTTCATCGCGCGTGTGATCGAGAAGGCCAAGGGCATCAAGGTCGGCCATCCGCTAGACCCCGCCACAACCATTGGCCCGCTGATCCATCCGGTGCACGAGAAAAAGGTGCTGGAGTACTTCGACATTGCGCGCACCGAGGGTGCGACCATTGCGATGGGCGGGGAGAAGATCGGCACCGAAGGCTGTTTCGTCGGTCCCACGCTGTTCACCAAGGCGACCAACGACATGCGCATTGCGCAGGAAGAAATCTTTGGCCCGGTGCTGACCGCCATTGCCTTTGATACTGAGGAAGAGGCTCTCGCGCTCGCCAACGACGTGGCTTATGGCTTGGCCGGCTACGTGTGGACAGCGGACGTGACGCGGGCGCTGCGGTTTACCGATCAGCTCGACGCGGGCATGATTTGGGTGAACTCAGAGAACCTGCGCCACTTGCCTTCACCCTTTGGCGGCAACAAGGCGTCGGGCATTGGCCGCGATGGTGGGGACTGGTCTTTCGACTTCTACATGGAGACCAAGAACATCGCCTTCGCCACCTCGCAACACCGTATTCCAAAGCTGGGAGGCTAGGGATCATGCCGTTACCCGTGTTCAACCTCTACCCGCCGTTCAACACGGTTCGACTGAGCCATGTTGAGCTTGTGGTGACGGACCTCGCGGCGTCCCGTCAGTTCTATGTCGATACGCTGGGGCTGCTTGTGACCCACGAAGACAGCGGCCAGATTTTCCTGCGCGCGCTCGAAGAACGCGGGCACCATTGCATGATCCTGACCCAGGGGCCGGTTCCGTGTGTGAAGTACACAGCTTACAAAGTCTGGGATAACGACGACCTCGACCGCGCGCATGATTACTTCGAAGCCAAGGGCATCGCAGCCGAGTGGGTCGATCGCCCGTTTCAGGGCCGGACTCTGCGCATTCGCGACAATCACGGTGTGCCGGTGGAGTTCTACCGTGACATGGACCGGCTTGAGTCCGTGCACCAAAAATACAGCCTCTATCGCGGGGTCAAGCCGCTGCGGATCGACCACTTCAACCTGTTCTCACCCAACGTGGATCAGAGCGTGGCCTTCTACAACGACTTCGGCTTCCGCACGACCGAGTACACGGAGGACGAAGAGACCGGCGCGCTATGGGCGGCGTGGCTACACCGCAAAGGCGGGGTGCACGACGTAGCCTTTACCAACGGCACGGGCCCGCGCATGCACCACACGGCGTTCTGGGTGCCGACGCCGATGGCGATCATCGACCTGCTCGACCTGATGTCTACGACGGGCTACGTCGATAGCATCGAGCGCGGACCGGGACGGCACGGCATCGCCAACGCCTTCTTCCTCTACATCCTCGACCCCGACGGACACCGGACGGAGATCTATTGCTCGGACTACCAGACTGTAGACCCCGATCACGAGCCGATCCGCTGGGATCTGAAGGACAAGCAGCGCCAGACCCTTTGGGGAGCTCCAGCGCCGCGATCGTGGTTCGAGCATGGTATGCCCTTTGAAGGGCAGGAGATCCGCGACGCGGACCTCAAAGCCACCCCGATCATCGCGCCTTGAACCCTGAGATCCGAACCCAGCCCCAGCCCGGAGAAGCACCCCATGCGTTACGTTTCCTTTGAGACCAAAGAGGGCTTGCCCAAGTTCGGGGCTATGGTGGGTGACGCGCACATTTGCGATCTTTCCGACGGCGAGTGGCTGGACCTGAGCGATGTGGCTGAGGATCAGGCGTGGGACGCGCTGGCCCAGACCGTGAGCGAGCGCCGCGACTATGCGGTTGACGCGGTAAAGATGCTTCCGCCCTTGACCCGTCCGGGCAAGGTGCTCTGCGTCGGGGTCAACTATCCAGACCGCAACAGCGAGTACAAGGATGGCTCCGGTGCGCCGGAGTACATGTCATTGTTTCCGCGCTTTATCTCAGGCTTCAACGGGTCAGGTGAAAACCTTGTCCGCCCGCCCGAGAGTGAGCAACTCGATTACGAGGGCGAGATTGTCATCGTCATTGGTGAGGGCGGCCGGCGGATCGCTGAAGCGGATGCTTACAACCACATTGCAGCGGTAACGCTGTGCAACGAAGGGACGATCCGAGACTGGGTCCGACACGCTAAGTTCAACGTCACGCAAGGTAAGAATTGGGACCGCTCCGCCTCCATGGGGCCGTGGCTCATGCCCTTTACCGGGCCGGATATGATCCACGGGGTGAGCCTTGAAACGCGGGTCAACGGCGAAGTGCGCCAGAGCGACAACACCGCGAACATGGTGTTTTCCTTCCCGAAGATCATCAACTACATCTCGACCTTTACCACCCTGAACCCCGGCGACATGATCGTGACCGGTACGCCCACCGGTGCAGGTGCTCGGCTCGATCCGCCCCAGTGGCTAAAGCCCGGTGACGTGGTAGAGGTCGAAGTGCCAACCATCGGCGTGCTGCGCAACGGCATCGAAGATGAAACCCTGTGACCGCCTCACAGATGGCCTGAGACCAACCGGGAGAACGAGGGGAGACTGACCGCATGAGCCTGACCGATACCCAGCGCGACGCCTTTGCTCAGGCTCTGTTCGATGCCGACCGCACGCAGAGCCAAATCCCGATCCTCAGCCAGGATCACCCTGATCTTGACCTCGAAGACGCCTACGCCATCCAGCGTGCGCTGGTGGAGCGGTTCGTGCAGGCGGGGCGGGTTATCAGGGGCTGGAAGATTGGGCTGACGTCCAAAGCGATGCAGTACGCGCTGAACATCGACATCCCGGACAGCGGCGTGTTGTTCGATGACATGTTCTTTGACAATGGCGGCGAGGTGCCGACGGAGCGCTTCATCGCCACGCGGATCGAAGCGGAAATCTGCTTCATCATGAAAGCGGATCTTACTGGGCCAAACGTCACGCGGCAGGATGTGATTGACGCGACCGAGGCCGTTTGTCCGAGCCTTGAGATCCTCGATACCCGCATCATCCCTAAAGACCCTGCCACCGGCGCGATCCGCAAAGTTACCGACACAATCAGCGACAACGCTGCTAACGCCGGAATCGTGCTGGGCGATGAACGACACGCGATTGATGCCTTTGACCTGCGCTGGGTCGGCGCGATTTGCAGCCGAGATGGGGAGGTTGAGGAGACCGGACTGGGCGCAGGCGTGCTCGATGACCCGATAATGGGTATTGTCTGGCTGGCCAATCGGCTGGCAACCTATGGCGACAAGATCAGTGCCGGTGATGTGGTGCTCAGCGGGTCGTTCATCCGGCCCGTGCAAGCGCCCAAGGGCTGCGAGATCACCGCGGACTTCGGTCCCTTTGGCTCCGTGTCGTGCCGGTTCGTGTAGCAAGAAAGACAGATTTACCCAGCGCAAACAGGGGAGGAGAGACCCATGCCCGCACCCAAGAACGTCTTCAAAGAAGCGCTGCGCAGCGGCGAGCCGCAGTTGGGAACGTGGCTGGGCTTCGCTGACGCCTACGTTGCCGAAGCTGCCGCGACGGCAGATTTCGACTGGTTCCTGATCGACGGCGAGCACGCACCCAACGACATCCCCTCGATCCTGCCGCAGATTTCTGCGGTGCAGGGCGCGGGCCGGAATGCGGTGGTACGCTTGCCCATCGGGGAGGGCTGGATGATCAAGCAGGCGCTCGATCTGGGTGTGCAGACCCTGCTGATGCCGATGGTGGACAGCGCGGAGTTGGCCAAAGAGCTGGTGCGCGGGTGTCTCTATCCGCCCCACGGGAACCGGGGGGTTGGCTCAGCACTTGCGCGCGCCTCGGGCTTTTCGCAGATCAAGGACTATCTGCCCACGGCGAATGAGGAAATCTGCTTGCTGGTGCAGGTCGAGAGCCGCGCCGGACTTGAAGCGCTGGACGACATTCTGAAGGTGGTTGGGATCGATGGCGTGTTCATTGGGCCGGCCGATCTGGCTGCTGATATGGGATATCTGGGCCAGACCGACGCACCCGAAGTGATTGCCGCCATCGAGGACGCGCTTACCCGCATCCGCAATGCGGGTAAAGCCGCCGGGATCATGGCGACCGATGAAGCCAGCGCGAAGAAGTGGGCGGACCAAGGCGCGAACTTCATCGCGGTGGCGATCGACGTGCTGGTCTATGCACAAAACATGCGGGCTCTGGCCAAAGCGCGCAAAGCGCTGATCAAAGGGCCAAGCACCCCCGATACCACCCCTGAACCAGAAGACGACAACGAGGCCCAGTGATGACCGCCGACCCCACCACGCAAGCGCTGCTCGATCGCCGCGCCCGGTTGCTGGGGCCGAACGTTTCGACCTTCTATGACGACCCTGTGCACGTTGTTCGGGGGGAGGGGGTCTGGCTGTGGGACGCGGCGGGGCGGCGGTATCTGGACTGTTACAACAACGTGCCGCACGTGGGTCACTGCAACCCGCGTGTGATCGACGCGATCCATCAGCAGGCCGGCACGCTCAACACCCACACCCGCTACCTGCACGAAGGAATGCTCGACTACATCGAGCGGCTGACCGGGACGCTGGACGGCAGTCTATCCACGGCGATCCTGACGTGTACGGGTTCGGAAGCCAACGACATCGCCCTGCGCATGGCCGAAGGGATGACGGGCAAGCGCGGGATCATCGCGACTGACGCCACTTATCACGGCAACACGGCGCTGGTCAGCCAGCTCTCGCGCAATAACGTGCCTGAAGTCGGCTTTGGGCTGGAGCGCTACTTCCGTTTTGTCGAAGCCCCCGACAGTTACCGTCACCCCGACCCTGACGCGCGCCGCTTTGTTGCAGCGTTGGAGGCGGAGATTGCAGCGTTAGAGGCGGACGGGACGGGCTTTGCCGCGCTGGTGATCTGTCCAATGTTCCTCAACGAAGGCTTCCCCGATATTCCTGACGGCTGGCTGCAAGGCGTGGCGCAGGCGGTGCGCAAGGCTGGCGGGCTGCTGGTTTGTGATGAAGTGCAGTCCGGGTTCGGGCGCACCGGAACGCATTTCTGGGCGCATCAGAAGCTCGCAGCGCTGCCGGACATTGTTACCATGGGCAAGCCGATGGCTAATGGGCACCCGGTTGGTGCCGTGGTCACGCGGCCAGAGATCATCGCCGATTTCCGCACGAAGTTCCGCTACTTCAACACCTTTGGCGGCAACCCCGTGAGCTGCGCGGCCGCTATGGCCGTCCTCGACGAAATGGATGCGCAAGGGTTGATGGAGCACGCCCACGCGATGGGCCGCTATGCCCGCGAGCGCCTGACCGATCTGGCCACCCGCCACCCTGCAATCGGCGACGTTCGGGGGATGGGCATGGTGTTCGGGGCCGAGATGGTGCTCGACCGCGAGAGCAAGACCCCCGCAACCGCCTTCACCGACCGCGTGGTCAACGCCATGCGGGAACGCGGCGTGCTGCTGTCCAAGCTGGGCCGTCATCGGAACACGCTCAAGATCCGGCCGCCCATGCCTTTTGACCGCAGCCACGCCGACTTGCTCTTCGACACGCTCGACGCGGTGCTTTCAGAAACGCCGCTGGCACCATGAGCAGCGATCCCGGCGCGACGGTCGTTGAGGCTGCGCTGGCACTG
>CBFHUI010000049.1:0-19812 GCA_965658725.1 Alphaproteobacteria bacterium | reverse complement strand
CGTGCCCAAAATGGCGGAAGCCTTTTTCGAGACGGCACGCGTTCAGCGCGAACATACCCATATGGCGCAGGCCATGAGGTTCACCGGCCTGCAGCAGCGCTTCGTGCAGATGGCCGACAAACTCCGTAGAAACCAGCATTTCATAGCCCAACTCGCCAACGAAGGAGCGTCGAATGACCCAGCCCCTCGCGTGCGCCAGATCGATCTCCTTCGCCGCACCAAAGGGCAAGGCCTCGTTCGAAAGAGTGTCGGAGCTGATGGACTGGAGGATCTCCCGCGACTTAGGCCCGTGAAGGGACAGCAAACCATAGCCCGCGGTCACGTCCGTGATCTCGAAAGGCTTTGTGGGGATCCTGATTGCCCGCAGGAAGGCTTGGTCTCGGATCTGGCTGGGATGGCCGGTAACGATCATGAACTGCTCAGCGGCAAGGCGTGTGACAGTGATGTCGGCTTCGATCCCGCCTCTAGCATTCAGAAACTGCGTGTAGACCGACGTCCCTGTCTCGACATCCATCTCTGCACCGCAGACGTGGTTGAGAATCTCCACCGCGCCCGCGCCCTGCACCAAAATCTTGGCGTACATGGATTGGTCAACCAGAACGGCCGCATCTCGCGCCGCAAGGCTTTCTCGTTTGATGCTCTCAGACCAAGGCTTCCAGCGGATCGAAGCCTCCTCACTCCAGCCCTGCGCACTTTCGTCGTAGTACATGGGCACTTCCCAGCCGCAGCGCTCAGCGAAGTGGGCGCCCTTTGCCTTTAGCGCGTGGTGCAAGGGCAAGCGGCGAACGTTTCGCGCCGAGCGAACAACACGCCCGGGCCAGTGCAGGCCATAGTGAAAGCCAACAGACTCAGCCGCCCGCTCTTGATTGTAGACCGTGTTTGATTGGAACCAGTGCGCACGGGCAGCAAGCAGAGGCCCCATGGAGCGCTTCGGTGCGCCATCAATCAACCAGTCGGCCATTGTGAGGCCAACACCGCCGGAATTAAGAATGCCGTTGGAGTTCATGGCCGTCGCAACAAAGACACCCTCAACTTCCGGTGCCGGACCAAGATAGGGCCGACCATCGGGAGAAAAGCTTTCAGGGCCACAGAAAAAGGTCTTAATGCCCATGTTCCCGAGCGACGGCATACGCGCAAACATGCGGCTCAGCTCGGGCTCAAGATGCTCCATATCGAAAGGCAGCTCGTCGAACTCGAAGTCTTCGGGGATCGGGTGGTCCTTGGCGTAGACCCGCCCCTGCTCCTCAAAGGCCCCAACGAGCAACTTCCCCGCATCTTCCTTCCAGTAGCTCCGCTCTTCGCTGATGTTCAGGATCGGTTGGTTGGAAGGCAGTCCATCAATGGGCTCTGTAACGATGTAGTAGTGCTCGCAAGCATGCAGCGGAATGGTGATGCCGTGGGCTTTGGCAAACAGATGGCTCCACATGCCAGCGGCGATGAGAACCTTTTCAGTGGCGATCACGCCCTTTTCGGTCTGAACCCCTTTGACCCGCCCGTCCTTGATGATCAGGTTCTCGACCTTGGTGTTTTCAAAAACCCGGCCACCCCGAGCCTTCGCGCCCTTTTGCAGGGCAACCGTCACGTCCAGTGGGTTCACCTGCCCGTTCGAAGGCACGTGAAAGGCAGACTTCACGTCATCGAGCACGAGATCAGGCCAATGCTCGCTCAGCTCGTCGGGGCTCATCATGGATGAGGGGATCCCGACGCGATGCGCGTGATCGCATGCGCGCAGAAGCTGTTCGTGCCTGACGTCGCTGAGCGCTAGATTGATGGTTCCGCTTTGCTTGTAGCCCGTCGCCTGACCGGTTTCGATTTCCAGCTCCTGGAAGAGCCGGGCCGTATATTTGCCCAGTTCAGTCTGCGCTGCGCTGTCGCGGAGTTGACCAACGATCCCGGCGGCATGCCATGTCGTTCCGCTGGCAATCTTTCGTCGCTCGATCAGAACAGCTTCAACACCGCGTTTGGCCAGGTGATAGAGCGTCGAAACACCAATGATGCCACCACCAACAATGACAACAGGCGCTTGGGTCGGGAAGGTCTGGGTCATAGGAACAGGGGCTTCGATCAGCCCGTTTTCATGCAGTAAGTTTGATGGAATTCGGGATCAAAGCATGGCGCACAAGGTCCGCCGCCGCAACACTGCCGAACCTATGGTGACGATATCGCACCAAACAATCACAGCGCGGTCTAGCGGCTCACAGGCCGATGATCGCTCCCCTTACTCTGAACGGCTCCCAAAAGCGTTTCAGCACCTGAGCGACAGGCAGGGGTCTCATGGGTTGATATGCGGCATAGCTATCGCTTGGGGGTGGCCCATAATCGGGTTAGCCTATCGGCGGCAGGTTGAGCGGCCACCACAGATGATTGAAGAGAGTACAAGCAATGTCAGACACCAATGCACTGATTACGTGGGGCGGCTGGGACGGTCACGAGCCCGACAAGGTCGCCCACTTGATTGCCGGGATGCTGGCCGAGCAGGGACTGACCGCTGACATTTACGACAGGCTGGACTGTTTCGACGATCTGGATGCGCTGTGCCGCTATGATCTCATTGTTCCCGTCTGGACCATGAGCAAGATCGAAAAACACCAGTCCGAGAACGTCTCTGAAGCCGTAGCGCGGGGGACTGGCCTCGCCGGGTGCCATGGCGGCATGTGCGATGCCTTCCGCGACAACGTTCTTTGGCAGTTCATGACCGGCGCGAACTGGGTCGCCCATCCGGGCGGCGATGGTGTTCCCTACACCGTGAACATCATCGATCACGAGCACGAACTGACCCAAGGCCTCGACGATTTCGAGGTCTCGACCGAGCAGTACTACTTGCAAGTGGATGCCGCGAACCACATCCTTGCGACCACCCGGTTCCCGACAGTGACGTGGTACCACAGCGCCAATGGGCCGGTTGATGTACCGGTTGCTTGGACGCGGAAATGGGGCCTCGGGCGGGTCTACTACAACGCACTGGGCCATAAGGCCAACGTGATCGAAAGCGGGACGCCCTGCGAGATGCTGCGCCGCGGGGTTCTTTGGGCGGCGGAGAGCAAAACGGCGGCGCTTGCTTCAGGCCGAACGTTCGAAGACTTCCAGAACCCGGGCAAGCACTACTGACCGCCCAAAACCGCAATCCAACCCCTTCGAGGGCAACCGCTGGCGGCATGGCCCGACCCGTTGGACTCAGGGAACGTCCGACCCGCAAGCCTTCAGGATAAATCGCAATGAATAAGCCCTACCAAACCGATGCGATAGGCCCACTGGATGGGTTGAAAGTCGTCGATATGACCCGGCTCGCAGCAGGGAACATGATGACCCACATGCTCGCTGACTTCGGTGCGGACGTCATCAAGATTGAGAGGCCCGGCACGGGTGACGATCTTCGGCGCTTCGGTGAGGCAGAGAGCTGGTGGAAGGTCTACGCGCGGTCCAAGCGCAGCCTCTCACTTGACTTCCAAACCCCGGAAGGCCGCGAAGTCCTCGAAAAGCTCATTCTCAAGGCCGACATTCTCTGTGAAAACTTCGTGCCGGGAACGCTGGAAAAATGGGGGCTCGGACCGGATCAACTGCTGGAAATGAACCCTTCCCTGATCATCGTACGGCTGTCGGGTTGGGGGCAGACGGGGCCATACAAGAACCGTCCGGGTTTTGGCAGTCTGATTGAAGGCATGTCCGGGTTTGCGTCCATGACCGGCTGGGCCGACAAGCCGCCCTTGCTGCCCCCTTTGGCGCTGGCCGACATGGTGGCGGGGCTGGCCGGATTTGGCGGCGTCACTTCAGCAATCATTGCGCGGCAGAGTGGTCGGGCCAAAGGACAAGTCATCGACCTTTCCTTGTTTGAGCCGCTGTTTGCAATCCTCGGCCCATGGGCGGCGACTTACGAGGCTACAGGCAATGTCCCTCAGCGCATGGGCAACGCCTGCGACGTCGCCGCGCCGCGCAACATCTACTTGACCAAGGACGGCAAGCACCTGGCCATGTCGGCCTCCATGCAGTCCATGTGGGAGAAGCTGGCTGCGGCTATGGACATGCCGGAGTTGATCGACGATCCCCGCTTTGCCACTTCAGCCTCTCGGATCAAAAATCAGGCCGAACTGGATGACATCATCGGCGCATTCATGGCGCTGCGCACCTTGGATGAGAACCTCGGCTTCTTTGAAGCCAAAGGGGTGACAGTTGGGCCGATCTGCGACATCGCCGACCTCATCGATCACCCCTACATCCGCGGGCGCGAGGTCTTGCAGGACTACGACTACGAAGGCATGGACCGCCTCCCCATGCATCAGGCCTTCCCGCGCCTGAGCGAAACGCCGGGTGCTGTGCGCGCACCTGCGCCAAAGGTGGGACAGCACAACGACATCATCCTCGAAGAACTGGGCTACACGCCGGAGGAGCGGGAGGCTATGACCCACAACGGCGTGCTTTAGCGCGGGGTGCAGACGGTGGCGGGCTGAGTGGGCCTTTATGCCGGAAACCCGACCTACGCCAGCTTCTATCGCGAGCGAAAGGTCTCAAGGGACGAGTTCTTCGCCCTGCTCGATGAGCGCCGTGCCGCGTACAACATTCTTGAAGCCGACCACTGCGCCTTCAACGACGGCAATCAGCCCAGCAGCGTAACCTGCAAAGCGCACTTCAATATGGACTAGAGCCGGAAAGCTGCAACGACCACGGACCTGCGCCATGGTCGCTTTCCAGCGCCAGGCGTTCTAGATTTCCAGATCCAGCCGTGGTTTCCAAAACGGGCGGAAGAGTTCGATTTTGGGGCAGCGGTTCATGACGACTTGGAGCCCGGCGTCCTCAGCGAGTTTCGCGGCCCGGTCGTCGTAGACGCCAATCTGCCCCCACAGCACCTTCGCCTTGATGGCAATCGCCCGCTCGGCCAGCGCGTAAAGCTCTTCTTTGGGCCGGAAAACATCGACCATATCCACCGGCTTATCGATCTCTTCCAGCGAGTGATAAACCCGAAGGCCCCGGATTTCCTTGAGCTTGGGGTTCGGGTTCACGGGCAGGATATCGTAGCCGATTTCGCTCAGCTGCCGCAGCACGCCGTAGCTGAATTTCGTCTTATCCGCGCTGGCCCCGACCATGGCGATGGTTTTCACCGACTTCAGAATACCAGCGAGATATTTGGGGTCGTAGTCGTACAGGCGATCGATATCTGCGTCAGGCATTTAAGCCTCCTTTGGCGCGGCAATATCCGCTTTCAATTCGTGGGGCTGCAGCGGGTCAAGAAACGGGTTGCGGTAGAGCTTGTCGTGGCTTTCAACGCCGACCTCCAGCGTCAGGTCCGAAGTCGCGCGCGCCACGCACAGGATCACATACCCCTGATCAATCTGCCGATTGTTGAGCGCGACTTGTCGGCGCTGGTCCACGCTGCCGTCGATGAGCTTGGCGGCGCAAGTGATGCAACCGCCGTAAGTGCAGCCATAGGGCAGGTCGACTCCCTGATCGAGCAAGGCGTGCAGCAACGGCCGGTGTGATGCGACCTCATAGGACGCGCCGTCTCGATTGGCGAGCGTGACGGTGAAGGTGCTCATAGCCAGATGTCGCTCGTGCAATCGCCGCCAGGGTAACGGGCTTCGTGGCAGCGGCTCGGGCCGTTCGGTTCCTTGCCGAAGTCAACGATGAAGTCCGGGTTGATCGACATGCCGCCGTTCACCGGGTCACAGTCGATCTGCACCATGACGCCACCCTTCTCCCGGATTTCCGGGTAGAACTGGTTATCCCATGTCGAGAACAGCGACGTGGTGACATAGAGCCGCTTGCCGTCCAGCGAGAGCTGGAACATCTGCGGCCCACCGGCCACGTCCACACCATTCACCGCCGGCGCTTTGCCCAGCAGCCCGCCCATGAAGACCTGTCCGGTCAGCTTGGGATTGTGAGGGTCGCTGATGTCGTATTGGCGCATATCCCCGTGCAGCCAGTTGTTCAGGTAGAGGTATTTGTCGTCCATGGAGATCAGGATCGCTGACATGACGCCGGGCAAGGGGATGGGCCATTCGGGGTGCATCTCGTTTTCGACGTCGATCACCTTCTCCCACTGCCACTTCCCTGCCTCGTCTTTCCACCAATGGATGACATTGGTCGAGAGCGCCGCGCCACAGAAGCCGTGCGTGCTGTCCGGGTCGTGGTGAAACTTGACCTCCAGCGGCAGCAAACCGTCCTCACCAAGGTAAAAGCTCTCGACCGGCTCGCGCTTTTCAAAGTCCCAAAAGTGCAGCTCGCGGCCATACTTCAGGTGCCCGACCTCTTCGAGATCAAAGCCGGGCATGAAGGTGTTGGGCGCGGCCCATTCGGAGCTGACCATGATGTTGTGGCGCGGCTGGTACCAGAAGTCGTAGCCGAACTTGATGTCGCCCATGGAGTTTTCCCAGCGGCCGACGATGTTGAAGTCTTTGTCCAACTGAAGATAGCCGCCGGGCGCTTCACCGCGCGCATCGCCGAGGAAAGAAATAATGATCTCGCTGCCCAAGCAGTGAACCGTGTGCGGGCCGGAGAGGTCAGTGCGCGCCTTGATCTCGGCCCCGTCGATCACCTTGTGCAGGCGGGGCGCGCGGGGGTCGGTCGCGGTATCGACAATGTGCAGGTTGTTCGACCGAACGCCGGGCAGGATCAGATACTTGCGCGACATGGAGCTGTCATCGTGACAGGACGAGCAGGCATTCCAACCCATATGGTGCAACTCATCCCCGATACCGGGCATTTCCAGCCGGTGGATGACCTGACTGTACGTTGGGCTTTCAGGGTCTACGTCCACCGTGGCGAGGTAGTCAGGCTTCTGGATGCCTGTGCCCGTATAGATCGCGATGGTGTACAGCAGCTTTTCAGCTGGCGCTTGGATCGCTTCCTGCGGGCTGGAATAGCCCGGTCCGCAACAGTGAGTCATCCTGCCCTCTCTCTCATTGGCGTTTGCGAGCCGGTTGCGCGCGTGCTTGCGCGACGCACGATGCGAACGCTTCCCTTCCATAACCACGTGAGCCGCCTTGGCACAAGCAAGGGAATCACGCCTGCGGCCTTGAGCGACCCGGTCTAGGGGTTAGTCCGTCAAGGTGTGCACCCCTTCAAACGACGGCCTATCCAGAGCTTCACCCCACACGTCACGGGTCCGGGCATCGATCTTTGACACGGCCAGATCCGACAGCTGCGCCTGCCAGTCGTTGAAGCCGGCGCGGAAGAAGACGTTGGGGTTCAGGTGGAAGGATTGCGGGTTGCTGCTGATTTCCTTCTTCATCGCCTTGAAGTCCGTCGCCGCTGCAATGGCCTCTTTCTGCGTGGCCGAGAGGTCTTTTTCCGGCGATAAAAATCCCGTCAGCGCCTCCACGCAATCGGCCTTGCGCGCGACAAGATCTTCGTAGCGCAGCGCCAGCAACTGCTCGGAGGCGATCCGGTCATCAGCCCGATGCAGCCAGTTCTGCACCAGCGTCTGATAGTTCCCAAAGTACAGCTCCTCGCCGACAAACATGTCGATGAAGTCATCGAGGGTGAGCGAGTCCGAAACCTGCAAAAGCGGGTGCCGTCGGTAGAAGTGATATTGCGATACCGCCGCCGCACGCGGGTCGCGGACAATGTAGACGAAGCGCGTGCGCGGATGGATGGAGCGGAACGGAATGTCCTCGTACCGGCAGTGCGTGTACCAGATCGTCGGAGTATCGTGCAGCTTGGCGACGTGCGCCTCCCAAACTGCGCGGCCGTGTTGGGAGTACATCACCTCTGGCCAAGGCATGGTTCCATGCCCGATATCGCCGCTGCGGTAAGGGTTGTCGGCGCGTTCTTCGAGCAGGGCATTGGCCACGCCAGCAACGAAACGCTTGGTGAGGTGCGTGCCAACCTTCTGCGGGCTGCAGATGAAGATATCATTCGGCCCCGTGCTCCACGTCTCCCGCAAGTCCTTGACGGCATTGGGGTCAATGAAGGGGGAGAGGGCAACCCGGTCTTCCTTGACGTGCAGGAAACCGGCGCTGGACAACGGATGAGCCGGTTCGAAGGTCCGCAAACCGTGACCTTCGCGCAGCGCGGACTCGGCTTCTTCGAGCTCTGCAATCTGCTGGTCGAGCTTGCGCCCCTGAAACAGCAGGTGCTGGCCTTCGTGCATGAAAGCTACTGATGCGCCAATGGCGTGGGCAACGTCCGCCAGCGCGGATGTTGCTTCCTTGCTCCATCCGTCGGCATCGAGCGTGTTGAGAACCTGCAAGGCCCCAATGGGCTGTCCGGTTCCGGGATGGAAAACCGGGACCGTTAAGGCGTTTTGGACGGCAAATTGCTCGCGCTGACCCACGGTCTGATGCGCGCCGGCTTGCGCTTGCAAGTCGGCACGGATAACGGGCTGGCGGGTCTGGAGCGCCTCACCAACCATGGAGTTTTCCGTCTCCACCGTAATGGCGCGCTCGACAACGCCTGTCCCGCGCTCAAGCCACAGCCGGTCGCCGTCTTTCTCAGCGACGAACAGGCCATAGCGCTCACAGTTCAGTGCGCGCACCAGCGTGGTTTCCAGCAGCTCCAGCAGGTCGATGTTGCGGCGCGTGTCCCAGCTGCGGCGCAGCATTTCGCGCTGTCGGGTCAGGCGCGCCAGTTTGTCGGCGAGCGGATTCTTGGACACCTTGACCCCGAGCCGCGTGAAGATCTCCTCCAGTACTTCGGTCTGCGCTCGCTTCCGCTCCAGATCCGAGAGATCGGCCCGGTCCAGCGCAGCGACCTTCAGCTTGCGGTTTTCCGCTGCGAGGCTTTCGACTTCTTCGGCGCTGAAGGGTGCGTCGGATCCGGGCAGCTTGAACTGCTGATAGCCCAGCACGGCCATGGCTTCACCAGCCACGCGCTCGATGCTGTTGATGGCGTCGAGCGGGGCCTCTCGGAAGAACTTGTTGGTGTTCTGGCTCATGACCGGTCGCGCCACGTTGTTCCACATGGCCCCCGCTTTCGCGGTGCTCTGTGCCTGCTGGGAGCGGTGGAAATCGAGCATGTCCGGCCGGAACGCGATGCCGAGGAAGGCGCAAAGCTCCTCCAACCGGCCACGCGGGTCGGCAACGAGATCGCCATAGGCAAGCTGGAAACAGCGCGATGCCGCGGGCCCTCTGGCAAAGGTCAGTGCTTTAGCCTGCTCGTCCTGCCACTGCTCCGCGATGTGGTACCAGGTCTTTTCCCCGACGATGGCTTTGCGGAACGACATCGCCACGTCGCGCGGGTCACGGTGAAGGTGGATATAGCGCGCGCGGTCGCCGAAGTAGGCATCGACGCCGTCGAGGAAGTGCACGTTCGCCAGCGATTTGCAGAACCAATCGGCTGCACCCGTCGCCTCTGCCAGAACATCATGAACCGCACCGTAGACCGCCATCAGCGACGTCTCCCGACAGCGCCGACGGATGTCCGCCCGATCAAAGGTCGGCAGGCCCCATTCGACGGGATTGGTCTCCACCACGCGGCACACATCATCGATCATGCGCCCAAAGTTGCCTGGGTCGCTCAAATCACCGTAGCGGCCTTCATGCGGGCCAAGGCGTTCAAGGATATGCGGCGGGTGCGGGGCGACCAGTTCCTGCGACTGATCGAGCATCAAACGCAGCAGGTTTGACCCGGAACGCTGGGTTCCAATCAGGAAAACGGGCATGATTTACTCCTTTGAAGGCGCATCAATCTGGACTTCAGGGCTGCTTTCGATAAAGGCGGGTTGGGCCATGCAGCGATCAAACATCGCCTGCAGCGTGGCGTGATGAGAGAACGAGCACCCCAGGCGCTGGCTGCCGCTGAGTTGCGGGATCACAAAGCATTCAACGAGGGTGGGATGAGCGGGGTAGTCCGGGCGACTGACGAGACGGCTCACCAGCCGCTCGATCTCCGCCAACGCAAGTTCAGTATGTTCCCGGACGAAGGCTTGGAGGGCCGAGGGTAGCACGTCTGCCTCAGCAGCAGTCCCGGACGAGAGGGCTTCCACCAATCGGCGGCGGGTCGCGCCGGGCAAGATGAAAGGCTGGGCGAAGCTGTTGATATAAGCGCAGACTTCCCGCAACTGCGCGGCCATTTCCGGGTCCGCTGGTATCAAGCGAACCCCTTGATCCGCAAACCGCGCGTCGAGGTATTCAAGGATCGCGCTGGACTGGCTGAGCACCCGATCGCCCTCAACAAGAACAGGCACCATCTTGCCTGGATGCAGCGCTTCAAAGGCGGCCTCTTCCTGCTCACGCGCCGTCAAGTCGATGGGGTGATAATCGAAGGCTAGGTCTTTCAGGCGCAGGGCAATCTGAACCCGATGACTGGAAGAAGATCGCCAATTTCCGTAGAGCTTAAGGTGCATGACGTGGACCAAGAAAAATTCACAACGATTACATTACTAACGATATTGAACTATTACTTGCAGTCCAATGGAACCTTGCCTTTTGGGATAGATTTCTCCTGATGCCAGTCCTCGCTATGCTGCTCGTCTTTCTCCGAATTGGTTGCACCGCGTGGGGTGGCTTTGTTGCGCTGATCTCGGTCGTGCGCCACGAAATCGTGGATCGGCGAAAGCTCATCGCTGAAGAAGATTTTCTCGACGACGTGGCGCTGGCCATGGTGATGCCGGGTCCGGTGGCAATGAACCTTGTCGCGCTGGTCGGTCACAAGCTGCGCGGTCCGTGGGGCAGCGTGCTGGCGACAACGGCTGTGACCCTGCCCTCCTTTGCGCTGATGCTGCTGCTGAGCTTCCTGTTCTTCGGTTGGGGTCAAAGCCCGATGACAGACCGGTTTCTGGTCGGCATCTATCCCGCTATCGCCGCCTTGATCGTGCATACAGCGTGGGGCATGCGCGGCAAGGCGCTCGGGGGGTGGCTGGACTATACGCTGGCGGCGCTCGCTTTGCTCGTCACGCTGCTGCTGCAATCGCTCTACGGCTTTCTGGCGCTGATCGCGCTCGGCGGCCTCTATGGTCTGGTGACCAAACCTCAGAACCGAAAAGACGCAACGACAACTCCAGAGACCACGCCGGAGCGCGGCCCACCGCTGGGTTGGGTGCACCTGCTTGCTCTGGTCGGGGTGCTGACCTGTCTTGTTTCCTTCGTCGTGCCTTGGCCGGGTCAAGCAGAACCGACTCTGCTTGCGCTCAGCAGCGCCGTTTCCGGCTTGAGCCTCATGCTTTTCGGCGGCGGGTTCGTCTTCATTCCCCTAATCCAGGACGTGTTCGTTGGGCAGTTCGAGTGGATCGAAACCCGCGAATTCACCACGGCCATCGCCATGGGACAGGTCACCCCCGGACCGATCCTGATCAGCGCGACCTTTATCGGCTACAAGCTCGGCGGTGTCGTTGGAGCCGCGCTGGCAACCATCGCCATGTTTGGCCCGCCAGCGGTGCTGATCGTGCTGACAAAGTCCGCCCTTGCCCGCTACCGCCATCTGACGACGATTGCGGCGTTTCAGGCTGGCGTGCGGGTGGTGATCGTCGGCATGATCTTCGCCGCGGGCCTCACTCTGATGCGCAGCGGGTTGGAGCTGACCGGAGATTGGACTGAGCTGCTGACACTGCGGCGCGGGACGATTGCCATGCTGGTCCTCGCCAACCTCATCCTTCTACGGTTCTTCGCGGCGCGCTTTGTGATCTTCATGCTGATCTCCGGCGCGGTCGGCATGGCGGTTTAGGCAACCATGCTTTCAATCAGCCGCTGAACAGCCAAGGCATCGTCAAAGGAAGCCAGTTTCTGTGTTCCGGTATCGAACTGGCGTGCCAGCTGATCCAGTTGCCCCTGATAAGCGGCGATGGGCGCTTGTTGATCAGCGTCCAAAACAATCTCGGTCCCCGTAGTGCTTTCCAGCAGCAGATTGTACCAGTTATCAAACCGCAGACAGCCTTTCGTGCCCAGCAGGCGATAGCTCACCGTGTCCTGTCGGTGTCCGCCCACCACGCCACTGATCGCCACCGCGCCGCGCGGCGTGTCCCAGACCGCCAGCATGAGACGTTCTGCGCCGCCGTCGGGCTCGAAGTGGACCAGAGCGCGGTCTTGCAGTGTGGGAATGCCCATAAGAACCAGCGTGAGATAGGCGTGGTGCGAGATCATTTCGCGGGTGAAGCCACCTTCAGCGCGCTTGGAAAGCCACTGCGCCTTTGCCTGAAAAGCGCGAGGCCATTGGCTGAGCCGCACGTCAAGCTCGGCCCCAACAATATCACCAATCACGCCCTCGCTGATCATGGCCTGAGCCCGCAGCGCGGCCGGAGCGCCGGAGTAGACAAAGTTAACCGCCTGCTGCAACCCGCTCGCGTTCATTTCCTGCGCAAGCCGCTCGCTATCCGCAACATCGACCCCCAGCGGCTTTTCACAAAAGATTCTCCACCCCTTGGCCACGCCCTTGCGGACATAGTCTGCGTGCGATCCCGGAGGTGTGCTGATGTAGAGCACGTCGATGTCGTCTCGGGTCAGAAGGGCGTCGAAGGTTTGCGCCGTGCTGACAGCTGGCGCTTGCTTGCTCAATCCTTCACGAGCAGCGGCTGAGCTATCGAACCCCACGACGGGTTCAAAGCGGTCATGGGCCTGCATGGTGCCAATCATCCGCGTTCCGACGGCACCAAGGCCAACCACGCCAACCCGATAAATCTGTTCCGTCATCTGCTCCCCGCCTCGCCCATTCTGTGCGTTGCCTTGTACCCCGCGTTAGCCGAATTAGACGAGCATTTGACGCGTCTGGCTAGGCCATTCTTCTCGTGCTTACTGCACAGGTAAGCCACAGCACGCCAAAGCATTCAGGGCTATCTTCGGGGCTGCTTGCGCCGTACCCCAGCGACGGCCCTCATGCATTTTTGTATGATTGCTCATATATGTAAAATCATGTTAATCGAAAAGGAAGGATAGGAAATCGGATGAAACCATGAAGTTTCAGAACATCGATAGCGAAACTCTGCCCAAGAGTTCGAGCTTTCTGGTCAAAATCATTCATCGGATGAGCACCCTACTCGCCCGTAACACGACCGCAGAATTTGCCTCCGTCACGACATTCAACATCGTCGAGTGGCGGGTGGTCTCCGGCCTCTATGCCTTTGGCACTTCGCGACAGAAAGAGCTGGTAGACTTTACCTTTAGCGACCAGGCGCAAACGAGCCGAGTTCTCGCTGATCTGGAGCGGATCGGCATGGTGCGCTCCCTGCCCAATGACGAAGACCGGCGGGTCAAGAATTTCGAACTGACGGAAGCAGGCCGGAGCGAGGTCGAAAACGCCATGCCGTCGATCGCGCACTTTTTCAACCACATCGATGAAGCCCTCTCCGAGGACGAGAAAGCGACCCTGATTGCGCTGCTAAGCCGGATCCTTGACTCCGCTACACCATCCAAAATGGACCAGACATCGACGGACTGACGTGCCGTTGGATAGGAGGAACCCGTGCTGCTTGCCATTTTCTACAGTGTTCTTGTCGGCCTCGTCTTGGCGGAGCTGATCAAAGGGCTGAGCACCAACGGTACGCCGCCAATCCTGCAGAAATTACCCGGCCAGATGCACGTCGCGCATTTCCTGTGGTCAAACATCCTTCTGATCCGGGTGGTCTTGATCCTGATCGCCGTCGCCATCGTGTTTCTCGCCAGTGGAATGGCGCGCTGGATTATGGTCGGCAGTGCCGTGCCACTGGGTCTGGCGTGGTTTGGGGTGTTTTGGTTCTTCACCAAGGTTTGGAATGGCCGGGTCAAGTTTCCGAAGCTCGCGAACAAGGTGTTTGCTAGGGTCGAGGACAATGCTCTCGCACCGGACGTCCAGGTGATCGGCATCGACCATGGCGGGATGCAGAAGGCTTACGCCGTCAACATGGTCACGTTCCATCATCAGATCGTGGACCTGATCGGAGACTTGCCGATCTGGGTCACGTACTGCGGTCTATGCCGAAGCGGTCGGGTCTATGACATCAATGTCGATGGCCAGCCGCTCGACTTTGATCTCGTCGGCGCCATCGAATTCAACGCCACGTTTGAAGACAAGCAAACCGGCACGTGGTGGCGGCAGGAAACAGGAGAAGCGGCCAAGGGCAAGCTCGCAGGGCGCATTCTCGAAGACGTGGCCTTTGAGCAAATGTCCTTGTCAAACTGGCTGCAGAAACATCCCGACAGCCTCATCCTGCAATATGACCCGCAGTTCACGCGCCGCTATACCTTTATCCAAAAGCTGCAGCGCTTCGAAGCGACCAAACCAGCGTGGCACATGCAAGAAACCCCGTCGCTTGTGCTCGGCATCGAGCAAGGCGGTGAAGCGCGGGGCTATGATTGGGAACAGTTGAAGGCCCACGGTACAGTGAATGACGATCTTGGCAGCCTCGCTCTGGTCATCACAACCGACGCCGATGGAAGCTCTGCGGCCGTCTATGCCCGCGCAATCGACGGGCAGGTGCTCGACTTTACCGACGATGCAAACGGCATGACCGACGCGCAAACCGGCTCGCACTGGGACTTTTTCGGGACATGCGTGCGCGGAGACATGAAGGGCAAGACACTGACCCAACTGCAAAGCTATCAGCAGTCAGTCCGGTCATGGATCACCTTTCACCCGGATACGAGTTTCTTCGATTTCTGATCAGCCATGGGGGCCAAAGCCCTACTTGCCGTCCTGTAAAATGAAATCGGCACAGCGGTCCGCAATCATCATCGTTGGCGCGCCCGTGTTGCCAGACACCAACTCTGGCATGACAGAGCAGTCGGCAACCCGAAGCCCCTCCACGCCCCGCACCCGCAATTCAGGATCGAGCACAGCGTGCTCGTCTGCCCCCATGCGGCAGGTACCGGAAGGATGATAGATGGTCCGCGCCTGCGCCCTGATCGCGTCGTCGAGGTTGTTCGACCCCTCAGCGACACTGATCCCGGGACCAGGCCAGACCTCCTCTGCCACCAGGTCCCGCAGTCCGGCTTGATTCAGAATTTCGCGCGCCAGCCGCACGCCCCGGCGCAGGGTCGCCAGGTCCTCAGGGTGTCCGAGGGCTTCGGCGTGGAAGCGCAAGGGGTCTTGAGGGCTCGCCGAACGCAACCCCAACCGCCCCCGACTCTTGGGGCGCATGGTCATCGGGTGGATCTGCAGCGCGTGGAAATCCAGCGGCGGCATGCCTGGTTTTCCGGGCGCAAAGGGGGCGATGTTGTATTGTACATCAGGACGCCCACTGCCCGCGGTATCGACAGAAGCACCACCTTGCAACAGGTTGGTGGTCAGCAGACCCTTGCGCCGCAGCACGTAATTCAGGCCATGGCCCAACGCCGTCAGGCCCTTATCTGCACCGTGCAGTCCAAGGCTGTCTGTCATCCGGGCGGTCAGCGGTGCGCCGACATGATCCTGATAATTGCCGCCAACCTCGGGGGCATCTTCAACGACGTCGATGCCGTGGCGGCTTAGTTGATCGCGGGGACCAACGCCAGAAAGCATGAGCAGCTTGGGCGACTGGAAACTCCCCGCCGTCAGCACGATTTCACGCCGGGCCGTGATCAGCACCGGTGCGCCCTTGTCGTCAAAAGCCTCCACAGCCTGCGCGCGCCTTCCCTCGATCCGCAGACGAGACACGTCAAACCCGGTCAGAAGAGACAGGTTTTCTCGGCCCAGAGCCGGACGCAGGAAGCAAGTGGCAGCCGACTGACGCCGACCACGGTGCGCGGTAACCTGATACCAACCGACCCCTTCCTGCGCCGCGCCGTTGAAGTCGCTGCTCAGGGGCAGTCCGCATTCCACTGCCGCATCTATGATGCGCTGCGTGACGGGATGCTTCTCGCTTGGGTCATCCACCACCAGCGGTCCACTGGTGCCGTGAAACGGATCGCCAAGTCGGGTGTTTCGCTCCTGCCGCTTGAACACCGGCAGCACGTCTTCATAACGCCAGCCTTCGCAGCCGAAGTCCTGGGCCCACGTGTCATAGTCTCGGGCCTGACCGCGCATGTAGATCATGCCATTCACGGACGTCCCGCCTCCGAGCACACGTCCCTGCGGCACAACGAAGGGGCGGTTTTCCAGGGAGGGATCAGGCTCGGAAGTCTGAGCTTCGACGTCGGGGCTTTGGATTGCCTTAAAGAAAGTTGCCGGAATGTGGATCCACGGGTTTCGGTCGGGCCGCCCCCGTTCGATCAGGGCGACCGTCGCGTCACTGTCCTGCGCAAGCCGGGCTGCCAAGACACAGCCCGCTGCACCGCCACCGATCACGACAAAGTCAAACTCGAGGGTCTTCATGGCGTTGCAATCTCGAACCAGAGGTCAAAGTGGTCATGCATATCAAGCCAACGCTGGAACGCGTCCGCGTCGCCCACCACGCTGATATCACCAGGCTGGCCGTTCATGCGTGCTTCTAGGGCCGCGCGGGTCGCCGTTACTGTTACGTCAGCTTGGCTGCCGCTGGTCGCCGGTGCACCGATCCGCGCAAACTCGGTCTGTCGGGCGATCGATACCAGCGCACTGCCCTCGGGCAAATGCAGCAGCACGCTGAAGGCTTCCCCCCGCGCCCGCTCCGGGTTGAGGCGAATGGCATAGGCGTCCAACCAGTCTTGAAGCGATAGGGTCGCTGCAAGCTCGGCGTTCCGCCCACCGGCTGCAGGCAGAATCTTGACCCCCTGCTCCAGTTCCTGCGCACCGGCGAGGCAGATGTTGCGCTCGATGCCGCTTTCAGCGCGGTACGCCATGTTGCGGTAGATTTCGCTGAGCAGCGCGCGCGCCTCCGGGTTTGGATCACCGGCAAAGACCACGTGGTTGAGCAGCGTCGCCGCCCATTGCAGATCATCCTGCGCGACCGCTTTACGGGCCAGTTCCAGCACCCGGTCCACCCCGCCCAGCGCCTCAACATAGCGCTGCCCTTCAGCCTCGGGCGGCAGCGGGTTGAGGTCGACTGGGCGTCCATCAAACGCACCGTAGTATTTCTGATAAACAGCGCGGGCATTGAAGGACAACATGCCGTAGTAGCCCCGCACGTGCAGCGCCTCGCGCGCAAAGTCCGGCTCTTGCAGGGCCTGACCGACTTCCTTGATCGTCATACCCTGATTGGCCAGACGCAGGGTCTGGTCGTGGATGTATTTGTAGATGTCCCGCTGTTCCAGCAGGAATGTCCGCGCCGACGCCTGTCCCCAAACGGGCCAGTTGTGTGAGTTGATCAGGATCTGCGTTCGATCACCGAACCGGATCAGCGCCTCGTCGATGACCCGCGCCCATAGGCGGGCGTCTCGGACTTCGGCACCGCGTGGGGTCAGCAGGTTGTGTTGGGTTTGGGTGCAGACTTCGGCCATGCACAGCACGGCATGCTCAGGCAGGAAGAACGCGAATTCAGCCGGTGCTTCCGTACCCGAAGCCATCAGGAACTCGAATGTAACGCCATCAATGCGAACAGAGCGATCGTTCTCGCCAATTTCGTGGGTCGGCTCGCGGAAACCCCGATACCCCCGCGCCAAAGTCTTACCGATGCCGCCGTCAACCAACCCTTCAGGACCGAAGGGCAAGGCGAGGCCAAACTGGTCGATCGCGCGCCGAGACGTGTGGTTGCCGCCCAGCACGCCTTCAGCCGCTGCGTATGCCATGAAGTCTTCGGGGACATAGAGCGGGATAGACTCCCCCTCCCCAATCACACCCCCCAAACCACCGAAGTGATCGGCGTGGGTGTGGGTCACCAGAACGGCACTCACGCGGCGGTGGCCCAGCGTGTCGTTGACCAGGGCCAGTGCGGCCTGCGCAGACTCGCGGGTGAGGATCGGATCAACGATGATCCACCCACTTTCGCCTTCGATGATGCTCATGTTGGCATAGTCCGCCGCCCGGACCTGCCACACCCCCTTGGTGACTTCGAACAGGCCGCCATAGGCGTTGAGCTGCGCGTGATGCCATAGCGAGGGGTTCACAGTCTCCGGGCAATCCTCGTCCAGAAAACCGAACCAAGCCGGATCCCACGCCACCCCGCCATCCGGGCGAATGATCCCACCGGCGGGAAGATCTGCAAGCTTGCCGCGCTGCGCGGCTTCGGCTCTTTCCGGGTTGTCGAGGTTCAGGTTTTCTCGAAAACGGGCATTAAACTGCCGAGTTGAGTCATAAACACTGACAGCCATAGAGAGGGGCCTTTAACGCAATGAAATATTGACGAGAAATTACCATGTTGATACATATATGTCTAGACATATATATTAAATTGGAACGGGTCGAGGGACTTGAAAACCCAACATTTTCCCGTCTGAAAACCAGCAAGGGGACTTTCACCATGGCCGATCAGGGATACGAAAACCGCCAAAATTTTGAGATGGAGTTGTGGCCTGAGCTTAGGGAGCGCTGGAATAGCTTCATCAAGTTCGTCTTCGCGGGGCGCGAAGTGGAAAAAGAGCTCAAGCAGCTGGTCTTTTTGGCGGCAAGCATGGCCAGCGGTTGTCGACATTGCCAGTCGCACGGGGCCTTTCATTTGAACGTTTTGGGCGTATCGGAAGAGAAAATCCTGTCGATCTGGAACCTCGACGAAGCCGATCACTTCACCGACGCTGAAAAAGCAGCACTCCAACTCGCGGTCGCTGCTGGTGTTGCTCCCAACGCGACAGAGGCCCACCACTTTGCGGAGATGCGCAAGCACTTCAGTGATATTCAGATCATCGAGATCATGGCCGTCATTGCGGCGGGCGGCTTCCTCAACCGCTGGAACGATTCCATTGCGACGGTGACGGATCAGGAATCTGTCGATTTCGCTGAGAAGGTGCTCAGCAAAGTCGGCTGGGAAGCGGGCAAGCACAAGGGCGAGAACCACGAACAACGCAAGGCCCATCCGCTCAATCTCGGCTGGACCAAATAGCAAGAAGCGCCGGGGCACATCAGCCCTTTCGCACAGCTCTGCTGGCCTATCGTTTCGGGTTTTGGTACCAACAGGGGTGCATTTTTTATCGTCAAATCTTCGCTGGAAGCGGGCTTGTGTCCCCGCTTGTTGCTCCCTTTTCAGTCTTCAAGGACCACTCGCGGCTGAGGAGTTGGTTTCCCCATGGCTGCCCTCAACACGCTGATCGAAGAAGCGGCAGGTGCGCTGCAGTCCTCTGCGGCGCAGGGGGTGCCGGATGGGCTGGTGCTCAGCGGGGACCAGGGTCCAGCAAGTGCGCAGAGGCTGACGATTGAGGCGCATGCTGCCCCGATGTTTCGCGCCGCATTTCTGCAGGCTCTCGACGCTCTAGGGCACGTTCAACCCACAAACCCGCCACACCCGCCGACCCTCTTTCTTGTCCCACCCCACCGGGATTCAAAGCTTTCTATGGAAGCTCTGCGCGGTCTGGTGACAGATTGGATTGCCACGGAACGGACTGGGTCTCTGAGCCCTCAGGGCGGACCATTGATGCAGGTCTGCGCGTGGTCATCCAGTCTGCAACCTGCTTTGGCCACCAAGACACCACCGGTAACGTTGCGCGCTTTTCTGCGCGATGGGCACGTGCGCGCGGCGGATCACGGGATCTTCGCGCCGGGTGCCGCTCATCCCGAGTGGCGCGAGACCTTAGCGCGCTTTGGCACGGCCGAGGCCGGATTCACCGCCGCCGGTGCCGTTTTGAGCGGACGCGAAGCCGCGGAAGATCTCGCGGCACTGGATGAACAGATGTTGGTCCTTGCCCTAACAAGGCTTTCCGCTGACGCCAGCCTGCGGCTCAGCGTGAACGCCAGTCGGGCATCGCTGACGAATGTCGAATGGCTTCGTGCACGTGTTGCGCATCTCGCTGAAACGAGCCCTTCTATGCGGGCGCGGCTGGCGATCGAAGTCACAGAAACGCCCGCGGTCTTTGCCCCAAAGGCATTGGAGGCAGCGCTCGACGAACTGAAGGCGCTTGGCGTTCGGGTTTGGCTGGATGATATCGGAACGAGTGCAACGGCGCTGAACGACATGCAGATGGGCGGCATAGCCGGCGTCAAACTCGACCGTGC
>CBFHUI010000048.1:3283-20068 GCA_965658725.1 Alphaproteobacteria bacterium | reverse complement strand
CTGATCATAATTTTGGTGCCTTTGCTGGTCGGCCGCTTGGTGGTTCAATCCTTCTTCCTTCTTGGGGCCGGATTTATTGCCATTAGCGCGATGGTCGCCGTGGGCATTCTGATCTGGTTCACTTTGGCGATCACCGTCTTCCTGCGTCTACGGGTTCGGGGGCGGCGTTATGACTGATTTTGCGACTTGGCTGGCCGCTCAGCCGGACCCTGTCCAAAACGAGCACGTCCGTCAGCAGCAACACCGCGATGGTCAACGATTGACCCGCATCTTGCTGGCGCCCGCCGTACTCATCGCGGCATGCTTCGTGAGCCTTCCTATTGTTGCAGCCTACTTATTTATCCCGTGGCTGTTCCAAGCGCCTGTGCTTGCCGGTGTGGGGGTGGTTGTTGCGGCTCTCATGGTTGCACTCGACCGCTGGGACAATACGCGATCGCGCAGCTCGCGCAGCGTGGTGCTGCGAACAACCGTGTTGCTGGTCCTGCCTTTGCTGGGCTTGGTTGCTTCAGCCCATTTTCTTCTCGCTTTGGCGGAGTTGCTTGACTGGGGCTTTGACCAAGGCTTCGCCGGTTTGACCCTGATCGTACTAGGCGCGCTGAGCACGGCCTTCATCCATCAAACGCTTTGGCGGTTTATCGCAGGCCTTGGTTTGGCGCTGGGGCTTTGGATGCTGGCAGGGTGGTTCCCGCTGCTGTTCCTCGGACCGCTCACCGCCTTGTTCCCACCGCTGTTGCTGCTTGCACTGATGGCGAGTGCGATGCTGCTGGAGCGTGGATCACAGACCGGCCGGTCGCCGGGCTTTGCCGGGTGGATCAACACCATGCGAGGGCGTTTATGGGCGGTTCGGGATGCCAGTGGCTTCGTGGCTCTCGCCGCCGCAGCGATCATGGCGGCGAGTGCTGCGCCGTTTCCGCTGGTGTTCCTTGTGGTCCCGGCGATCACCTACATGCTTGCCGGTCTGTGCTGGCAGCGAGGGCTGCAGGTCTTGTCCGTGGTGAGCTTCGTTGCCGTGCTGATCGTGAACTACTACGCCTCAGACCTTTCTTTCCTGCTCAAAGCCGCTTGGTTCGGCGGCCTTGCCGTCGCGCTGGGCGTGGGGAGCTTCCTGCCCGGACGGCTTGAACGGATTGGTGCTGGGCGAGGTGAGGGTGAGGGAGACGGCTCATGAAACTGCTGAGGATGGCGCTGGTTGTGCTAAGCTTGGGGCTGACGCTGGCCCTTGTTGCGCGCACCGTCACAAGCAATGAGGCCACAATCGCCCAGGGGCAAGACGTCTACATTGAGTTGGCCCCCGTGGACCCGCTGTCGCTGGTTCAGGGCTACTACATGACCCTGAGCATGCCGGTGCGCCGCGATGCGTCCACCCGCTTGGAGCCTGCTTGGTGGCGTGACCGGCTGGCGATTTTTGACCGTGATGATCGCCGTGTCGGGCGCTTCGTGCGGGTACTGGACACCGATGAAAGCGCTGGCGACGTGGCGTTGGAACCAGATCAGGTCTTGCTGCCTGTGTCTTGGGTCGGCGACAGGACGGTCGAAGTCCAGCCCAATAGCTTCTTGTTCGAGGACGGACAGGCCGAGTTGTTCGAACGCGCGCGCTATGGCCACTTTCGCGCGTTGGGGGATGGGCGGTCGGTGCTGATTGGTCTGGCGGATGCGGAGTTGCAGCCGCTTGGCCGCATCCCGCGGTCGATCGAGGCCCGGCCTTGAACCAATGCCCGCAGCAAAAAGGGCCGCCCCGTTGCCGGAGCGGCCCTTTTCTTGTGTGGTCAGATCCTGACCAATCCCTGAGGGACTAGCAGGAGTAGTACATCTTGAATTCGACCGGGTGCGGCGCGAATTCGAACTCGATGACTTCTTCCATCTTCAGCTCGATGTAGGCTTCGATCTGGTCCTTGGTGAACACGCCGCCTTCGAGCAGGAAGTCGTGATCTGCAGCCAAAGAGTCCAGAGCTTCACGCAGGGAGCCCGCTACGGTTGGAATGTCCTTCAGTTCTTCGTCGGACAGCTCGTAGAGGTCTTCGTCGCGTGCGGCGCCAGGATCGATCTGGTTCTTGATGCCGTCCATGCCCGCCATGAGCATTGCGGAGAAGGCCAGGTAAGGGTTCGCGGTCGGATCCGGGAAGCGGATCTCCATGCGCTTGGCCTTTGGTGAGGAGCCGAATGGGATACGGCAGGACGCGGAACGGTTGCGGGCGGAGTAGGCCAGCAGAACCGGTGCTTCAAAGCCCGGGACCAGACGCTTGTAGGAGTTGGTCGAGGCGTTGGTGAAGGCGTTCAGCGCCTTGGCGTGCTTCAGAACACCGCCGATGTACCACAGTGCTTCCTGAGACAGGCCAGCGTACTTGTCGCCAGCGAACAGCGGCTGACCGTCTTTCCAGATGGACTGGTGACAGTGCATGCCGGTGCCGTTGTCGCCCTGTACCGGCTTCGGCATGAAGGTCGCGGACTTGCCGTAGGAGGCGGCAACGTTGTGAACCACGTACTTGTAGAGCTGCAGCTTGTCAGCAACACGGGTCAGGTGGTCGAAGGTCATGCCGAGTTCGTGCTGGGACGGCGCCACTTCGTGGTGGTGCTTGTCCATGTCCACGCCCATAGCCAGCAGGGTCGAGGTCATTTCAGCGCGGATGTCGCCGGACTGGTCCACTGGGTTGACCGGGAAGTAACCGCCTTTGACGCCCGGACGGTGGCCCATGTTGCCGCCTTCCATTTCGTCGCCGGAAGCGTAAGGGCCTTCCTCGCTGTAGAACTCGAAGAACGAACGGTTCATCTCAACGGAGAAGCGCACGTCGTCGAACATGAAGAATTCGGCTTCTGGGCCGAAGAACACGTCCGTACCAACGCCAGAATCCTTGACGAACTGCTCAGCCTTCTTTGCGGTGCCGCGTGGGTCACGCTCGTACAGTTCACCGGTAATCGGATCCTTGACGTCACAGAAGATGATCAGCTGTGGCTGCGCGGTGAAGGGGTCCATGACCGCAGTGTCCATGTCAGGAACCAGCAGCATGTCGGACTCGTTGATCGCTTTCCAGCCAGCAATGGAGGAGCCATCGAACATGATGCCTTCGTTGAAAGCGTCTTCGTCCATGGCGTGGGCGCACATCGCAAGGTGCTGCAGCTTGCCGCGCGGATCGGTGAAGCGCACGTCGATGTACTCAACGTCGTTTTCCTCGATCATTTTTTTGATGTCAGCATAGGTGGTCATGCCAAATCCTTTCGTTACTTACGTTCTGGTCAGAAGTGTTCAGGGAATGAGTGCGGGGCCTGAACGACCCCATTCGTGACGGGGCTGGCTGGGATCAGACAGCCGCGTCACCGCGTTCTCCGGTCCGGATGCGGACGACGTCGAGGACGTCGGTCACCCAGATTTTGCCATCACCGATGCGGCCGGTCTTGGCGCTGGATTCAATTGCGTCGAGCGCTGCGTCGAGCTGGTTGTCAGCGACGATCAGGTCGATCTTTACCTTGGGCAGGAAATCCACGACGTATTCCGCGCCGCGATAGAGTTCAGTGTGGCCTTTCTGGCGGCCAAAACCCTTGGCTTCGGTGACCGTGATCCCGGCAACGCCAATGGCGTGCAGCGCTTCCTTCACGTCGTCGAGTTTGAAGGGTTTGATGACAGCTTCGATCTTTTTCATGACTATACTTGTCCCGAGACAAACTGGTTCCCCAAAGCGGCTTTCGCGCCCCTTCAGTGTGTCCTTTGCCTTTACCGACCCTTCTTCGCGCGTGCAAAGACTTTGCTGCAAAAAAAGGCAGACGCCAAAGGCCCCTGTGAGAAACGCATGGATCAGCCGCGTAAAGCCGCCTTCGTTTTGTGCGCGTGATTAAAAAATAGGCGGTAACGTGTTTTTCGCGGCAAAGCGAATCGTTTGCCGTATCCGTGTTTTCCGCATGGGAGCCAAAGCCCGTTCGCGGTGCGCGCATGTTGACCGGTCAGACGCTTTGACGTACTCAGGCGTTCTTGACGGCGATTGTAGCTCAGTTGGTTAGAGCACCGGTTTGTGGTACCGGGGGTCGTGGGTTCGAACCCCATCAGTCGCCCCACTTTTCCGGGGTCTATCAAGCCCGTGACAACCCAGCCGATCCCTCCCTTTGCCCTGACCGCCAAGCGTCGTGACATGCTGGCGTTTATCACCCGCTATGAGCTGTTCAAACTGATTGCGGATAGGCCCGGTGTGATCCTCGAACTGGGCGTGCAGCACGGGCAGGGGCTGATGTCTTTCGCGCACATTGTCTCCAACCTCGAACCCAATCACGTCGCCCGGCGGATCTACGGCTTTGATACCTTCGAAGGCTTTCCTGAAGTCGAGCCGGTCGATCAGGCGATGGGCGGGCGAAATGTGCGTGCGGGCAAACTGCGCGGCGACCTCGACCGCCTGCGCGCGTCGATCGACGATCATGATCAGGACCGGTTTCTGGGGCAGGTGCCGCGGGTGTCGCTGGAGGTTGGCCGGGTGGAAGAGACACTGCCGGCCTTCATCGAGGCAAACCCGCAGCTGCTGATCGCGCTGGTCTACGTGGACCTATGCCTCTATCAGCCGACCCGCGCAGCACTGGAGGCGCTGTGGCCGCTCATGCCCAAGGGGGCTGTGCTTGCCTTTGACCAGCTAGCCTTTCCCGAGTTCCCTGGCGAGACGCGGGCAGCTTTGGACGTGATTGGCGCAGACGGCCTGGATCTGCGACGCTTTCCTTTTGAATCGCAGGTCTCGTATCTGATCCGCTAAGCCGCCTAGTCGAGACCGAGGGCCGGGCGGAGATAGCGGCTGGTGTGGCCTTCGTCGCTTTCCGCGACGCTTTCCGGCGTCCCCTGCGCGACGATCCGGCCACCGCCAGAGCCGCCTTCGGGGCCGATGTCGATGATCCAGTCTGCCGTTTTGATGACCTCGAGGTTGTGCTCAATGATGATCACCGTGTTTCCCTGATCGGTTAGGCGGTGCAGCACTTCGAGCAGCTTGGACACGTCGTGAAAGTGCAGCCCGGTCGTGGGTTCGTCGAGAATATAGACCGTCTTCCCCGTGGATCGCTTGGAAAGCTCCTTGGACAGCTTGACCCGCTGCGCTTCACCGCCTGACAGCGTCGTCGCCGACTGCCCCACGCGCACATAAGTCAGCCCGACCTCGGCCAACATCTCCATTTTTGAGCGGATCGATGGCACGGCTTTGAAGAACTCCACAGCCTCTTCCACGGTCATGTCCAGCACGTCGGCGATCGACTTGTCCTTGAACCGCACGTCCAGCGTTTCGCGGTTGTAGCGCTTGCCCTTACATACGTCGCACTGCACGTACACGTCGGGCAGGAAGTGCATCTCAATCTTGATCATCCCATCGCCCTGACAGGCTTCACAGCGCCCGCCCTTGACGTTGAAGGAGAACCGGCCCGGCTTGTAGCCGCGCGCCTGAGACTCTGGCAAGCCCGCAAACCAGTCGCGGATTGGGCCGAAGGCGCCCGTATAGGTCGCTGGGTTCGAGCGCGGCGTGCGGCCAATGGGCGACTGATCGATGACGATGATCTTATCGACCTGCTCCATCCCCTTGATCGCCGTATGCGCGCCGGGAGTGTCGCGTGAGCCGTGCAGGTGTCGGGCCAGTGCTTTGTGCAGGGTTTCCAGCGTCAGCGTGGACTTGCCCGACCCGGAAACACCGGTAACGCAGGTCATGATGCCCATGGGAAAATCGACTGTCAGATCATCGAGGTTGTTCGCGCTGGCACCTTCGATGCGGATGGTCTTGCCGGTCTTCTTGCGCCGCTTTGTCGGGACGGCGATTTTCTTTTTGCCCGATAGGTACTGCCCGGTCACCGACTCCTTGGATTTCTGCACCTGCGCCGGCGTGCCCTCGGCCACCACTGTACCGCCGTGCACCCCTGCGCCGGGGCCCATGTCCACCAGATAATCGGCGGCGCGTATGGCGTCCTCGTCATGCTCCACCACCAGCACGGTATTCCCCAGATCGCGCAGGCGTGTGAGGGTCTCCAGCAGGCGGTCGTTGTCGCGCTGGTGAAGGCCGATAGACGGTTCGTCCAGCACGTAGAGCACGCCCGTCAAGCCTGACCCGATCTGGGAGGCCAGACGGATGCGCTGACTCTCGCCGCCCGACAGCGTGGCCGAGCCGCGCGACAGGGTGAGGTAGGACAGGCCAACGTTGTTCAAGAAACCCAGTCGCTCCTGAATCTCTTTGAGGATCCGGGCGGCAATCTCGCCCTGCTTCTCGGTCAACCGTTCAGGCAGGGCCTGGAACCAGGCATTGGCCTCGCCAATCGACATTTCACTGACCCGGCCGATGTGCATGTCGTCGATGCGGACGACCAATGCCTCTTCCTTCAGCCGGTAGCCCTCGCAGTCCGAACAGGCGCGGCGGTTCTGGTACTTGCCCAACTCCTCCCGCACCCAGTCGCTGTCTGTCTCCCGGTAGCGCCGGTCCATGTTGTTGATCAGCCCCTCAAACGGCCGCGTCGTGCGATAAGCGCGCGTGCCGTCGTCGTAGATCATGGTAATGGCCTCTTTGCCCGAGCCATAGAACACAACGTCCTGATAGGCTTGCTTCAGCTCATCAAAAGGGGTGTCGAGATCGAAGCCGAAGTGTGCGCTGATCGCGTCGAGGGTTTGCATGTAGTACTTCGACGACGAGTTCGCCCAAGGCGCAATCGCTCCTTCCCGAAGGCTCAGTCCTTTGACCGGTACCACCAGATCGGGGTCGAAATACAACTGGTGCCCCAGACCGTCACAGGACGGGCAGGCACCAAAGGGATTGTTGAAGGAGAATAGGCGCGGCTCGATCTCGTCGATGGTAAAGCCGCTGACCGGACAGGCGAACTTGGCGGAAAAGGTCGTTCGCTCCTCTGTCTTGGCGTCCTCTATGATCACCAGGCCGTCGGCCAGCTCCAAGGCGGTTTCAAAGCTGTCGGCGAGCCGCTGCTCCATACCGTCCTTGAGCACCACGCGATCGACCACGACTTCGATGGTGTGCTTGAATTTCTTGTCCAGCGCCGGGGCTTCTTCGATCAGGTACATGACGTCGTCAATCTTGACCCGCTGGAACCCGCGCTTTTGCAGCTCGGCCAGTTCCTTCCGGTACTCGCCCTTGCGCCCGCGCACAATCGGGGCAAGCAGATAGAGGCGCGTGCCTTCGCCCATCGCGACAGTGCGGTCCACCATCTGCGAGATCGTCTGGCTCTCAATCGGGAGGCCCGTAGCCGGGGAGTAGGGAATGCCGACGCGCGCAAACAGCAGGCGCAGGTAGTCATAGATCTCCGTCACCGTACCGACGGTAGAGCGCGGGTTCTTAGAGGTCGTCTTCTGCTCAATCGAAATCGCAGGGGACAGGCCTTCGATGCTGTCCACGTTCGGCTTTTCCATCAGCTCCAGAAACTGCCGAGCGTAGGCAGACAGGCTCTCGACGTAACGGCGCTGTCCTTCGGCGTAGATGGTATCAAAGGCCAGTGAGGACTTGCCCGAGCCCGACAGGCCGGTAATGACCACAAGCTGGTTGCGCGGCAGGTCGATGTTGACGCTGCGCAAGTTGTGCTCGCGCGCGCCACGAACCGAGATGAAAGGGCTTTCGTGCGCTGCGAAGCCGGTTTTCTTTGATGCCATGCCAGTCAATCAGAGTCAGAGAGGTTCGATCAGACCCGAGACAATAGGCTGATTACCGCGCGGTGCCAGAGGCGTCAGACGCATTTCTGGGGTTAAAGCAGGGGCCAGGTGCAGACGGGGGGAAACCGTGGTGCTGCTACAACTGTTCCGCAGCGATGGCGGTGCAAAACGGCGACAGGGCTATGCGCCTGTGCGCGGCAAATTCGCCACGCCCGCGGGTGGCTAGATGGGGTAGCGGATCTTGAGCGCGCGTAAGACCATTTCCGGCACAAAGTCCGAAACGTCTCCGCCCAGGCTGGCGATTTCTTTGACCAGTGAGGAGGCAATGAACTGCTGGCTTTCCGAGGCTGTCAGAAACACCGTTTCAACCCGGGGATTCAGGTTCTTGTTCATGGTCGCAAGCTGGAACTCATACTCGAAATCCGACACGGCACGCAGACCCCGGATGACCAGCGTGGCACCGACCTCATCGGCAAAGTGCATGAGCAGGGAGCCAAAGGAGCGGACTTCGACTTTACAGTCGCCAAAATCATTCTCCGCGACCAGATCCTGCAGCAGTTGCACCCGCTCTGGCGGAGTAAAGGCGGGGTTCTTGCCGGGGCTGTTGGCAACAGCGATGATCAGGTGATCAACCACGTGTGTTGCCCGCTGCATGATGTCGAGGTGCCCGTTGGTGACCGGGTCAAAGGTGCCGGGGTAGAGGCCAATGCGGCTCATGCGGCTCACTCCTGCTCTGTCTCGTCTGGCGCTGGACCACCGCCGCCGTCGCTGCCTTCGTCCGCTTCTCCGTGCCCGTCTTCTTCGTCGGAAGAGCCGGGGTCATCGAGCCGCGCGACCGAGACAATCTGTTCGCCATCGGCAACGCGGAAGACGTAGACGCCGCGCGTGGACCGGCCCGCGATGCGGATTTCATCAACAGACGTGCGGATCAGCGTACCACCGTTGGTCACAAGCATCAGCTGGTCGCCGTCTTGCACAGGGAAACTGGCAGCGACGTTAGCGGTCGCTTTGCCCGCGCGGCCTAGATCAATGGCGGCCACGCCCTGATTGCCGCGACCCATGGTGCGGTATTCGTAAGCGCTGGTCCGCTTGCCCAAACCGTCTTCCGACAGCGTCAGAATGAATTGCTCTGCAGCAGCCAACTGCGCCAAGCGCTCGGCGGGGAGCAGCCCACCAGCCCCGACGTCGGTGCCGCTGGATCCCTCTTCCTCCGCCCGCCGCATTGCGTTGGCGTGGCGGACGTAGGCGTCGCGCTCTTCTGCCGTCGCAGAGACGTGGTTGAGGATGGCCATGGAGATCACCTGATCCCCCGCGCCCAAATTGATCCCGCGTACGCCGGTGGAGTCTCGGCCTGCGAAAACACGCACGTCGGTCACCGGGAAGCGGATCGCCTTGCCCCCGCGTGCAGAAAGCAGCACGTCTTGATTTTCCTTACAGATCGCCACGTTGACCAAGCTGTCGCCCTCGGCGAGCTTCATGGCAATCTTACCGTTGGCCTTAACCGAGACGAAATCGCTCAACCGGTTCCGGCGAACTCCGCCGCTGGCCGTCGAGAACATGACGAACTGATCGTCGGCCTGATCCTCGTCTTCGGGCAAAGGCAGGAAGGCCGTGATGGTCTCGCCTTGCTCAAGCGGCAAGATGTTGACCATGGCCTTGCCACGGGCCTGTGGCGTGCCTTCAGGCAGGCGGTAGACCTTGAGCTTGTAGACCATGCCGCGTGAGGAGAAGAACAGCACCGGGGTATGCGTGTTGCACACCATGACGTTGGCGACAAAATCCTCGTCCCGCGTGGCCATGCCCGAACGGCCTTTGCCGCCTCGGCGCTGCGCGCGGTAGGTGTCCAGCGACACACGCTTGACGTAGCCGCCGTGGCTCACTGTCACGACCATTTCCTCGCGCGGGATCAGGTCTTCGATGTCGTAGTCAGCCTCGAAGTTCTCGATCGTGGTCCGGCGGTCGTCGCCGAATTCTTCGGCTACCGCGAGCAACTCGTCACGCACCAGCCCCATCCGCAAGTCGCGGTTGGAGAGGATTTCGAGGTATTCTTTGATCTTCGCCGCCAGTTCTTCGAGTTCGGAAGCGATCTTATCGCGCTCCAGCCCGGTCAGGCGGGAAAGTTGCAGCGCGAGGATGCCGCGCGCCTGCTCTTCGGAGAGCTTGTAAGTTCCCGCATCCGTCACGCCACGGCCCGGTTCGTCGAGCAGTTCGATCAGCGGGCGGATGTCTTCGGCGGGCCATGCGCGCTCCATCAGCTCGATGCGGGCGGCGGTCGGATCAGCGGAGTGGCGGATCAGGGCGATCACGTCGTCGATGTTCGCCACGGCCACGGCCAGCCCCACGAGGATGTGCGCACGGTCACGGGCTTTACCCAGTTCGAACGCCATCCGACGCGTGACGACTTCCTCACGGAAATCCACGAAAGCGGCGATGATCTGCTTGAGGTTCAGCATCTCCGGCCGGCCGCCGTTAATCGCCAGAATGTTGCAGCCAAAGGAGTTTTGCAGCGGCGTGTGCTTAAACAGCTGGTTGAGCACGACGTCAGCCTGATGGTCGCGCTTGACCTCAATCACCACGCGCATGCCGTGGCGGTCGGACTCGTCGTTCGCGCTGGCCACGCCTTCGACGATCTTGTCCTTGGCAAGCTGGACAATTCGCTCCACCAGACGCGCCTTGTTGACCTGGTAGGGCAGCTCGGTCACGACGATGGTTTCACGGTCCTTGCGGTTTTCCTCGATATGGGTCTTGGCCCGGATGATGACCGACCCTCGACCCGTATGATAGGCCGAGCGGATGCCCGAGCGGCCCAGAATCATCGCCCCGGTCGGGAAGTCCGGGCCGGGGATGTGTTCCATCATCTCGTCGATGGTGATCGATGGGTTGTCGATGTAGGCCGAGCAAGCGCTGATGACTTCGCGCAGGTTGTGCGGCGGAATGTTCGTTGCCATCCCCACTGCGATCCCGCCAGCGCCATTGACCAGCAGGTTCGGGTAGGGCGCGGGCAGGACTTGCGGTTCCTGTCGGCTTTCATCGTAGTTTGGCTGAAAATCGACGGTGTTCTTGTCGATGTCTTCAAGCAGGCCGGAGCCAAGCTTGGACAGGCGCGCTTCAGTGTAACGATAAGCCGCCGGCGGGTCGCCGTCCATGGAGCCGAAGTTGCCTTGCCCATCGATGAGCATGGCCCGCATCGAGAACGGCTGCGCCATACGCACCATCGCGTCATAGATCGCGCCGTCGCCGTGAGGGTGGTATCCCCCCATAACTTCCCCGACGAGGTTTGCGGATTTGCGGTAAGCGCGGTTCCACTCATAGCCGCCCGTTTTGGCGGTGTAGAGGATGCGCCGGTGCACAGGCTTGAGGCCGTCGCGAACGTCCGGCAAAGCGCGTGAGACGATGACCGACATGGCATAGTCCAGGTAGGACTTGCGCATTTCAGAGACCAGTGAAACGGGCGCGATATCATCGGGCAGCGCGTCTGTGCTCAGACCGCCGTTGCCGCCGCCATCCTCACCATTGCCGTCTGTACCGTCGCCAGTCAGGGCGGCGTCAGTCTCTGGTGGGAGGTCGTCTTCGTTGTCCGACACTGTACACTCCGGGGTCATGGAACAGGGCGTTTTCACGCCGCTTTGGAATGCCGGACTGACACAGCAGAAAACAGGGTCAGGCGGCCTGAAACAGAACCGCCTCACACTAGGAAATTATGCGCCGCTAAGCAAGGAAAACCACCCCTTGTTCAAGGGGGTGGATGGGGGCTCAGGGCTTAGAATGGAATGTCGTCGTCGAAGTCCCCGCCGCCGCCGGAACTGCCGCCGCCAAAGCCGCCGGAAGTGCTCCCGGAACCACCACTGGAACCGCCGCCAAAGCCGCCCCCGGAACCGCCGCCGCCGAAGCTGCCACCACCGGAAGACGAGCCGCCGCCGCCGCCGCCGAAGTTGCTGTCACCGCCAAAGTCGCCGCCGCCACCGCCGCCGCCTTCGCCGCGGCCACCGATCATCTGCAACTCACCACGGTACTGACCCAGCACGATTTCGGTCGTGTACTTGTCGTTCCCTTCCTGGTCCTGCCACTTGCGGGTCTGAAGCTGGCCTTCGATGTAGACCTGACGCCCGCGCTGCAGGTAACGCTCGGCCACGTCAGCCAGACGCTCGTTGAAGATGACCACGCGGTGCCACTCGGTCTTTTCCCGCTGCTCCCCCGACGCGCGGTCGCGCCAGCGTTCGGACGTCGCAATCGAAAGCTGTACAACTTTGTTGCCGTTGTTGGTGGTGCGGACCTCTGGATCGCGGCCCAGGTTGCCGACCAGAATGACTTTGTTGACGCTCATTTCTACCAAGCTTTCGTAAATCTGTTATACGCCGCCTGTAACAGCGCAGCCTTAAGCCGTTGCTACCGGCTAAACCCTGCTAGAGCAATAACCGCCCTTGTGCATAACCTGCAAGAACAATATACGAACATTCGCATAAAACTATGGGAAGCAATGACATGGATATGAGCGCCGTCAAGGGACTGCTTTTTGACAAGGATGGCACGCTGCTTGATTTGCACGGGACGTGGGGTTCAGTGCTGAACGATCTAATCTGGCACTCGGCGGGCGAGGGCCAGCAACGGGTGGCGGAAGACCTCGCGCGGATCGGCGGGTTTAATCTGGAAACGCAGAAGTTTACAGCAGACAGCCAGCTTGCGCAGGGCGATTGGAGTTCGATCTTCCAAGCGTGGCAGGAGCGGCTCGGCCCGGAGCAAGGCAAGCGGATGATTACCTTTCTCGAAGACATGCGCACGGGTCGGCGGACCCGGGCTTCTGTGGCGCTGGAGGACATTCGCCCGACGATCCAGCGCCTTGCAGACGCAGGCTATGTCATCGGCATCGCCACCAACGACTCGGAAGCTGCTGCGCGGCGCGATATTGACGGGCTGGACATTGCTGAGTTCTGCACTGTGATTTACGGCCACGACAGCCACGGTCACAAACCGGGGCCAGAGATGATGCACGCCTTTTGCGCTGAAACCGGTTTGGAGTCAGGGGCGGTGAGCATGGTGGGGGACACGATGACCGACCTGAACTTTGCTCGCAACGCGCAGGCGCATTCGTGCATTGGGATCATCGAGGACAGCTACGTCGATCCACGCTTCCGTGAAGGCGTTGACGTAAAGATTGCGCACGTGCGGGAAATTCCGCCGCTGCTCGGGCTCTAGCGGCACAAAGCTTAGAGCCGGTCGGCTGAGGGAGACTCCCAGACCCCAAAGCTAAACAGCGCGGGGATCAAAAGGCCCAGCAGCGAGAGCACCAGCAGCACGCCGCAGAAGGTTCGCACCTGCCAGCCACGATAGAGTCGCCACAGTACCCCAGCGGCCACCAGCCCACCCAACGCCTCAACCAGCCCAAAGGCCCGCCCGAAGTGTGCGGCTTCCCAGTACGATACGGGGCTGGAAAAGACAAAGTCAGAGACGGGCCAGAAGTGAGCGTGCCCGTCGCTTGAGTGGGTGAGGAAGTCGAAGGCGACGTGCAGCAGCCCCGTCAGCGCAAATGCCGTCACAAAGCGCGGCAGGGCAAGGCTGGGCCAGCGCGGACCGCCCACCAGACCCGCGATAAGCAGCAAAGCATAGAGCGGGGCTGAATTGGCGATCTGGTCGATGGTCCACCATGGCGCAGCGTAGAAGGTCTCGTCCCAAATCTGCGTCATGTCCTGCCCCAGCACGAAGCGGGCTATCAGAAACATGGGCAGCATGAAGAAATCTGGCGTAATCCCACCGACAATCGCGCCAAAAATCGCGGCGCGTCGGCCCGATCTTGCGGCGACCAGCAAACCGATGGCAACGTGGCTCTGGGTCAGCACCGAGGCTTAGCTTTCTTCGGCGGTGACTACAGCAACGCGGCTGCTTTCCCCGCTAACCCAAGCCTGCAGCGTGATGATCCAACGCTCGTGCAGAGCGTCTTCGCTTTCCAGCGCTGCTTTCCATGCATCCACCGCGAGCCGCGTGTTGCCGCGGGCTTCTTCGAGCAGGCCCTGAACCACCCGCAGCTCCGGCGTGATGCCGTGCAGGTGCTTCATGTACAGTTCGATGTCTTCGTCGAGCACGATGTTGATATGTCCCAGCCCGGTAAAGCTATCGAGGTAGAGCACTTGCCGGATCTCAGCGACGATCTCTTCGAGCGTAAAGGCCGAGCGCAGCAGTTCACCGCTCTGACGCTGCTCAGAGGCCAGATAAGAGCCGGAGAGAATGGCGTTGTAGAAGTCGGTGACGTTGGACGTTTCGCGGTAGAACCCGCAGGAGCGCGCCATCCGATCCCAGCCCATCTTGCGCGCCGACCGTCGCGAGTCCGCAAATTGCCCACACAGCAGCAGGGTCCAACTGGCAAAGCGCACACCCGTGCTTTCAGCCTCCGCCGGCGCAGTCAGGTTCTCGCTCTCCATCAACCGATCACGAACCCCTTGCAGCAACCCCTGACAGTGCGCCGCGCGGGCGGTTGGGGTTTCGAGGAACAGAAGCTTGGTGATGTTAGTCGGGACGGTGCGGTCGTAGTCCGCCTGCAGCCGCCGTGCGAGATCATCGCGACCGGCGCGCATGGCCGCAGTGATGGGCCAGTCCAGGAACGTATCGCCAAAGGAGAGCTCGGCGTAGGGGATGTAGTCTTCGAGGTCGCCTACGAGGAATTCAGCCTTGGGGTAGCGATTGTTCGCCAGTTGCGGCGGTGCCAGACCGCGCGGGACCAGCACTTCGCCAAACCACAGATTGCCATAGTACTGGTCTTCCTGCCCCATGTACTGGGTGATGTAGGCGATCAGCGTCTGCATGTCCTCGCGCGCCAGGATGGTATCGGAAATGGCTTCCAGCGAAAACTTGCCCAGCTCCTCATTCATGTTCGCAAAGGCAACAGACGCCCGGATGATGTCTGCGACCCCTGCCATCAAGTCGGGGTCTTCGCGCGCGGTGTCCATGACGGTCAGCAGGTGATTGAGCAGGTCGCGGCGGTACCACGTTCCACACAAGCGCAGCTCTTCCTGAACATCACGAACGGCGCGGATGCTGTCCCAATCCTCGCTCCAATCCTCGGCGACTTCAGCAGCGCTGGTGAGGGTCAGCATCATGTCGAGGAACACGCGGCGGTAGGGGTCTTGGGGGTCAAAGGCCTGCGCGCTCGCCGTCTGCGCACCACTGAGCGCAACAGCACCGGCCAGAGTCAGGGCAGACAGAAAAGTGCGCATGGGGTTACGGATCATGGATCAGGCCTCCGCTTGGGAAAGGTATTCGCGGATCAGATAGTCCGCGACAAGCGCCAGCAGGATCAGCAGCACGATCGCCCAGGTCAGATCCCAGACCCGCTCCTTCGTGCCGCTTTGGTCGAGTTGGACGAGGTTGGCGGGAACCTGCAGGTTTTCCGGGTCCAGCACCACGCCGCCACTGGCCTTCGCCAGCGCCTTGAGCACGTCACGGTTTACACCCTGATCCAGAGCCAGCGGTTCGGTGGCCAGATGCAGAAAGGCGGGTCGGACGACGCCGTTTTTCTCAAACGACCGCAAGCGGCCTTGCCGGTCCGTACCGCTGGCATGGACAACGAGCTCAAAGACTTCAGGCAGGTCGCGGGTGCTGCCCAGATTGCCCGACCAGCGCGTTTCTGCGCCGCTGAGATCAAAGCTCCCCACCAGCTCGCCGCGTGAACGGGCCGCGCCCTCAGGCAGGGGGGCGTCCGGTTCCTCAAAGGCGTGCAGATCAACCCGGAACTCGGTCGGCGCAAAGGGGTCGATGGAGCGGTGCTCCAGCGCCAGTCGCACGTTATTCTGACGGTCTCGGGTCAGGGCGAGTTCGAGCGTGTCGCGCGGGCTGGTCCGGGTTGCCCACGCAAAAGCCCGCGCCAGAGCAACTTGAAAAATCGCGCTGTTCGACAGCGAACCGTCCGCGCCACCATCGCGCAAGGACGTTCCGAGCACTGAGACCCGTCCGCCCAGTGCGGCCCGCTCAACCACGCCTTCCGCCGAGCTTTCCGGCGCGCGCTTGAGCACCCAATCTGTCCACAGCGCTAGATCCAGCGGCCGCCCTGTTTCAGGCTGATAGCCCTGTTGACCGAGGATAAAGCGCGCTTCTTCGCGGGCGGAGAGGATTGAGTATCCGTTGATCCCGCCCAGCCCGAGGCTTTCGACCGGCAGGTCGTTCAGGAAGCGGTGGCGCTGGTTAAATTGCGGATCGTCGATCCGTTCGTCCTTGTAGGTCGTCATCCGCCGGGCCAGCTGTCCAATGGGGATCTGGAAGCGGTCGAGATAGGCCAGACCGCCACCTTCCTGCGCAACGCTGTACAGATTGTTGAACCCATCCGTGGCGATGCCAACGCGCTGACGCAGGCGCGGGTCGCGGCTGTTCAGTACTTCGTAGATGTCTGGCAGGGAGCCTTCCCCGTAGGCCATGGCGATGCCATTGATGATGAAGTCGTCTTCGGCGTTCAGGCGTGCGGCGAGTGCAGGCGCAGTGTCACGCTGGAAAATACCGTCCTCGTCCACCTTCCACGACAGATAAGCGCCGGTGTCGGCGTCGCTGCCGTCGGTGACGATGAGGACGCGCCGCTCGTCGGGCAGCTCAAAGCCTGCTTCTTCAGCCATCACCAGCGAGCGTCGGGTTTCGGCCAGCGCATCATAAATATCAATGCCTTCAGGCTGCAGGCCCAGCAGGCGACGGCGCTCGAACTCTTCGGCCAGCAGGCCAAGGGAGTCACGGATCTGCTCCTCCAGCGCTTCGACCCCGCCAAAGGTATCCAGCGGCACCAGTTCATGCACTTCGTCGGAGAAGCCGAAGACCCGCACCAGCGAGCCTTCAGAAATTGGCGCGAAGCTTTCGACGATGTAGCGGACGGCGCGGTCGAGAGTCTCTTCCTCGTAAAACAGCGACGCAGAGACATCGAGCACGCCGACGGCAAGCAGCTTTGGATCACCAGAAGAACCCTTGGGCTCAACGTTCACAGGCAGTACGCGCGCCACCGGGGTCGCGGCGAGGCCCTTGACGCCAAAGGTTTCATCGCCGCCCGCGATAAACAGCCCCCCGCCGCGCTGCACGAAGTCTTCGATTTCACCAAGGATGGCTTGCTGCGTGACGGCGTCGCCGATGTCACCGGGTGGGAAGTCGGTCATCAGGATCAGGTCATAGTCGAAGAGGTCCAGCGGCTCGGTCGAATCAACCCCGGTGCGGCGTGGTAAGTCGGCCGGTAC
>CBFHUI010000048.1:0-3273 GCA_965658725.1 Alphaproteobacteria bacterium | reverse complement strand
GCTGCCGCCGTCGAGCCAGAGCACGCGCGGGGTCGCCATTGTCGGCACCATGCGCGATTGCGCTGTGTCGGGCAGGCGCGGCTGAGCAAAGCGGGCCTCTGGAACGGGTTCAGGATTGTTGTCGAGCGTGACCGTCATCTGCACGAAAGAGCCTTCGCCCTCCTGCTCCAAAATCAATGGGGTACAGGAAACGGTATCGACGTTCTCATCAATGATCACAGCGGCGGTGCCTGACGGGTCGCCGTCCAAACAGGTGAACTGGAAAAGGTCCTGCACCCGCTCGCCTTGCAGTGCGCCAAGATAGGCCACGCGCTGTGCGTCTTGGGGCTTGATGGCGAGGTCGATAGGGGTGGCGACTAAAGGGTCTTCGAGGTCGCCCTGATTGAGCAGAGAGAGGCTCTGGTCGTCCCCGATGATGAAACGCGGGTCGTCAGGCTGGGCGAGGCGGTACGCCGGGTCACCGTCCATAGGGACGATCAGCACCGGCACGCGCCCCCCGGCCAGCAGCTGCAGGGCCTGCGTGATCTGCGCCTGATCGGCTGCGCCTTGGCGCGTGGTCAGGCCGTCGGTCATCAGCACGATCGCCTGTGCAGCGGATCCGGCACCCGTGGCGAGGGTTTCTGCGAGAACGGCAGAGACATCCGTTGCCGCCGGGCCAATGTCCGCAATGGCGCTGCGAGCGCCGCCAAAGCCGTCAACAGCGCGGCTGCCTTGGGCAAAAACCCGGCGGTTGACGGTCGCGGGAACCCCCAGCCCATCAACGATATCACCAGCCAGCGCATCTGCTTTCGCGAGGTAAGTCCCCACGCCCGGCGCGTCCGGGTGGACGAGGCTCTCCGAGACATCCAGCAGGACATCAACCCGCGCACGGGTTTCGGCGGGGACGGTCTGACGGTACTGGGTCAAACCCAGCCACAGCATCCCCAGCAGCCCCACGGCCAGACCTCGCAGAACGAGGCTCGCAATGAGCACAGAGGGGCGCTGGTTGCGTTCGATCCCTGAGAGGCGGTCGAGTAAGCGCCGGATCAGCGGCGCGAGCCAGAACAGCAACGCCGCGAGGATGAGGCCAGTCAGCAGCAGGCTCATGCAGCAGCCCTCCCCGGTACGCCACGCCGGAAACGGCCGGCCAGAACGATCAGATAGAGCGCCTCGAGCACCGCGATTGCGAGCAAGGCCATCACCAGAGGGCGGGTCAGGCGGCGCAGGCCATCGCCCCGTGCGAGCGCGCTGAAATCAGGCAGCACTGTCACCGGCGCTCGGCTGAGTGCGGATTCCTCTGCGCTGAACAGGGCGAGTGATAAAGGGATGGTCTGGGTGATGCCTTCACCGCTCAGGGTGTAGAGCCCAGCCTGATCCAGTCGCCAGCGCGACACGCCTTGTTCGTCCGTTATCACCGCTGGGATGATCTCATCATCAGTCCGCACCACGGCATTGCGCACGCCGTCGAGGGTCAGCGGGTCGCCCGCGCCGAGGTACTGCGGCACACGTTGGCGTCGGTCATCCATCCATTCGAGCGTGTTCATCAGCATAAACATCAGCGTCAAGCAGTCGTCTGGCCCGTAAATCCGAGCATCAAGTCGGTCTTCCACGGTGTTATCGGCTTCAGCATCCGAAGGCATGGTCCGCGCACAATAGGCGTGCGGGTCGAAACCGAGGAACAGCATCTTTGCGGGCAACAGCCGGGTTTCGGCGTCGATCTGGATTTCCTCTCGCTCGGCGGCAAAGGCAGAGACGATCTCCACCCGGTCTTCTGCGATGACCGTCAGGGCTTCTTGAGGGTCGACATCGCGGAGCAGCGGGACTACGCGCTCGCCGTTGTCGGTGAAGGGCAGGGGCCGCAAGGACGGGCCGACAGTGACGCGGCCAATCATGGGCTTGAGGCCCTCCATTACCGGGTGGCGGTTCTCTGAGGCTTGCCACGCAAACTGCCGCGCGCCGCTACCATCCTCGCCGCGGCCGGTGCCAGGGCGGGTTTCGATGACGATGGCGTTGGCGGTTAGCTCTTCGAACAGCGGGCCTTCGGGGCAGCGGTCGAAGATCACGGCGTCATAGCCGCGATAATCCGCCTCCATGTCGATCCCTGCGCTCTCGGTCAGGCGAATGTTGGGATGAGGCAGGAAGCGATCGAACAGGTCGCCATTCGGCTCGCAGCGGACGATGTGCAAGTCGAACTGCTGCACCACCTCCGGCACCACCCACAGCGAGTCATCGAGCGCCAGCGGATCACCAGAACCGGACGTCAGGATGATTTCCTTGGGTCCAGGGCCAAGCTGCACCGTCTGTTCCAGCACCGTATCCAGCGGCAGCGTCTCGCGCGCACCCGCGGGCAGGTCAAAGGGACGGCGGAGCATGACCACGGCGGGCTTACCGCGCACGCGGGCCGTCACCGATACGTCGCGCACCGGCTCGTTACCGAAGTTGCGCAAAGACAGCTCCTTGGGCGGGTCGAACAGGTTTAGCCCGCCCGTCACTGCCTCAAACCCTACGTTCGCGGCCACGTCATCGCCGACGTCAATCCACGTCAGACGCCGGGGGGCGTTCAGCTCTTCGCTCAAAGGGCGATCTGTGACGAGCGTCAGCGCGCCAACCCCGCGAGAGGCAGAGAGCGCAGCCAGTGCTGAAAGGCGCTGATCCATTGGCGCGGGAACAGAGGTTGCGCGCAGGGTGTCGAGCTGGGTGCGCGCTTCGATCCGGTCGCTGACAAAGGGAACGTCGTCGACGAGGTTGGTCAGGCTCAGCACAGCCACGCTTGCACCGGCCGCCAAAGCGCGATCGATTTCTCGTCCAGCCGCATCGACGGCCCGGTCGAACCGCCGCTCGCCCCCGCCCGCATCCGCGCTCATGGAAGCCGACGTATCAACCACGATCAGCCGCTTGGGCGCAGGCAGCAGTGCTGACAGACCCAGTGCGATCAGCGCCAGCAGCGCGAACATCAGCGCGTAGAGCCAGCGGTGCCACTTGTGGGTCATCGACAGGTTTTGAAAGGTCGTTCGGCGCGGCAAGTCGCGGAACAGCAGGAGGGACGACACGTCCAGCCGTTGCCGCCGCGCCTGCAGCGCCAGAAACGCCAGCACGGGCGCAAGCACCAAAGGAAGCGCCCAAAGGAAAGACAGGCCAAGCGTGATGCCGAAGAGAGTCATGGATCAGGCGACCTCGATCTGCGCAGGCTCACCCGCGTAACCCTGACTGGCCAGCGCGGCGAGAACCGCCTGAACGGCGCTGCGGTTGTGGTCGTCACCAATCCCCGCATCAAAGCTCGCATGACCGAGGTTG
>CBFHUI010000047.1:0-20087 GCA_965658725.1 Alphaproteobacteria bacterium | reverse complement strand
GCGAAGGACGCTCTTTCCGCGTTTTTGAGCACTGGGTTCGAGGGCGGACGCCACGAACGGCGGGTGGCAAAGTTGTCGCCGCGCTGAGCAGTCTTTCCGCTAATGCGGCATTGAGGGCCGCTTTTGGGTGTTCTACTCGTCCGGCAATAATGCTCATATGCGCGCAAATCCCTTCTTCACCGGAGAAATCCAGCAATGAACATGAATCCTTCCACTTTCTGGACCGCCAGCGTCACCGAAAGCGATCCGGCTCTCGCAGCATCGCTGACCCAAGAAATGGACCGGCAGCAGACTCAGATCGAACTGATCGCATCGGAAAACATCGCCTCTCGCGCGGTTCTCGAAGCGCAAGGTTCGGTACTGACCAACAAGTACGCCGAAGGCTACGCCGGAAAGCGCTACTACGGCGGCTGCGAGTACGTGGACATCGCCGAAGAGCTGGCGGTTGAGCGGGCGAAGCAGCTGTATAACTGCAGCTACGTCAACGTTCAGCCGCACTCCGGCGCGCAGGCTAATGCAGCGGTGATGCTCGCGCTCATGGCGCCCGGCGATACCTTTTTGGGCATGAGCCTCGCTCACGGTGGCCATCTGTCCCACGGCGCTGCGCCGAACATGTCGGGCAAGTGGTTCAACCCGGTGCACTATGGTGTGCGCAAGCAGGACGGTCTGCTGGATTACGACGAAGCGGCGGAACTGGCCAAAGAGCATAAGCCAAAGGTCGTAATCGCAGGCGGCTCGGCCTACCCGCGGGCCATCGACTTCAAGAAGTTCCGCGAAATCGCTGACAGCGTGGGCGCTCTGTTCTGGGTGGATATGGCGCACTTCTCCGGTCTGGTTGCAGGCGGTCAGCACGACAACCCGCTGGACTATGCTGACGTTGTTACCACCACCACACACAAGACCCTGCGCGGCCCGCGCGGCGGCATGATCCTGACCAACAATGACGAGCTGGGTAAGAAGTTCCGCTCTGCCGTCTTCCCCGGTCTGCAGGGTGGCCCGCTGATGCACGTGATCGCGGCAAAGGCTGTAGCCTTTGGCGAAGCGCTGCAGCCGGAGTTCAAGACCTACACCAAGAACGTGGTTGATAACGCTCAGGCGCTGGCAGCACGGTTGGTTCAGCACGGGCTGGACATCTCCACCGGCGGCACTGACACCCACCTCATGGTTGTCGACCTGACCCCGAAGGGCGTGACCGGCAAGCAGGCTGAAGACGCCCTGGAAAGAGCAGGTATCACCTGTAACAAGAACTCCATCCCCTTCGACCCGCTGAAGCCAACTGTCACCTCCGGCATCCGTCTCGGCACGCCAGCAGCGACAACGCGCGGCTTTGGTGTGGCGGAGTTTGAGACCGTGGGCGACCTGATCGCCAAGGTGCTCGACGGACTGGCGGCCAATGGTGAAGAGGGCAACGCTGCCGTCGAAGCCGAAGTCCGCAACGCCGTTCGCACCCTGTGCGCTCAATTCCCGATTTACAGCTGAGGTCAGAGCTAGAGCGTGCGTTGCCCCTTTTGTGGAAATGTTGATACCGCGGTAAAGGACAGCCGCCCGTCGGAGGATAATACCTCGATCCGACGGCGGCGGCAGTGTCCCGCGTGCAGCGGACGCTTTACGACCTTTGAACGCATTCAGTTGCGTGAACTGACTGTCATCAAGTCAAACGGCACACGGGAGCCGTTTGACCGCGACAAGCTCGCCAAATCCCTCATCATCGCTCTGCATAAGCGCCCGGTTGAAAGTGAGCGGATCGAGCGGATTGTTTCCAGCATCGTCCGACGTCTGGAACATGGTGGTGAAGCGGACATTCACACGCGTGAAGTGGGTGAGATGGTGATGGAAGCACTGAGCGAATTGGACCAAGTCGCCTTTGTCCGTTTTGCGAGCGTGTATCGGAACTTCGAAGAAGCCAAAGAGTTTCAAAAGATCCTCGACGAAATGGATGATCGCGGTGAATGACACGGCGATCATGCGGGTTGCTTTGGGCCTCGCGCGTCGAGGGCTGGGGCAGACCGCCTCGAACCCAAGCGTTGGCTGCGTGCTGGTTTCAGCGCACGGCCACGTCGTGGGGCAAGCACGGACAGCCAAGGGCGGGCGACCGCATGCAGAGACGCAGGCGCTGGCGCAGGCTGGAGAGGCAGCCGCACGCGGCGCGACGGCTTATGTCACCCTCGAACCCTGCGCGCATCAGGGCGAAACCGGCCCGTGCGCCGATGCCCTGATTGCTGCTGGCGTAGGCCGTGTCGTGATTGCCATGCTCGACCCCGACCCTCGAACGGCAGGCAAGGGGGCGGAGCGCTTGCGGGCGGCGGGGATTGCTGTGGATGTCGGCGTGCTGGAGGCTGAGGCCCGGCAGATCAACGCTGGTTTCGTCAAGCGCATCACGCAGGGCCTGCCTTACCTGAGCCTGAAGCTCGCCCTTTCGCTCGATGGAAAGATCGCGCTGGGCAACGGGGTGTCGCAATGGATCACTGGACCAGCTGCGCGGGCACGGGGGCATATGCTGCGGGCAGAGGCAGATTTTCTCCTGACTGGCGCGAAGACGGTGCTCAAGGATCACCCCCGCTTCAGCGTCCGCTTGCCGGGCTTGGAAGATCGCTCCCCGCGGGTTGGCGTGGTCTATGACGCAAGCCGGGAAAATCAGGAAATCGTCGAGTGGTTGCGGCGAGAGCGCCCAGACTGGCAACTGCTCGCCGGATGGCACTTTGATGAGCACCTGCGCACGCTGGCCGGTCAGGGCGCGAACCGAGTGCTGGCTGAGGCTGGTGGCGGAGTTGCAAAGGCATTGCTCGCCGAAGGTCTGGTGGACGAGATCGTGGTCTTCCGCTCGGGTAAAATCCTCGGCGGTGATGCGCGCGACGGGATTGGGGTGTTCAGCTTCGATGCGCTGGACCAAGCCCCGCACTTTACGCGGGTTGAAAGTCTCCCCCTAGAGGAAGACGTTATGGAGGTGTGGCGCCGGTCCTGAGTGGGATAGCGGCGCCGCGCCTTTCGGTTCATTCAGGGAGCGGGCAAACGTGTTCACCGGAATCATCACCGACGTCGGAACGGTCGTCCACCGCGAGGATCGCGGCGATACCCTATTCCGCATCGAAACGGCTTACCGCGCGGACAGCATGGCACTCGGGGCCAGCATCTGTTGCAACGGCGCTTGCATGACCGTGATTGCGACTGAGCAGACATCCACAGACCGCGCTACTTTTGACTTTGAAGCGAGCGCGGAAAGCCTGTCCAAGACCACCATGGACGCTTGGCAACCCGGTACCCTGATCAACCTGGAGCGCAGCCTTGCGCTCGGCGACGAGTTGGGCGGGCACTTGGTCTCCGGCCATGTGGACGCCCTCGCCCACGTCGTCCGACGCGAGAATGAGGGCGACAGCTGGCGGCTCACCATTCAGCCGCCCCAGGAACTGATGCCATTCTTTGCACCCAAGGGCTCGGTGGCATTGGACGGGGTCTCGCTGACGATCAACGAAGTCGGCGAAAACACCTTTGGCATCAACATGATTCCGCACACACAAGCCGTCACCGGCTTCCGCGCGCTTGCCGACCTCGAGATTTCAGAAGCGAGCACTGCGCCGATCAACTTGGAAATCGACCAGTTGGCTCGCTATGTTCACCGCCAACTGCAATTCCTCCCTCAAACCCAAGGCGCTTGATCCATGGTCGCGATCTTCAACGAATTCAAATCCTCCATCCCGGAGATCATCGAAGAAGCCCGCAATGGCCGGATGTTCGTGCTGGTCGATGACGAGGACCGGGAGAACGAAGGCGACATCATCGTTCCGGCACAGATGGCGACGCCGGAGGTGATCAACTTCATGGCGACCTATGGCCGGGGCCTGATCTGCCTTGCCATGCCGCCTGCACAGATTGGACGCCTCGACCTGCCACTCATGCCCCAGCGCCACGAAAGCCGTTTTGGCACTGCCTTTACTGTCTCGATCGAGGCGGCAACCGGCGTGACCACGGGTATCTCTGCGCCTGACCGAGCGCGCTCAATCGCCGTCGCCATCGACCCCAACGTAGAACCCGGCGACATCCAGACCCCCGGCCATGTCTTCCCTCTGCTTGCCCGCGAGAATGGCACGCTGGAGCGGACTGGCCACACGGAAGCCGCCGTCGATATCGCGCGGCTTGCGGGGTTGAACCCCTCGGGCGTGATCTGTGAGATCATGAACGAAGACGGCGATATGGCGCGGCGGGATGATCTGGTCGCCTTTTGCGAGAAGCATGACCTGAAAATTGGAACGATCGCTGATTTGGTCGCTTACCGCTTGGCGACAGAAAGCCTGATCGAGCGCGTCAGCGAGGAGCCATTCGAGACCGAATACGGCGATGGTTTCCGCATCATTACCTTCCGCGAAGTCGATGATGCGGCCGCGCCCGAGATTCTGGCGCTCGTCAAAGGTGACGTGGCCGCGAGCGCACCCACGCTGACCCGCGTTCACGCGCTGAACATGCGCCGCGACCTGCTCGGTGGCGGCGGCAAGAGCAGCCTTCCTGCCGCTATCCAGAGCGTGGATGCCGAGGGCACGGGCGTGATCGTCCTGATTAACTCCCCGGACAGCATGGAAAAGCTGCCGCCCGATCAGGCGCTGCGCACCTATGGTCTGGGCGCGCAAGTGCTGGTTAATCTGGGCGTCAAAGACATGACCCTGCTCTCCAACGCCAGCCGTGAGTTGGTCGGCCTCGAAGGCTTTGGCTTGCAGGTTGTCGGCTACCGTGCTCTGAGCGAATAGAACCCCTAGAGGAAAGCAAAGTCTCCATGTCTGCATCCCCCCACATCCTGATCGTTGAAGCGCCCTACTACACCGATATTTCCGTGGCGCTGAAAGAAGGCGCAGAAGCCCACCTCAGCGGCGAAGGCGTGACTTTTGAGACGGTGACTGTCCCTGGCGCGCTGGAAATCCCGGCCGCGATCAAATTCGCAGCGCACAGCGGCACCTTTGATGGCTTTGTCGCGCTGGGCTGTGTGATCCGGGGTGAGACCACGCACTATGACTACGTGTGCAGCGAGAGCGCACACGGCCTACAGGTGCTGGCCATGACCGACGGCCTGTGCATCGGCAACGGGATTCTGACCACGGAAAACCGAGAGCAGGCGTGGGTGCGAGCTGATCGAGCACAGAAGAACAAGGGCAAGGATGCTGCTGAAGCAGCGCTGTCGCTGGTGCGGCTGAAGAAGCGGTTTGCGAACTGACATGAGCAAGATTGACCACGTCAACATTTCCCACGCCCTGGGCCCTCGCACGGCAGCGCGCTTTGCGGCGGTGCAGGCGCTGTACCAGATCGAGACCAACGACGAAGTCCTGCTCGACCCTGTCCTGCAGGGCTTTGAGCGGCATTTCAACACCGTGGACCTCGACGGGATGGAACTGGGCGAATACGACCAGCAACTGTTTCAGGCAATCCTTGAAGGCATCAGCCGCGTGGCTTCTGATCTGGATGACATGGTTTATGGCGCCCTGTCTGAGAAGTGGTCACTGGCGCGGCTGGACAGCGTGATGCGCGCGATCCTCCGGGCGGGGACGTTTGAGCTGAGCGAGCGGCTTGATATCCCGGCGAAAGTGACGATCGACGAATACATTACGCTCGCGAACCTGTTTTTCTCCGGCAAGGAGCCGGCGATGGTGAACGGTACGCTGGTGACCATTGCCGAAACCTTGCGCCCGGACGAGCTCAACCCCGAGCAGTCCTGAACCGGCAAAGGAGGGGGCGGTGTCTGAGTTTGGGTTCATCCACGATTTGCGTGCTCTGGCTGACCCCGACCACGCGCTGGACTTCACCGACGACGCTGCCACCCTGCCCGCTGCCGATGTGATCTGTACCGATACGCTGGTCGAAGGCCTGCACTTGATCGGGCGCGAGAGCCCGGCTGATCTGGCGCACAAGATGCTGGCTGTGAACGTCTCTGACGTGCTCGCTATGAACGCTCGCCCTTCCCATGCTTTGCTGAATCTCTGCTTGCCCGAGCGCTGCGATGCCCCGTGGCGCGCGGGGTTTGTGGCAGGGATGAGGGAGGCTTGCGCGCACTTTGGCGTCACGCTGCTTGGGGGCGATACCACGGGCTCCACGGGGCCGCTAGTGCTCACGGCAACTGTCCTGGGGCAGCTTGAGGGCCGGTCGCTCTGGACCCGCAGCGCTGCGCAACCCGGTGAGCGAATTTGCGTGGCGGCTCCGGTAGGCCAAGGCGCATTGGGGCTCGCAGATGCGTTAGCGGGCCGCGATGACACGACGAACGCCCACCACTACCGCCGCCCCATGCCCCGCACAGACCTGCTGGGCCGTCCCGGCGTTGGGGGATGCGCTGACATCTCCGACGGTTTGATCGCTGATCTCTCGCATATTTGCCGGTCAAGCGAGGTGCAGGGCGTGGTCGATCTGGCGTCCATACCGCTGGCGAACACTGCCGGAGACTGGACTGAGCAACTGTGCGGCGGCGACGAGTATCAGCTGATCTTCACCCTCGCCCCGAACGCGCCCTTGCCTCCTGCGTGTACTGTCATTGGCGAAATTGTTGCGCGCCCAGAGCCCAAGGCGGCCCCCGTTCGCCTGCTCGGCCCCGAGGCTATTGTGACCGCTGCGCTATCCCGGAGCGGCTACCAGCACTTCTGAGCCTTTCATATGGCGAAAGGAGAGCTGCAATAGCCGCGTTTGACCCTACAGCCCCTGTCTGTCAAACCCCCCGCAGAACTCACCAATCTGTTGTAAGAGCTGACCATCATGGATCTGTCCAAAATCTCCCGCGGCGAAAACCCGCCCGTCGACATCAACGTTGTCATCGAAGTCCCGGCGAACTCCGCTGTGAAGTACGAAATGGACAAGGAAAGCGGTGCTGTTTTCGTTGACCGCATCCTGTTCACCCCGATGTTCTACCCTTGCAACTACGGCTTCATGCCGAACACCCTGTCTGACGATGGCGACCCGGTTGACGTACTGGTCGTTGGCCGCCACGAGCTGGCTCCTGGCTCGGTGATCCGCGCGGTTCCGGTTGGCGTGCTGATGATGGAAGACGAGAAGGGCGGCGATGAAAAGATCGTGGCGGTTCCTCACCGCAAGATCGACGCATTCTACGACGGCATCACCACCTACAGCCAGTTGCCGCAGAACCTGATCGACCAAATCGGCCACTTCTTTGAGCGTTACAAGGATCTGGAGCCCGGCAAATGGGTGAAGGTCACCGGTTGGGGCGACGAGAAACAAGCTGCCAAGATGATCGAAGAAGCCATGGCGCGCGTGGACGGCTAGAGCGCCTCCCCGCCTAGTCCAAAAGGCACACGAAGAGCCCTGCCCGCGTCATCGATGCTGGCGGGGCTTTTTCTTGCGCGGTCTTGTGGCGGAAGCAGGGACGCGCGCGCGTGCCGGACGGGTTTAGTTGGTGAAGCCGACCGAGCCGAAGATATTGCGGAAGAATTCCTGCGCCGCGGAACGGTCCGGGCCGTAGATCTTGGAGCTTGCCGGGTCAGGCTCGAAATTCGTGTCTCCGATGATGCCATTAACCACATCGATGCCCGAAACCAAGTCGTCACCGTCAAAACCAATCACGACCACCCGCTGACCGATGACCTCAGGCGGGCTGAGCGGCAGGGGGCGCAGGTCTTGCTTGACGTAGTACCAGAGGTTCGGATCTGCCGCGCCGATGGTAATGGGCAGGCCGAAGCGTTCCTGAATATCTTTCTTGGTGTCGATGCCTTCGCGCACCGTCACCAGATCCTCGTCCGTCGGTGCGCTGCCGCGCACGTCAACCTGCGCCGTACAGCCCGCAACCAGCAGGGCTGACAAGCCGAGCACAACAAACAGAACAAAGGCGCGAACCTGTCGCGTGACAGACATCCCATCCATCCCATATCAGAGAACAGCATCAACCGCTGTCCGTTGAGACAAGTACCATGACAAATTTTTTGCGGCGACTCTTGGGTCAGGGTTCGACGAATAATCTGCGAACCCAAACCCGCCGCCGTCTTGAAGCGGCAAAAGGCGCTGCTTTGCAACCCACTTTATACGCACAATGGGGCGTACCAGATACCTTTGATGGCCGTTTTGAGGCCGTCCTCTTGCTGGTTTCGGTCAACTTCGCGCGCCTGACCCGTCAAGGGGAGAGCGCGGCTGCGGATGCGCTGCTGACGGCCTTCATGCAGGACGTGGAACTGGCGCTGCAAGCGAGCGGCGTTTCAGAAGCGGGCATGCGCAAAAAGATGCGGCAGGTTGAGACGGCGTCCTTTGCCCGTGTTGAACAGATCGGTACCCACTTGCGCGCCGGAACGCCGACAGCGAGTGCCATCATCGACGCGATGTTTGCAGGGCAGGATACGGGTGCTCCGACTGCAGCAAAGCTGGACAGCCTGCTGCACCGCCTGTACGCCGACGAGCGCGGTCTCGACGCCGCCCAAGCCGCCATTGAAGAACTGAGCTGAGCCATGAAACGCGCCCTTGACCTCACCGACCCCATCGAGTGGCCCAATGATGGCTGGATCGACAGCTTCGAGATTACGGGCGCGCATGCTCAGACGGTGCAGGAGCGGCTCGAACTCACGGGGGAGCCGCAAGACCTGCGGCTCAAGGCGGACTATTCCCTGACCGGGAAAGGCAAGGAGCTGGTGATCAAGCTCGACCTGACAGGGACCGTGACTCAAACCTGCGTGGTGACGCTGGAGCCAATTGAAACGGTGGTGCAGGAAAGCTTCATCCGGCGGTATCGGGAGGGGGCCTTCCTCGACCAGACGGAAGTCGATATCGACGTCGCTGACGGGGACATTGCGACCTTTAATGAAGACCTCGAGCCTTGGCTCCGCGCCTCGGACGAACGACCGTCTTTGCTGGATTTTGCCGTGGAGCAACTGGGCCTGATCCTCGACCCTTTCCCGCGCAAAGACGGCGCGGAAGTTGAAGAGTCGCTGCTGATCGATCCCCTGGACCGTCCCGAAACCATGAGCCCTTTTGCGGCTCTGGCGGCGCTAAAGAAGGACTAGATCAGTCGTTTTCGCGGGCGCGGGCGACCCGGATGGCCTCGCTGGCGGCGCGGAACATGGCGGCAGATTTGTGCTCGCACTCCGCTTGCTCCATCGCCGGAACCGAGTCCGCAACCACCCCTGCCCCAGCCTGCACGTAAAGCTTGCCGTCTTTGACGACTGAAGTCCGCAGCGCGATGCAGGTGTCGAGTTCTCCGCTGGCCGAGATATAGCCCACAGCGCCGGCGTAGACGCCACGCTGAGCGGGTTCGAGCTCGTCGATGATCTCCATAGCCCGCACCTTTGGCGCGCCGGAGACTGTGCCTGCCGGAAAGCCGGATCCGAGTGCTTCAAAAGCATCCACGTGGTCACGCACCTGCCCGACGACGTTGGAAGTGATGTGCATCACGTGGCTGAAGCGCTCGACAATCATCTTTTCCGTCACGCGCACAGAGCCAATCTTCGCCACCCGGCCCACGTCGTTACGGCCCAGATCGAGCAGCATCAGGTGCTCTGCGAGTTCCTTGGGGTCGTTCCGCAGTTCTTCTTCCAGCGCGGCATCTTCGGACAGCGTCTTCCCGCGAGGGCGGGTTCCGGCGATGGGGCGGATGGTGATCTGGCCTTCACGGACCCGGACGAGCACTTCAGGGCTAGCACCGACGATGCTGAACCCGCCCATGTTCAGGTGGAACATGAAGGGCGACGGGTTGACCCGACGCAAGGCGCGGTAGAGGGCGGCGGAGGGCAAATCAAAGTCTGCTTCAAACCGCTGGGACAGCACCACCTGAAAGATGTCGCCCGCGATGATGTATTCCTTGGCGACCTCCACCATCTGCTCATACTCGGACGGCGTGAAGTTCGAGACTTTGGCGGGCAATTCGAGCAGGTCAGTCTTACCCCGCGTGGCTTCTTCGTAGGCTGCGGGAACAGGACTGCGCAGGCGCTCTCGGACCGCTGCAAGGCGGCGTTCTGCGGCAGCGAAGCACGCTTCGGGCGTCTCTGTCGCATCTGCCCAAAGGGGCGCGACAAGGTAGAGCGTGTCAAAGGCGCGATCGAAGACAACGATCGTCCGAGGGCGCACGAGCATGGCATCGGGCAGGTTCAAGTCGTCAGGATTGTGGTGCTCGGAGCGCTCGAAGTACTGCACCATCTCATAGCCAAAATAGCCAAACACTCCTGCCGACATGGGCGGCAGCGGCGCAGGCATGTCAGCGCGCGAAGCATCGGAGAAGGCCCGCAGGCTGTCCAGCGGGGCGACGTCAGCCGCTTCGCTGGCCCATTTGATGTCTCCGGCTTCCGAACGATCACCCAGCTGCGTAGCACCGTCGCTGTGCTGCCAGACCCGGTCGGGGTCGATGCCGATAAAGGAATATCTCCCGAGGCTCTCCCCGCCCTCAACGCTCTCGAACATAAGCCCCAGTTCGTCAAAGGCGCCCAGCTTCAGCGCAGCAGCCACAGTGGTTTCCAGCTCGGCAGAAATGGTCTCCCAAAGCAGGTACCCGCGGCCCGCAGCGCGTGCGGAGACGTAGGAGTCAAAAGCCGATGGTGCAGTCATGTCCTGTCCAGAGGTTGTCAGGGTTCAAGTCAAGAAACGTACGCGCAGGTCCTTGGGCGCACGAGACTTACAGCCCACCCCCCGTTTGTTGCGCGGCGTCCGCGCCTTCAAGGCGAACCTGACCCGTGCCTCCCGAACGCAAGTCCAGATACGCGTTCAGACCCGAGGTGATGGCCCGGTCGAACACGATGTTGTTGATGTTGACGTTTACCGTTTCACGGACCGCAGCACGGAACGCGCGCTGGAGTTCGTCGTCGTATTGACGCGCCAACTGGAACTCGATCCCGCTCAGCGCTTCGGCATCCAATTCAGGATCAGCCGTCCGCGCGTCGCGAATGAGTACGATGTTAAAGCCGGTATTGGTCGTGCCACTGACGATATCGCCTTTGCTCGACCCTTTGATCGCATCGACAGGGACCGAGAAACGCAGCAGATCGGCGGCGGTCATAGCGTCCTGACGCTCCATCTGAACACCGTTGTCGAGGATGTACTGCGCAAAGCTGGTCGCATCGTCAATCTGTGCCAGCGCGGCCTGTCCCAGTCCTTCTAGCAGTTCTTCCTGCGCCTGGCGGTTGAACGCCAGTGTGAGGGAGGAGCGGGCTTCGTCAAAGGTCATTGGGCGCGGGTCTTCGCTGCTGTCCACGCGGACAATGAACAAACCCTCTTCACCGAAGGTATTGCGGAAGCCGGTCTGGCCCAGCGGCGCAGAGAAAATCTCGCTGCTGACTTTTGAGTTGAAGGGAACGCCTTCGACCCGTGCATCCGGGCCACTTGCGGCGATTGTGCCGCTGACGATGGGCAGTTCAACCTGCGCGGCGGCGTCTTCAAGGCTCAGCGTACCAACCAGCCCATCGAGCTCGTCAAAGCGTGAACCCAGCAGCGTCCCGGCCTGCGGTGCTGCGATCTCGCGAATGGCGGTGTCGCGGTAGTCTTCCGCAGTCTGAATCTCTGGTGCATCGATTTGGTAAACTTCGATCAGCGCAAAACGGTCACCGTCGGCGATGGGGTCGAGGATCCCGGTCTCAGTCGCTGCAGTGAACGCTTCGTTGAGCGCGTCGCGGCCATAGGTGATGGCCCTTGGCCCCAAATCCAGCGGCTCGCCTTCACCCTGCTTTGTCGCAGCCTCAGCGAACGCCGTCCCAGCGCGCACGGCATTTACAATAGCCTGCGCTTTGTCGCCATCGTTGACGAACAGCTGACGCAAGTGCCACTCAGTCGAGAGTTCGGCCCGGGCGACGTACTCGTCATAGACGCTCTGAATGTCCTCATCACTGACTTCGATGCTGTCCACGAGGTCTTCTGGCGTCATGAAGATACCGACAAAGCTGCGGTACTCAGGCCGCTGGTAGCTGTCGGGATCATTGTCCAGAATGGTCTGCAAAGCCTCGTCGGTCGGCGTCGCGATATCGATGCCAGCGGTGTTGATCGCAAAGTATGAGATATCGAAACGAGTCCAGTCGTTGCTGAACTCTGCCAGCGCAACCGTCGAAGGCACAGCGGCAATCGGCTCACCGGTGTTGTTGTCAAAGACGAGGTCATCGGCTGCCGTGAAGAGGCGCTGAGAGGACAGATTTTCACTGATGTCGCGCAGGTACGCGCGCTCGGTCAGGCCCTGGTTTGCAAGACTGCGGGCCATGGTGCGTTCGTTAAACTGGCCGGTTACAGGGTCGGTGAAGGTCTGACGGACAAAGTCGGACAAATCGCTCTGAGCAGCGCTAATGCCCAGCTTGTCGGCCTGAGCCTTGAAGGCAATCTCGTTGACCAACTGTGCTTCAGTCGCCGTGCGCACCTGATTAAGCAGGCCAAAGCGCTCGAAGGCTTCGCGGGAATCCATTGACTGGCCGATCTGCTCGAAGGTCTGGCCGATCTGGTAGAAGTTGCCACGCGCTTCCTGCGCGATTTCCAGCTCGTTGATGGACTGGCCGTCCGCATTGATGCCAGAGCTGACGCGGGAGTTTGTAAAGAGGCCAATGGAGCCAATAACCCCGGTCCCCAGCAGCATGAATGCCAGGAAGATCAAAACTATTTTACCCGCCCACGACTGCGCAAATGCGCGAAGACCACCCATCATTGTTAAATCTGCCTACCGCCAGTGTTTTCGTTCGACGCGCAAGGCCGCTCCGGGCTGCGCTGTCCAACTCATTTAGTTACAGGAATGCAATGGCGCAAATAACGGAGTCGTCAGCGCACAGAGCTTTCGCGTGACAGACCACAAAACGGGCGTCTAAACAAGGCGCAGCAGCATTACAAAAACCTGACGAGAGGACTTGCGGATGTTTATCGCTGGCAACTGGAAGATGAACGGTACGGTAGCGGAGGCACAGGCCCTCGCTCAAGCACTCGTCGACGGCCTGCCCGCGGGCGCGCCGAGGACCGCCGTTTTCCCGCCTGCGCTGCATCTATCCGCTGTCGGTGAGATCATCAAAGACAGTCCGATTTTCATGGGCGGGCAGGATTGTTCCAGCGCGGCAAGCGGTGCTCATACCGGGGACATCTCGGTCGGCATGCTGGCTGATATTGGCGCGCGCGGCGTGCTTGTGGGCCACTCCGAGCGCCGCACGGATCACGGCGAATCCAATGCCGAAGTTCTGGCCAAAGTCCAAGCTTGTCTGGGTGCTGGTCTGGGCGTGGTTCTGTGCGTGGGTGAAACGTTGGAACAGCGTGAAGCGGGTGAGGCCGAAGCCGTCGTGCGGCAGCAGCTCGACGAAGGCTTACCGCCGAAGATCGAAAACGGCGGCGTGGCTGTGGCCTATGAACCAGTTTGGGCCATCGGCACAGGCAAGGTTGCAACAGTGGATGATATCTCCGCCATGCATCGCATGATTCGAGGCTGGTTGCAGGACAATCGCCCCGAAATCGGTGATACCTTCATCCTGTACGGTGGCTCGGTTAAGGCCTCAAACGCCGCAGACGTTTTTGCCGCCGATGAGGTTGGGGGCGCGCTTGTGGGTGGCGCGAGCCTCAAAAGTGAGGACTTTTTGGGAATAATCGCAGCTGCCATGAAGGCATAAGCACCTCAAACCCTTCCCTTCTGCGCCCGGTTGTCTTACCTACGGGCCAAACCTTTTGTGAATAAAGAGACTTGCGGCATGGATATCCTCACCGGTTTGCTTCTGACCGTTCAAATTCTGGTTGCCTTTGCGCTGATCGCGATTGTGCTGATCCAGCAGACCGACAACTCCGGTCTGGGTCTGGCTGGATCGGGCGGCGGTGACGCCGGTTCGCTGCTGCAGACCCGCGCTTCAGCTTCCTTCCTGACGCGCGCAACCTCTGGTCTGGCTGCTGCCTTTATCCTGATCAGCCTCGCGCAGGGCGTGGTTGCGGGCGGTTATGGCTCCACGGGCGGCTTTATCTCGAACACGCTGGGTCTGACCACGCCCGCGGATGAAATCGACAACTCCGCGCTGGCTAACCCCATCGTTTTTGACGACGAGACCAGCGGTGAAGGCGGTACCGATACCTCCAACCTGCTGTTCGATCCGAACATCTCCCTGGACGAACCAGCAGAAGCGCCAGCTTCTTCTGAAACCGCTCCAGCGACTGACTCGCAGTAAAAACATTCCTGCTCACCGGGTAAGGACGCAGACTCTTCTTGCGTACCCCCACTGCTATGCGCATAACAAACGCCCATGACACGGTATATTTTCATCACTGGTGGCGTGGTTTCCTCGCTGGGCAAAGGCCTGGCGAGTGCGGCTCTGGCCTCCCTGTTGCAGGCTCGCGGCTATAAAGTCCGGCTTCGCAAACTCGACCCTTATCTGAACGTTGATCCGGGCACCATGAGCCCCTATCAGCACGGCGAGGTCTTTGTCACAGACGACGGCGCCGAAACGGATCTGGACTTGGGCCATTACGAGCGCTTTACGGGCGTCTCGGCCTTGCAATCGGACAACGTGACCACTGGGCGGATTTACTCCGATATCCTCGCTAAGGAACGCCGTGGCGACTACCTCGGCGCAACGGTGCAGGTGGTTCCCCACGTCACAAACGCCATCAAGGACTTCGTGGTCGCTGACCTCGAAGGCGAAGATTTCGTGATCTGTGAGATCGGCGGGACCGTTGGCGATATCGAAGCCTCGCCCTTCCTCGAAGCCATCCGACAGCTGGGTTACAAGCTGGGACGCGAGCGAGCGCTGTTCATGCACCTGACGCTGGTGCCTTACATTGCAGCGGCTGGCGAGTTGAAAACCAAGCCAACCCAGCATTCGGTCAAAGAGCTGCAGTCGGCCGGGATTCACCCGGACATTCTGCTGTGCCGCGCTGACCGGGAAATTCCCGAATCCGAGCGCGCAAAGATCGCGCTGTTCTGTAACCTCGAAGAAAGCGCAGTGATTCAGGCGCTGGACGTGGACAGCATCTATCGCGTGCCCCTGTCCTACCACGCCGAGGGCCTGGACCGTGAAGTCCTGCGCCACTTCAACCTGACCACGCCAGCCCCAGAGCTGAGCCGATGGGAAAACATCGTCAAGCGCGTGACCGAGCCAGAGGGCAAGGTTACCATCGGCGTCGTTGGCAAGTACGTGAACCTGCTCGACGCCTACAAGTCGCTGGCCGAAGCGCTCACCCATGGCGGCATTGCCAACAACGCCAAGGTGGAAATGCGGTGGATCGACTCTGAAGTTTTCGAGGCGGAAGACCCAGAAGTGCACCTGAGCGGTGTGAACGGCATTCTGGTACCCGGCGGCTTTGGCGAGCGCGGCTCAAGTGGAAAGATCGCTGCAGTCCGGCACGCGCGCGAGCGGAAGATTCCCTACTTCGGCATTTGTTTCGGCATGCAAATGGCCGTGCTGGAAATGGCGCGGCATCTGGCTGGGATCGAGAACGCAGCTTCCACCGAATTCGGTGCAACCAATCAACCAGTCGTAGGCTTAATGACCGAGTGGGAGCGCGACGGCGACGTCGAGCGCCGCGGAGATGACGACGATCTGGGCGGCACCATGCGTCTGGGTGCTTATGATTGCGCGCTCACCCCGAATTCACGCGTGGCGGGAATCTATGGCGTGCCGATGATCAGCGAGCGCCACCGTCACCGCTATGAGGTCAACCCGACCTACCGTGCGGAACTGGAAAAGGCCGGCGTGGTGTTCTCGGGCCTGTCCCCGGACGGGCGATTGCCGGAGATCATCGAATTGCCGGAAGCCGAGCACCCCTGGTTTATTGGTGTGCAGTTCCACCCGGAACTGAAATCGCGTCCGTTTGATCCACACCCCCTGTTTGTGTCGTTCATTAACGCCGCTGTCACACAAAGCCGCTTGGTCTAAGGCTGCTGCGCCTTTTGTAGATTGGAAAGGTCATGCCGCGCTTGCGTGGGATGACCTACCCAGAAAGTCTTGAGGCGACTAGACAGACCCTTGTCTCATCTTAACCTTGTCCTGACCTGCCGCACCGGCGTGTCGGACCCAGCCGAAAAGGTTCAGCCCCCATGTCCTCCACCGCCATCCTCGACATCCTTGCCCGCCAGATCCTCGATTCGCGCGGCAATCCGACGGTTGAAGTTGACGTGCTGCTCGAAGACGGCTCGCTGGGCCGCGCTGCTGTCCCAAGCGGCGCATCGACCGGCGTGCATGAAGCCGTCGAGCGCCGCGATGGTGGTGACAGCTGGAAGGGCAAGGGCGTCACTCAGGCCGTGAACGCGGTCAATGGTGAAATCTTTGAAGCGGTCTCCGGGCTCGACGCGATGGATCAGGTCGGCATCGACCGCTCGCTGATCGAACTCGACGGCACCAACAACAAGGGCCGGCTGGGTGCAAATGCCATCCTCGGTGTTTCGCTGGCCGTGGCCAAGGCATCGGCTGAGTCCCTCGGCCTGCCGCTTTACACCTACCTCGGCGGCCGCATGGCGCACCGCTTGCCGGTGCCGATGATGAACATCATCAACGGCGGTGCTCATGGCGACAACAAAGTGGACTTTCAGGAGTTCATGATCATGCCCGCAGGCGCGGAAACCTTTTCCGAAGGCCTGCGTTGGGGCACGGAAATTTTCCATACCCTTAAGGGTCTGCTGAAGGATGCCGGTCACAACACCAACGTCGGCGACGAAGGCGGCTTTGCCCCTAACCTGGACAGCACCAAAGACGGCCTTGATTTCGTGATGAAGGCCATCGAGAAAGCCGGTTACAAGCCCGGCGAGGAGGTCTGTCTAGCGCTGGACGTGGCATCGACGGAGTTCTTTGTTGATGGCGCCTACAAGCTCGACGGCGAAGGCCGAAGCCTCGCGCCGAACGACATGGCCGCCTACCTCGCCGAACTCGCCGCTGCTTACCCGATCCGCTCGATCGAAGACGGGCTGGCGGAAGACGATTGGGATGGCTGGGCGCACCTGACGGCGCTGGCCGGTGACCGGGTGCAACTGGTCGGCGACGACTTGTTTGTGACCAACCCTGAGCGGCTGGCGCGCGGGATCAAGGACGGCGTGGGCAATTCCATTCTGATCAAGGTGAACCAGATCGGTACGCTGACTGAGACACTGGAAGCCGTTGATATGGCGCACCGGGCAGGCTTTACCGCCGTCATGTCCCACCGGTCGGGTGAGACCGAGGATACGACCATTTCCGACCTTGCCGTCGCCACAGGTTGTGGCCAGATCAAAACCGGCTCTCTGTCGCGCTCTGACCGAATTGCCAAGTACAACCAGCTGCTGCGGATCGAGCAGCAGTTGGGTGAGTCCGCGGTCTACCCGGGCTTCGATTGCTTCCGCGTCGGGAACTAGACGCCGACGACGACCACCGCCAACCCCGGCGACCTGCAAAGAAGGGAGGGGCCGACGATGAACTGCGCTGCACTCCTGCTTGCTGCCGGGTCTGGAACACGGTTTAGCGACGACCAGCCCAAAGTTCTGGCCCCCTTGAATGGCCGCCGCGTGGTGTCTTGGTCGCTGGATGCTTTGGTGGCCTCCCCGGTGATTAACCATATTGTGGTTATGGTGTCTGAAGACACCATGGATGCGGTTGCTGATCTGGTCGAAACACTCGAAACAGACACCATTCTCGACATCGTTCTCGGCGGTGCAGAGCGCCAGGAAACCGTCTTTCGCGGACTTGAGCACCTGAGCGGTGATGAAACGCCGGACTGGGTGCTGATCCACGATGCCGCCCGCCCCGGCGTTACCGCGAGCGATTTCAATCGCATGGCCGAGCGTATCGCCAGCCTTAACAGCGCCTCCGATACGGGTTCTGTCGGTCTCAGCGCCGGACTGCCTGCCGCCGACACGCTGGTGCGTCGGGAACGGACCAGCGCGCAGCTGAGCGTCATCGACCGCGACGACGTCTACCGCCTGCAAACCCCGCAGGCCTTTTCCTTCCCCGCCATCCTCGCTGCGCACGAAGCGCTAGAGGGCACGCCCTTTACCTGCGATGCCACGCTGTTTCAGGCGCATGGTGGGACGGTTTCAATCATGACCCTGCCCCGGCCTGACCGGTTGATGAAGCTAACCTACGCCGACGATCTGGATGCGCTCTCTGCCGCGCTGGATCGGCGTGCCAGCAGCGCGGGGATGGAGCCACGCATGGGCACGGGCTTTGACGTGCACGCTTTTGGTGAAGCGCCAGAAGACGGTGCGCTGGTGCTCTGCGGGGTTGAACTGCCCGGTGAACGCCCTCTGAAAGGCCACTCAGATGCGGATGTCGGCCTGCATACGCTGACGGACGCCGTATACGGGGCGCTGGCCGAGGGCGATATCGGCCACCACTTCCCGCCCTCTGACCCCCAGTGGAAGGGTGCAGCAAGCCCGCTGTTCCTCGAACACGCGGTGCAACGGGTCGCTGACCGTGGAGGCCGGATCCTGCATGCTGACCTGACCCTGATTTGCGAAGCACCCAAGATCGGCCCGCACCGCGACGCTATGCGCGCGCGTGTAGCGGAGATCATGGATTTGCCGCTCTCTCGCGTATCGGTCAAAGCAACCACAACCGAAAAACTGGGCTTCACAGGCCGGGGCGAAGGCATCGCTGCGCAAGCGGTGGTAACGGTGCTCCTGCCCAGTGATGAGGTCTAGGCCGACATGGAGACGCTCCACCAACGCGCACAGGGCGTGATCGCTGCATTCGCTGCCCGAGGCTGGCGGCTTGCCATTGCCGAAAGCTGCACGGGGGGGCTGATCTCTGCGACGCTGACCGGGCAGCCGGGATCGTCCGCTCTGCTCGACGCATCGATCGTCGCCTATTCCAACGAAGCCAAAGAAGCGCTTCTCCACGTTCCCAAGGACATGATGATCGCCCACGGCGCGGTCTCGGCCCCAGTCGCCGCACAAATGGCGCAGGCTGCTCGTCTGGCGGCAGGATCGTCGGTTGGATTGGGCGTTACAGGGGTCGCAGGTCCAGGAGGCGGTACGCCGGACAAGCCCGTGGGGCGTATCTATCTCGCCTTGTCACGGGCAACCGGGGAAACTGAAGCGCAAACCTTTGATTTTGCGGGCGACCGGGCGGCGGTCCAGGCTCAGACTGTCGCGGAAGCTTTGGGTCTGTTGCTCGACGCAGCGGGCGCTGACGGATCGCCGTAGAGCTGGAACGCGCGCTGTTCGAAAGCGCCAATCAGCCGCCGCTGTGCTTCTTCAAAAAACGGCTCCAACAAGCGTTGCAGGATCGTGCTGCGAAAGGCGAAATCGACGTAGATGTCGATCTCGGTGCTCTTGCCGTCGTTGGCCGGTTTGAAGCGCCAATTGTTGGTCATGTGCTTGAATGGACCTTCGACGAGCGCGGTGTCGATGGCCAGCGCTTCACGATCCAATGTAACGCGCGAGGTAAACCGTTCCCGCACCAGCTTAAAGCCGATTACGAGGTCCGCGACGACGTGAGTCTCGGACTGCTCCCGCACGCGACTGGCCACACACCAGGGCAGGAATTCTGGGTAGTTGGCGACATCCACGACCAGATCGAACATCTGTTCAGGCCGGAAAGGCACCGTGCGGGTTTGCTTTACGACTGGCATAGTCTGCACCTATGCCTGCGTGATCCTGAATACAAGGATTGTTTCCATCCTGCGCGCATTTGCCTGCCTTGCGCAGGCGGCGCGCCTAAGCCGATTTGGCACGCGCGGTCCGCAGGCGCTCAAAGTCTTCACCAGCATGGTAGGAAGAGCGAGTCAGCGGCGTCGCAGAGACCATCGAGAAGCCTTTGCCGTACGCCATGCTCTCGTAAGCACGGAACTCATCGGGCGTGATAAAGGCTGCAACGGCGTGGTGCTTGGGGGTGGGCTGCAGGTACTGGCCAATCGTCAAGAAGTCCACGTCAGCGGCTCTAAGGTCGTCCATCACCTGCGCAACTTCCTGCTGCCTCTCCCCCAGTCCGACCATGATGCCGGACTTGGTAAAGGCTTGCGGGTCGCGCTCTTTGACATTGGCGAGCAGGCGAAGTGATTCGAAGTAGCGCGCGCCGGGCCGAACTTCGGCGTAAAGCCCAGGGACGGTTTCGAGGTTGTGGTTAAAGACATCAGGCCGTGCGTCAGCGACCACCTTCCACGCATCGCGCTTGCGGAGGAAATCGGGCGTAAGCACTTCGATAGTCGTGCCGGGCGATGCGGCGCGGATGGCTTCGATGGTCTGGGCAAAGTGCCCTGCCCCGCCGTCATCCAAATCGTCCCGGTCCACGGAA
>CBFHUI010000046.1:0-20145 GCA_965658725.1 Alphaproteobacteria bacterium | reverse complement strand
TTAGCGACCTTTACCAACGCTGGTATGGCTTCGACCTCCCCGCCTCCCGGATTGCGGTGACGCAGGGGGCCAGCGGGGCCTTCGCGCTTGCTTTTCTGACCGCCTTTGATGCGGGAGATGCTGTCGCACTGGCGACGCCGGGATACCCTTGCTACCGCAATATCTTGAATGCACTCGGCCTAGAGGCCGTAGAAATCATGACGGGGCCAGAGACACAATATCAGCCAACCGTCGCCGCATTGGACGCTCTGGACCGGCCGATTGAGGGCCTTAGCCTCGCGTCCCCGTCCAACCCCACTGGCTCCATGCTCTCACCCGAAGACTTCACGGCCATCAGCGACTGGTGCCGGGCCAAGGGGGTGCGGCTGATTTCTGATGAGATTTACCACGGCCTCACGTACGGAACGCCAGAGACAACCGCGGTAGCCATTAATCCTGACTCAATCGTCATCAACTCGTTCTCGAAATACTTCTCGATGACCGGGTGGCGCGTGGGATGGCTGGTGATGCCGGAAGACATGATGCGCCCGCTGGAGCGATTGCAGGGCAACATGACCATCTGCACTCCGGCCGTCAGCCAAATCGCAGCACTGGGCGCTTTGGAAGCGACCGAAGAACTCGACGCGCTCAAAGAAGGCTATCGCCGCAACCGCGAAGTGTTACGCCAATCGCTGATCGACGGGGGCGTGGATCGGATTTCTTCACCTGATGGTGCGTTTTACCTCTACGCCGACGTGGGGCATCTGACCGACGACGCGGTCGCCTTCTGCCGCAAAATCCTCGACGAAACGGGGATCGCCATCACGCCCGGCGCGGACTTCGACACGCATAGAGGTCAGAGCTTCATCCGGCTAAGCTACTGCACCGATGAAGCGTCGGTGCAAACGGCTGCTGAGTTATTGACGCGGTGGCTCCGCGATCAGCATTAACTGATCGAGCACAGCGTCCGGGTCCGGGTTCAACAGGCCCTCTTCCCCCATCCGCAGCAAATCCGCCTCAACCGCCAGAACAGCAAAGCCGTGCACGGCGGACCAGGCCAGCGAGATCTGGGCAAGGTTTTCCTTTCGCCAGCCCTGATTGGTCGCGGCCCAATGCGCAGCGAGGGCCTTGGTCAGTGTCTCAAACACCTGCCGCCCGCGTTCGAGCAGGCTTTCGCTGGCGTTGTCGAGCAATTCGGAGCGGAACATGACCTTGAACTGCGCCCGGTGCCCGAGGGCAAAAGCGACGTAGCCCTTTCCGACGGCCTTGAGCCGCCCCATAGTGTCGTCGCTGGCCAGTGCGTCGAACTCTTTAGCAATGGTCGCGAGTAGCTTCTCGAAGCCATCAGTGGCGTATTCCGTCAGCATGCCGCGCTTATCGCCAAAATGATGCGCCGGTGCGCCGTGCGAAACCCCCGCCCGACGCGCGCACTCCCGCAGACTCAGGCCCTCAACACCCAATTCCTGCACAATCTCATCGACTGCCGCGAGCAAGGCCCGCCGGAGGTCGCCGTGGTGGTAACGGTTGGGGGCTTTCTGTTCTACGGCCATGAGGGCACGGGCTTTCTGCTGCTGCGCTTGAGTCTAGGCGTTGTAAAGAAACACTCTTTCAGGACTTAATCCTGACACTGACAAACGTCAAGCGACCGAAAGGTCAATGCCTTCGTACCAGTCCGCCAGCGGCTCGTAATACTCCGGTCGCATCCCGGCTTCAGAGCGTGCTGGCTTATTAAAGGGACGCTTTACCTGTCCGGCAAAGTGCGTGCGAACCAGAGTGTGCCAAGTCTCCTCCCGGTCCAACCCGCGCTCGTCGGCAACGTGCTCGAACCAGTGGCGGCCGATGGAAACGTGGCCGATCTCGTCTTCATAAATGACCTTAAGCGCTTCAACGGTGTCGAGGTCGCCGACTTGGGTGAACTTCTCGATCATCATCGGCGTGACATCGAGCCCGCGCGCCTCCAGCACCATGGGAACAACCGCTAAGCGTGCCAGAATATCGCCCTTGGTGGCGATGGCGCTTTCCCACAACCCGTTGTGCGCCGGAAGGTCGCCGTAGCGGCCATCGAGCGCCCCAAGGCGATCATTGAGCAGGAGAAAGTGCTTGGCCTCATCATCCGCCACACCAATCCACTCCCGGTGAAACGCATCTGGCATCGGAATGTCCCAGTACCGCGCCGCGACGTCGAGCGCGAGATTGACGGCGTTGAGCTCAATATGCGCGATGGCATGGAGCAGCGCTCGGCGGCCTTCGGGCGCGCCAGTGATCTTGCGCTTTGGCACATTGTTCGGAGACACAAGCTCGGGCTTGCTCAGGCGTCCGGGTCGGTCGGTCAGACCCGGATCACGACGCTGGTCCATCGCAAGCACAGGTCCGCCGAGCGCGCGCCACTGCGCCACCCACGCACGGGTGGCCTCACACTTTTCAATCGGATCAGACAGCGCGAGCGATCGCGCGGCGTGTTCAAAAAGGTCCATACAGGCTGTTTAGCCCAGTTCTTGAGCCGCCGACAGGACCGCTTCGACATGGCCTGGCACGCGCACCTTGCGCCAAGCACTGGCAATCTTGCCCTCACGGTCGATCAGGAAGGTGGAACGCTCAATCCCCATATAGGTCTTGCCGTACATGGATTTTTCTTTCCACACGTCATAGGCCTCGCAGGTACCCTGCTCGAAGTCAGAGGCGAGCGCGTAGGTCAGCGCTTCTTTCTCGACGAACTTGTCCAGCTTCTTCACCTCGTCCTTGGACATACCGACGACCACCGTATCAGCACCGCTGAAGTCCCCCAGCGCATCCCGGAAGCCGCAAGCCTCCTTGGTGCAACCCGATGTCAGGGCCTTGGGGTAAAAGAACAGCACCACCTTCTTGCCGCGCAGATCGCTCAGCTTCACGCTGCCGCCTCCGTTGGCAGGAAGATCAAAATCAGGAGCCATATCGCCGGCATCTACGCTCATGGAGTCGCCTCTTGTTTTGGGTTTCGGAAAACAGATCGCTTCCGACGTGGGCGCACGAAGCGCAGAGGTCAACCGGGGGCCTCTAAATTCCGCCCTAAGGGCGTGCAACTGTTAATGGCGAAAATGAGAATCGGGCTACTAATTGGGCGGCAAATCAGGTACTTAAAGAGCAATGAATTGGCTTATAAGACTTCTGACATTTGTCTTGTTCCTCGGCGTGGCCGGCAGCGTTGGCGCCGTGATCGTGCTGGAGCGCGCCTCCCGCTACCCTGTAGAAGCCAATTTCCTCACCCCCTGGCTGGAACGCAACGCCTCCGAACAGATCGACGGCGGTATCGTTTCCATCGACAAGACCCGCATTGCGCTGCATCCGGGGAAAGGCGGCGCGCGTTTGCTGCTCACGGGCGTGAGTGCTTCCGGCGGTCCGGCGTCTGAACCACTGAACATCGGCGAGATGGCTGTTGCCGTCTCACTGCCTGACCTGATGCTTGGCCGCATGCGGCTGACGCGTGTGTCGATCGATGACCTGAGCTTTGCTGCCCGCCGAGAGAGCAACGGCACTTTTGGCTTTTCCGTAGCGCCCAGCAGCGGGCAAGACGACCTGATGAACCTCGAGGGCGTTCCGGCAATGGGGAGCGTGGCTGAAGCAGCGACGCTGCCTGAAGCAGCGTCGGCGGGTGACCTCGCTGCAGCCCCCACTTTGACTGACGACCAAAGCTTTCTCGACCAACTCCGCGCCGCTCTACTCGAACGCAGCGGCCTGTTGAGCCGTTTCGAGGAGCTGGAGCTGACCAATGGAAGTTTGATCTTCGACGACGTGGAAGCCGACGAACGCATCGTCATTCACGACGCAACGCTGACCTTTGCCGCTACCCGCGACGAAGCACAGGTCGCCATCGATGGTCTGTTCGAAGTAGGAAACAGCTTTGCTAGTGGCCGCGTGGCCCTGACCACACCGCTGGAGGCGCGGGGACTCGAACTGCGTGCGGACCTCAGCGATATGGCCATCGCGGACCTTGCCGCCTACCTGCCCCGACAATTGCTGCCCAAGCTCCGTACAGACGCCGTTGACCTGCAATTCGAAGGCCGCTTCAGCGATCAAGGCACCCTGCAGCGCTTCTCCGTAAAGCGGTTCGCGCCCGGCAGCCTGTTGGACGCCGATGCCGTTGCCACCGCCGCTCCAGTGCCAACGCTTTCGGCTATTGGTACGGCGCGGAAGGGCGGTGCAGGCGGTTGGAACGTGGCCCTGAAAGCACCCGCAGAGACCTTCCAGTCCGAGCCCGTGCTCGAAGACGTGCTCGGCAACGTCTTTGACTTTGATGGGACGCTCTCAGGTGCTGTGGACTTCAACGTCGCCGAAGATGGCCGCCTGCTGGACTTGAACTTCAATGCGGCGCTGGGGTCGGGCTCCGTGACCATTCCGGCGCTCTATCGTCAACCAGTCACGCTGAGCAGTGCGCGCTTTATCGGCACTTATCGTCCAGAGGCGTTGCGCTTTGACGTGCTGGAAGTGGCCCCCATCATTAACGGCCGCGCCCTGCCCTCGACCCGGCTCGACCTGAGCATCGACACCCCGAACGAATTGACCCAACGCGTTCGCTTTGGTGTGCAGAACGACTGGGCGCTGAGCGCCCAGGACATCATGGCCCTGTGGCCCAACACCAACGAAGACGACGGTCGCAAATGGTTCCGCGAGCACGTAGCACGCGGCCAGACCACAGGGCAAAGCCTGTCACTGGACATCGAGACCGTCGGCCCGACGACCACTCTGCGAGACCTGCAAGCCGATATCGGCTTCAACAACGGCGCGTTCAAGCTTTCGGACGGACTGGGCTACAGCCGAGATACAGCTGGACGCATGGTGATCGACAAGCAACTGTTTTCCATCAGCCTCGACCGCGCAACGCTCGGCCCGACCACCACGCGCAATACCTCTGTGCGCATCGATCTGCGCAGCCCAGACGATCCACGCCTGGTGCTGGAAGGCGAAGCACAGGCACCGTTGCGGGACGGTCTCGCCTTCTTGGTTGGCGCGGATGTCGGCCTCGACGATCTGGGCTCCTCCATCCCGATTGAGCGCAGCGCCGGTCGAGTGGTACTCAACGGGGACATGACGCTGTCGCTGGCCAATCCACCACGGTTCCGGCCCGACTACGACTTGCAAATCGCACTCTCGGACCTGCAGGTCGACAACTATCTCGCAGGCCTACCCATCCGTGCCAGTAGCCTGCCGATCCGCATCACGCCGCGTCGTATCGCGACGGGCGGCTCCATCTTCTTGGGTGATATTGCTTCTGACGCCACACTGGAGTTGACGCTCGATAAAGGTGACGTGCAAAGCCTCCGCATCAACGCCGCCTACAACGGAAAGATCGCAGACGCGCAAGCCTTACTCGGCCCCCTGCCCGATTACGTCTCGGGCCGCATGAGCGGGGAACTGACCTATCTGCAGGATCAGAGCGGTCGCCGCATCATGGACATCAACGCCAATCTGGGCCGATCTACGATCGACCTCTCGCCCTTGCCCTATTTCAAGCCCTCGGGCCAACCAGCTCGGGCAGAAGCGCGGCTGATCTTTAACGAGAACGGTCTGGCACAGGTCGACAGCTTCAAGGTCGATGGTCCAGCCCTGCACCTCGCTGGAATGCTCTCACTGACAGCCGACGGCAAGGCACTGGCTGAGGCGCGGATGAGCAACATTATCGTAGGCGACAGCAACCTCGGCGCCTTGCGACTGCTGAACGAGCGCGAGTTTGTCCAAGTGCGGATTCAGGACGGCCAGCTCGACGGGCGGCCCATCATTCAGTCGATCCTCGATAACCAAGGCAAGCGCGAGGGAAGTATTGTCTCCGGCAACGGTACCGACACCAGCAGCGAAGAGCTGAACAGCAAGCCCCTGCTGATTAACATCTCCAATATCCGGCGCTTTGTCGTGCCGGGCGGCAAGGCCTTCACCGACATCGACCTGAGCGCGACCATCGACGACGGGGCAGTGATCCAATTCCTGCTCGATGCGCAGGCGCCCGCGCATGTTCCCGGGCGTGCGGCAGATCGTGGACGATTGAGCGCGTCCCTGACGCCGCAAGCCAATGGCTTTTACCGCCTGTCATTTGAATCCGACGATGCGGGCGCCCTGTTCTCGACCCTCAACCTGACCAACGAAGTCCGAGGCGGGGTCATCGCCGTCTCTGCCGAAAGCGCGCTGCCGCTGCCCAAGGGCGGCTGGCTGGGGTCTATGGAATTGCGCGACTTCAATATCGTCGACGCCCCCATCATGGTGCAACTGCTGTCCTTGGCTTCGCTGACAGGGATACTGGAGCTGGCGGCTGGCGGTGGTTTGCAGTTCACGGAGCTCAACAGCAACTTTACCTTCGGGAACAGCGCGCTCTACCTCGATGATCTGCGCATGACCGGCCCGTCCGTCGGCCTGTCCACCGAAGGCTCCATCGACTTCAACGGCCAGCGCTTTGCGCTGCAAGGCAACGTCACCCCATTCAATCTGGTCAGCGAAATCGCGGGTTCGATCCCGGTCATCGGCCAAGTGCTTACGGGTACAGACGGCGGCGGCGTGTTCTCCGCAGGTTATAAAATCGACGGCCCCTTCGCCAGCCCGACGATCAGCGTGAACCCCTTCCAGATTCTCACGCCCGGCGTCTACCGCCAGTGGTTCCAAGACATCATGGGCAACAGCTAAGGCAGACGCAGATCCTGTCTCGAAGGCGTCCTGACGTACTGCAAGCCGACACGAGACACCCGCCACCCGAGAACGGGGCTGGCGGCGGCTTCTGAGCCGAAGGGGAAGAAGACGGGGTCAGGCGCGGGAGCCCCGTTCTCGGGGAAAGAAGCCGCGTCGCGAAGCGGCGCGACCGTTTGGTCCCCTCCTCGCTGCTCAGAGGCCACAGCCAGAATCTCCCCGCCTTTGCACCACCCCATGAGGCGACCCAAAGAAAAACGGCGCCGTACCCGAAGCACCGCGCCGTCATCAATAGAAGCAGGATCAGGGACCAAAAAGCCCCAAGCTTTGCCTAACCGAGGAAGATGTTGAAGTATCCCAGTAGACTTTGGTCGGCCTGCACCTCGAACTCGATCTCGTTGGCCGCGACAAACGACCGATCGAGCAGCTTCGCGCTTTCGTCACCGGGAAAGAACATCTCGGTCTGGAACACCTGACGCGCAACCCGCGGGGCAAAAACCGCGACGTGCAAATGCGGTGCTCTCAGAATGCCATCGCCGTCCAAGTAGGCCGTCGGCATCACCGTGCTCAGACTAAACCGGCCCAGACGATCTGCAGAGACATGCCCGCGATAGCCATCACCGACGTAAGTGCCATCGGCATTGGTCTGCCAGAAGTTCAGATGCGCGAAATCCACGAGCTTCTTTTCCCGGTCAAAGACCCGGCCAAGCAAGGTGTAGGGCGTGCGCGTGTCGCCGGGTGCATGGAAGCTGGAGACCTCTGCCAGCGCCTCGAAGTCCGAAACGGCCGCCGTCTCGCCAAATGTCAGTCGCGGTGCATCGGACCAGTCCCGCACAGCGTCAGGCATATAGTAGGCTGCGCTCTGGCTGAACGCCGGGCGCGAGGCCAGCAAGCCGGTCCCCAGCAGCGCCAGCGACGCGCCACCGGTTCCAAGCAATTTGCGGCGATTGATCTGAATGCTTGCCATTTTGATCTCTTTTTCAATTGCGATCAAAAGGAGCAATCAGCGTGCCATCTTCGCGCTATGATCCAGGCATGGCTCAAGACAACAACGAAAAAGGCGCGGTGCCTAAGCACCACGCCTTTTTCTAAAACAACAGAACTGAAAACAGCCCTTATGGCCGGTTCATCTTCTAGTCTTCGTACACAATCTCGAAGCGCTTAGACTTGCTCACCGGGGGGCATTCCCGGATCGATACCGTCTGACCAACCTCACACTTGTTCTGAGGATCGTGCGCCGCGTACTTCTTCGACTTCTTCAGAAACTTCTTGTAGATTGGGTGCATAACGCGACGCTCTACGAGAACGGTCGCGGTCTGATCGGCTTTGTTGGAGACCACAGTCCCCCGCATGACACGGATAGGCATTTATGCGGCCTCCCCAGAGAGCTTCTTTTCATTGATGATGGTCTTAGCTCGCGCGATCTCTTTCTTGAGCTGGCGCATGCGAGCGGTGTTGTTCAGGACCAGGTTGGCCTGCTGGAAACGCAGGTTCATCAGTTCCTGACGACCATCGAGGATGTACTTTCGCAGGCCCTCAACGGACATATCGCGCATATCGGTGGCTTTCATCGTCTTGCGTCCTTTCTATCCGTTAGAGTTACATGAGGCCCGGAATGCGCTCGACGAACTTTGTCTTGATCGGCAGCTTTGCTGCGGCAAGTTCAAAGGCCTCTTGAGCGACATCACGAGGAACGCCGTCGATTTCGAAAAGGATACGACCCGGCGCAACGCGCATAGCCCAGTAGTCTGGCGAACCCTTACCCTTACCCTGACGCACTTCAGCAGGCTTGGACGAAACTGGCAGATCAGGGAACACCCGGATCCACAGCTTGCCCGCACGACGCATGCGGCGGTTGATGGTCCGACGCGCCGCTTCAATCTGGCGTGCCGTCACACGTTCCGCAGTCTGCGCCTTGAGGCCGAACTTACCGAAGGAAACGGTGTAACCACCCTTGGCTTTGCCCCTCAGACGGCCCTTATGGGCTTTGCGGAATTTGGTACGTTTTGGCTGTAGCATGACCTGTGCCTGCCCCTTTAGTTGCGCGCGCCGGCGGAGTTACCGCCTGCAGCTGCGCCCGTTGCCTGTGCACCACCGGTAGCGCGGCGTTCGCTCGCCATCGGATCGTGCTCAAGGATGTCGCCGCGGTAGATCCAGACCTTGATACCAATGATACCGTAGGTGGTCAGGCCTTCAGCCGTAGCGTAGTCGATGTCAGCGCGCAGGGTGTGCAGCGGCACACGGCCTTCGCGGTACCACTCCGTCCGTGCAATCTCGGCACCGCCCAGACGACCCGCACAGTTGATCCGAATGCCCAGGGCACCCAGACGCATGGCGTTCTGCACCGCCCGCTTCATCGCGCGGCGGAAGGACCCGCGGCGCTCGAGCTGCTGTGCAATGTTGTCGGCAACCAGCTGCGCGTCGATCTCGGGCTTGCGGATCTCGTGGATGTTCAGGGCGACTTCACCGCCGGTAAGCTTAGCCAGCTCACCGCGCAGCTTTTCAATATCTGCGCCTTTCTTCCCGATGATCACGCCCGGACGAGCGGAGTGAATCGTGACACGCGCCCGCTTAGCGGGACGCTCGATGATGATCTTGGAAATACCCGCCTGGCTCAGACGCTTTTCCAGAAACTCGCGAATGGCAAAGTCTTCGTGCAGAAGCTTTACGTACTCGGCGCCATCAGCGTACCAACGGCTGTCCCAAGTGCGGTTAACGCCGACGCGCAGACCAATTGGGTTAACTTTCTGACCCATCGGGTTACTCCTTCGCTTCGGCGGTTTCTTCAACCGCTGCTTCGTTCTCGGCACCGACCGCTTCGTCGATTGCCTTTGCGTCGATCTCAGCTTGCTCCTCTTGGCTCACAACCGCCATTTCACCAGCCTGACGGGCCGCTTCCATGGGCGAGATGTCGCCAGAGTAGTTCTGCTGCTTGAGCACGATGGTCAAGCGCGAGAAGTGCTTAAAGATCTTGCCCATGCGACCCCGTGCCCGAGGGCGGTAGCGCTTGAGCGTCATAGCCTTACCAACCCAAGCTTCCTTGACGATCAACTGATCGACGTCGAGCTGGTGGTTGTTCTCAGCGTTCGCAATCGCGGAGAGCAGAACCTTGCGGACATCGTTGGCGATGCGGCGCTTGGAAAACTGCAGCGCCGAGTCAGCCCGACCAACAGGCATGCCGCGAATCATCTTCGCGACCAGGTTCAGCTTCTGAGGGCTGGTCTTCAGCAGCTTTGCCGAAGCGACAGCTTCATCGCGCTCGTAGCGGCGTGGGTTTGGTGACTGTCCCATTTCGATTACTTCCGCTTCGCTTTTTTGTCGATGCCGTGACCGTAGTAAGTCCGCGTTGGCGCGAACTCACCCAGCTTGTGACCAACCATTTCTTCCGTCACTGCAACAGGTACGTGCTTGCGACCGTCGTACACACCGAACGTCAGACCGACGAACTGAGGGACGATGGTAGAACGACGCGACCAAGTCTTGATCACATCGTTACGGCCGGATGCGCGAACGGCATCAGCCTTCTTGAGCAAGTAACCGTCGATGAACGGGCCCTTCCAGACAGAGCGTGACATGCTTTAGCGCCCCTTACTTCTTGTTGTGACGCGAACGCATAATCAGGCGATCGGTCTTCTTGTTAGTACGTGTACGCTTACCCTTGGTCGGCTTACCCCAAGGCGTCACAGGATGACGACCACCAGAGGTACGACCTTCACCACCACCGTGGGGGTGATCGACCGGGTTCATGACCACACCGCGAACGTGAGGGCGACGGCCTTTCCAGCGCATGCGCCCGGCCTTACCCATGTTCTGGTTCGAGTGATCAGGGTTCGATACTGCACCGATCGTCGCCATGCACTCCTGGCGCACCAAACGTACTTCGCCGGAGTTCAGACGGAGCTGGGCGTAACCAGAGTCACGACCAACGATCTGCACGTAAGAGCCTGCCGAACGGGCAATCTGACCGCCGCGACCGGGCTGGAGCTCTACGTTGTGTACGATCGTACCGACCGGGATGCTCCCCAAAGGCAAAGCATTACCCGGCTTGATGTCTGCACCCTTGCCAGACTCGACTTTGTCACCTTCAGCCAGACGCTGCGGCGCCAGGATGTAGGAGAGCTCGCCGCTGTCGTCGTACTTGATCAGCGCGATGAAAGCCGTCCGGTTTGGATCATATTCCAGCCGCTCAACCGTCGCGACGCCACCCTGACGACGCTTAAAGTCGATCAGGCGGTAGCGGCGCTTGTGGCCACCTCCGCGGTGCCAGGAGGTGATGCGACCCGTGTTGTTACGGCCACCGGACTTGGTCAGACCCTCGGTGAGGTTCTTGACCGGCTTGCCCTTGTGCAGCTCGGAACGGTCCACGCGCACCAGCTGGCGCTGCGACGGGGTCCGTGGGTTATAACTCTTCAGTGCCATCGGTATGCGTTTCCCTTAAGCGCCGATGCCCGTGTCAATCTGCTGACCAGCAGCCAGAGAGACGTAGGCTTTTTTGATGTTCGAACGCTGACCAAGACGACCGCGGAAACGCTTGGTCTTGCCCTTAGCAATCGAGGTGTTGACCGCCTTCACGTCAACGGAGAACAACTGCTCAACCGCTGCCTTGATTTCAGCCTTGGTTGCGTCGATCGCAACCTGAAATACGTACTGACCGTTCACGGACGCCAGAGACGCCTTTTCCGTGATGATCGGACGACGCAGAACTTCGAAAGCACGCTCACCGGAAAGAGCCAGATTTGGCTTTGCCTTGGCGCGCTTGGACAGCATGTAGCCGCGTGACATGGCCCTTACTCCCCGCTTGCTTCACGCAGACCGAAGCGAACTTCGAGTGCTTCAGCTGCGTCTTTGGTGATCAGAACCTGCTCGTGAGCCAAAAGGTCGTAAACGTTAGCACCAGCGGTCGGCAGGCAGTTAACGCCAGCGATGTTGTTCGCTGCGAGCTGCAGGTTGCCGTCGATGGAAACATCCATGACCAGAACGGTCGAACCAGCGTACTTGGCCAGCGCGTCCTTCAGAGCCTTGGTCTTCGGTGCATCCATCTTGGCGCTGTCGATGACCGTCAGCTCACCGGACGCCTTCTTGGCCGAAAACGCAGTCTTCAGAGCCAGCGCACGGACCTTCTTGGGTAGGTCAAAGCTGTGATCGCGTGGGGTCGGGCCGTGGACGACGCCACCACCGCGGAACACGTTCACCCGCTTAGAGCCGTGACGTGCGCCACCAGAACCCTTTTGACGAACGAACTTCTTGCCCGTCCGTGCGATTTCAGACCGGGACAGAACCTTGTGCGTCCCCGCGCGGCGCTTAGCCTGTTGCCAGCGCACGGCGCGGTGCAACAAGTCAGCACGCACCGGCAGCATAAAGATGTCGTCGTGCAGGGTCGCTTCGCCCGCTTTATCACCCTGCAATGTCAGCATATCCACTTTCATGGAACTGCTTCTCCTCGCTTTGGAGCTTCATGGCCGGAGCCGCTGAAGCCGTTACCGGAGGCGCCGAACAGCGCCCCTCATTCTTTACTCTTCGCCGCCGTCTTCAGCAGGCGTTTCAACTTCAACCTCAGCTTCCGCTGCAGGAGCAGCAGGCGCAGAGCGGTCACGGATGCCCGCAGGCATTGGAACGCCTTCCGGTGCAGCCTTCTTGACTGCGTCGCGGATGGTTACGTAGCCGCCTTCGGAACCAGGCACAGCGCCCCTTACGAAGAGCAGACCGCGTTCAACGTCAACGTCGACCAGATCGAGGTTCAGCGTCGTCACCCGACGCGCACCCATGTGACCAGCCATTTTCTTGCCCTTGAACACGCGACCTGGATCCTGACACTGGCCGGTAGAGCCGTGCGAACGGTGAGAGATCGAAACACCGTGGGACGCGCGCAGGCCGCCGAAGTTCCAGCGCTTCATCGCACCGGCAAAGCCTTTACCGATGGACGTGCCGCAAACGTCGACCTTCTGACCGGCGACGAAGTGATCCGCCGCCAATTCAGCGCCAACCTCAACGAGGTTTTCCTCAGGAACGCGGAACTCGAGCAGCTTCTTCTTCGGCGACACGCGCGCCTTGGCAAAGTGGCTGCGCATCGGCTTGGACGTGTTCTTTGGCTTGGCTTCGTTGAAGCCGAGCTGAACAGCGCTGTAGCCGTCGCGTTCGGTAGTCTTCTGGGCAACGACCTGACAGCCGTCCATTTTCAGCACTGTTACTGGCTGGTGCGTGCCGTCTTCGGTGAAGAGGCGCATCATGCCCATTTTCTGTGCGATCAAACCCGTGCGCATGGTTCTTTCTCCGTGCGTTCTTAACTAATCAGCCGCGCCCTTAGGCTTGCAGCTTAATCTCAACGTCGACACCGCTTGCGAGGTCGAGCTTCATCAGCGCGTCCACGGTCTGTGGTGTTGGGTCAACGATATCCAGCACGCGCTTGTGCGTGCGAATTTCAAACTGCTCGCGGCTCTTCTTATCCACGTGCGGACCACGCAGGACGGTGAACCGTTCAATCCGTGTCGGCAGCGGAATTGGACCGCGGACCTGAGCGCCCGTGCGCTTGGCAGTGTTCACGATCTCCCGCGTGGAGTTATCCAGGATGCGGTGATCGAAGGCCTTAAGCCGGATCCGGATGTTCTGACTATCCATCAGTGTCCTCTTCGCCCGCCCAACAAAGGGCGATGCTCACATTTCGCTGCGCTGCCGCAGCACATTCCAACAATCTCAACGCCGGTTTGTCTCCGGCTCGGAAGCAGGGCTTCCCTAGGGCTGAGCATTGGGGCGGCAAGACCGCCACCCCGCTCATTAGTCAGGACGTCAGTCCTTACTCAACGATGGTCGCAACAACACCTGCGCCAACGGTCCGGCCGCCTTCGCGAATAGCGAAACGCAGGCCTTCGTCCATAGCGATCGGTGCGATCAGCTCAACGTTCATGGTGATGTTGTCACCAGGCATGACCATTTCCACGCCAGCTTCCAGAGATACAACGCCGGTCACGTCGGTCGTACGGAAGTAGAACTGTGGGCGGTAGTTGGTGAAGAACGGCGTGTGACGGCCACCTTCGTCCTTGGTCAGGATGTACGCTTCGCCCTTGAACTTGGTGTGCGGGGTGATGGAGCCCGGAGCAGCCAGAACCTGGCCACGCTGAACGTCTTCACGGCCTACACCACGGAGCAGAGCACCGATGTTGTCGCCAGCTTCACCCTGGTCCAGCAGCTTGCGGAACATTTCCACGCCGGTACAGGTCGTCTTCTGGGTGTCGCGGATACCGACGATCTCGATTTCCTCGCCAACCTTAACGACGCCACGCTCAACACGACCGGTCACAACGGTACCACGACCGGAAATGGAGAACACGTCTTCCACTGGCATCAGGAACGGCATGTCCAGAGCGCGCTGTGGCTCAGGAACGTAGCCGTCAACAGCCTTCATCAGCTCAACGATCTGGTTCTTACCGATCTCGTCGTCGCGGCCTTCCAGAGCAGCCAGAGCAGAACCCTTAACGATTGGAATATCGTCGCCCGGGAATTCGTACTCAGACAGCAGCTCGCGGATTTCCATTTCAACCAGCTCGAGCAGCTCTTCGTCGTCAACCTGGTCAACCTTGTTCAGGAATACGACCAGTGCAGGAACGCCAACCTGACGCGCGAGCAGGATGTGCTCACGGGTCTGAGGCATTGGGCCGTCCGCTGCGTTTACAACGAGGATACCGCCGTCCATCTGAGCAGCGCCGGTGATCATGTTCTTCACGTAGTCGGCGTGGCCTGGGCAATCGACGTGTGCGTAGTGACGCGCGTCGGTCTCGTACTCTACGTGCGCGGTGGAGATGGTGATACCGCGTGCTTTTTCTTCAGGTGCCTTATCGATTTCGTCGAAAGCAACTGCTGCAGAACCGTATACTTCAGACATCACCTTGGTGATTGCTGCCGTAAGGGTGGTTTTACCGTGGTCAACGTGGCCGATGGTGCCAACGTTCACGTGCGGTTTATTACGCTCAAACTTTTCCTTAGCCATGGGTCCTTATCCCTTTGTTCCCGTGGTTACTGTCCTAAGTCCGGGTCGAGAAGCCGAGGCCCCTCTTCCCTTCAATTTGGTTAGCCCGAAATCAGGCCAGCTTCGCCACTACTTCTTCGGCTACGGCCTTTGGCACCGGCTCGTAGCGTTCGAATTGCATGGTGAATTGTGCACGTCCCGAAGACATGGAACGCAGCGTGTTGATGTAGCCGAACATGTTCGCCAGCGGCACCAACGCGTTGATCTGAGTAACGCCGCCGGTCTGAGCTTCGGAGCCCAGAACCATGCCGCGGCGAGAGTTCAGGTCGCCGATGATGTCGCCCATGTAGTCTTCAGGGGTAACAACTTCGACTTTCATCATCGGCTCAAGCAGCTGTACGCCAGCCATCGGAATGGCTTCGCGGAAACAGGCACGAGCAGCGATTTCAAAGGCGCCGACAGAGGAGTCGACGTCGTGGGTCTTACCGTCCACCAGCTCAACACGCCAGTCGATCAGCGGGAAGCCTGCCAGGGTGCCGGCGCCAGACTGGTCGCGGAAGCCCTTTTCAACGCCCGGGATGTATTCCTTCGGAACGGAACCACCGACGATCTTGGACTCAAAGCCAAAACCTTCGCCAGCTTCGTTAGGCTCGATCACAACAGAAATCTGTGCGAATTGGCCGGAACCACCGGACTGCTTCTTGTGGGTATAGGTGTGCTCGATGCGCTTGGTGATGCTCTCGCGGTAAGCAACCTGCGGTGCGCCAACGTTCGCTTCGACTTTGAACTCGCGACGCATGCGGTCAACGAGGATGTCGAGGTGAAGCTCGCCCATACCCGCGATGATGGTCTGGCCGCTTTCTTCGTCGGTGTTGACGCGGAAAGATGGATCTTCTGCAGCCAGCTTACCCAGCGCGATGCCGAGCTTTTCCTGGTCGCCCTTGGTCTTTGGCTCGATTGCGAGCTCGATCACAGGCTCAGGGAACTGCATTGGGTCAAGAACGACAGGCTTGAACTGGTCACACAGGGTTTCACCCGTGATGACGTCCTTCAGACCTACGAAAGCAACGATGTCACCGGTACCGCAGGAATCAACGTCCTTCGAGTCCCGTGCGTGCATCTCGACGATACGACCAAGGCGCTCTTTACGCTCCTTGTTCGAGTTCATTACCGTATCACCCTTGTTCACGCGACCAGAGTAGACGCGGGCAAAGGTGAAGGTGCCGTGCTGGGTGGCCATCAGCTTGAAGGCCAGCGCGGCGAATGGCTCGTCATCAGACGGCGCACGCGTGATGACTTCGTCGGAGTCACGGACGCCCTGGCCCTTAACGGCCGGTACTTCAACCGGGGACGGCAGGTAGTCAACGATTGCGTCGAGCAGGGTCTGAACGCCCTTGTTCTTGAATGCGGAACCGCCGAAGACCGGGAAGAAGTCGCGCGCGATGGTACCCTTACGGATCAGCGCCTTGATGGTCGCCTCATCTGGCTCCTCGCCTTCGAGGTACTTCTCCATCACGTCTTCGTCTTGCTCAACGATGGTTTCGAGCATCTTCTCACGGTACTCGTTCGCCTGATCGACGAGATCTTCAGGAATGTCGATGACGTCGTAGTCAGCACCCATGGTCTCGTCGTTCCAGACGATACCCTTCATCTGAACCAGATCGACCATGCCCTTGAGCTCATGCTCCCAGCCGATCTGCAGCTGGCAGATCAGTGCGGTTGCGCCGAGGCGGTCTTCGATGGTCTGTGCAGACTTCAGGAAGTCAGCGCCCAGACGGTCGAGCTTGTTCATGAAACAGATGCGCGGAACACCGTAACGATCAGCCTGACGCCACACAGTCTCGGACTGCGGCTGTACGCCGGCCACGCCTTCGAATACGGCAACAGCGCCGTCGAGCACCTTCAGCGAACGCTCAACTTCAATGGTGAAGTCCACGTGGCCCGGGGTGTCGATGATGTTAATGCGGTGATCGCCCCAGAAAGCAGTGGTTGCTGCAGAGGTAATCGTAATGCCGCGCTCCTGCTCCTGCTCCATCCAGTCCATCGTCGCGGCACCATCGTGCACTTCGCCGATCTTGTGGGACTTACCGGTGTAGTAGAGGACGCGTTCAGTCGTCGTGGTTTTGCCCGCATCGATGTGGGCCATGATGCCAACGTTGCGGTAGAGTTCTAAAGGAGTGCTGCGTGCCATTGTGGCGGTTCCTTATGCCTTTGACTGCGGCGAGTGGGGATCACCCAGCCAATTCGAGATTACCAGCGGTAGTGCGAGAACGCCTTGTTGGCCTCGGCCATACGGTGCGTGTCTTCGCGCTTCTTGATGGCCGCGCCGCGGGAGCTCGCTGCGTCGAGCAGCTCGTTCGCCAAGCGGTCAGTCATCGTGTTTTCAGAACGGTTACGGGATGCGCCGATCAGCCAACGGATCGCCAGCGCCTGTGCGCGCTCGCTGCGGACTTCAACCGGCACCTGGTAGGTCGCACCACCAACGCGGCGGGAGCGGACCTCAACCTGTGGACGGACGTTTTCCAGCGCTTCGTGGAAAACCTGAACGCCTTCCTGACCGGTGCGGCCGGAAATGCGGTCGAACGCGCCGTAGACGATCTTTTCAGCGGCAGACTTTTTGCCGTCGATCATCAGGACGTTCATAAACTTCGTTACAATTGTATCCCCGAACTTTGGATCAGGGAGAACTTCACGTTTCTCGGCGCGGTGACGACGGGACATAGCGATGTTCCTTCTCTTACAACAGTGTTGGGGGTGGACGATGCTGCGGTTTCTTCCGCGCTTCGGCCGACCCGGCCCAATGAGTTAAACGATCAATCTTACTTCGGACGCTTGGCGCCGTACTTGGAGCGGCGCTGGCGACGGTCCTTGACGCCCTGGGTATCCAGAACACCGCGGATGGTGTGGTACCGCACACCCGGCAGGTCTTTCACACGACCGCCGCGGATCATGACCACGGAGTGTTCCTGCAGGTTGTGGCCTTCGCCCGGGATGTAGGAGGTCACTTCAAAGCCATTGGTCAGACGCACACGGGCGACTTTCCGGAGAGCGGAGTTCGGCTTCTTTGGCGTGGTGGTGTAAACACGGGTGCAAACCCCACGGCGCTGAGGGCAAGCCTCAAGAGCGGGGACCTTGTTACGCACGGGCTTGTTCTGGCGGCCCTTGCGGATCAACTGGTTTACTGTGGGCATGAAAGCCTTCCTATTCGTCTGCGTCTTTGCTCTCCGCGCCTGAGCGCGAAATTCGTTCCGCCCGATTTCCCGGTGCAATAAAGAAGACAGCGACGCAAAGACTTTCGGCCCCGACCGTTGCGCTGCGACCTAAAAAGGGAGCGCCGGTGAGGCAAAAACTCTTCGCTTATCCAGACTTGTGAAGGGAAGACCCCTGCTCTCGTCCTTAGGCGCTGGCGACTTCAAGCCGACAAACGCACACCACCTAAGCAAGTCGGTGGCGCGCAAGCGATGGGCGGGGTTTACAGAGGGGGGCGGGAGCGGTCAACAGCCGAAGGGCGTTTTGCACTGCAATCCGGCGCATGGCCGACATGACCCTTTGCATTCCAACGCATTATGGGACCAAAGCGCCCCGGTCAGCGGTGTCGATGCCGACCTTGCCCGTCGTCACTCAGCACCACAAGCACCCTCCCCCACCGCGCGCGACGCCGCTGCGCGCTGGCGGGACTGGCGTAAAAAGCCCCGCTTGCTTAGATTACAGCTAACATATTCGATTGAACCTTGGACCTTGAACCCATGAATTCACTCGGCCTTAACAAAGCCCCCGGCGACACGCGGGTCGTGGTCGCCATGTCCGGCGGTGTCGATTCTTCGGTCACCGCCGCCATGCTCAAAGCCGAAGGCTACGACGTCGTTGGTATCACCCTTCAGCTCTATGACCACGGTGCCGCGATCGAGAAGCGTGGTGCGTGCTGCGCTGGACAAGACATCTACGATGCCCGCCGCGTGGCGGAGATGATGGACTTTCCCCATTACGTGCTCGACTACGAAAGCCGGTTCCGCGACAGCGTGATCGATGATTTCGCCGACTCCTACCTGATGGGCGAAACGCCGATCCCGTGCGTGCGCTGCAACCAAACCGTCAAGTTCCGTGACCTGCTCGATACGGCCAAGGATCTGGACGGCGACGTACTCGCGACCGGACACTATATAGAGCGGCGCGTTGACGACGATGGCACCCCGGCGCTGTACCGTGCTTTTGACGGCGGCAAAGATCAGTCTTACTTCCTGTTCGCGACAACGCGGGAGCAGCTCGACTTTCTGCGGTTCCCCTTAGGCGCGTGGCCCAAATCCCGGACCCGCGACCTCGCGCAGCAGCTGGGTCTCGCCATTGCCGACAAACCCGACAGCCAGGACATCTGCTTCGTCCCGGACGGTGATTATGCCCGCGTGGTGCGCAAGGTTCGGCCTGAGGCCGATCAGCCCGGTGAAATCGTCCACATGGATGGCCGTGTTCTGGGGAAGCACCGCGGAATCATCGGCTATACCATTGGGCAGCGCAAAGGGTTGGGCATCGGCGGACTGAGTGAACCGATCTACGTGGTCCGATTGGACCCCGAAGCGCGGCAGGTCATCGTCGGCCCGCGCGAGGCCCTGGACCGCAACATCGTGCATGTTCGCGAAGTCAACTGGCTGGGTGGCGCGGTCGAAGCCGACGCGCCCAAGCGCATCCGCGTCAAACTACGCTCGGCCATGGACCCGCTTGATGCTGCCCTGACGTTGCAGTCGGACAACCGCGCTGAAGTGACCCTGATGGAACCCCATGCCGGGGTCGCACCCGGGCAGGCCGCGGTATTCTATGATGGCGAACGCCTGTTGGGCGGTGGCTGGATAGCGGGTGCGGAGCGGCGGCTGGGCTAAGGGCTGGCCTTGGCGCTCACCCCTCGGAATCGTTGTTGCCGGCGATCACGAAGTAAACGGCCATGGCCAGCAGGGCGAGATTGAACTCCCACCCTGGAAAGGTCATGGCACCGTCGGCCGTAATCTGAATGTTGTTGAACCCAATCGACCAGTGCACGCGCACAATTGCGCCGATCATCACTGGAATCACCGCCAAAGCCGCCAGTCGGGTTACGGTGGAGCCCAAAAAGATGCCGGCGATGATCCCGACTCCTGCGACCGCTTCCAGCACCGTGACCAGAATCGCGACGGGCACAGGATAGGCCGGAACAATCGCAGTCGCCGCCAACCAGGTCGGAAAAGAAGGCCAAGCGTCGAACTTGTCCCAGGCGTGAAACAGGAACGTCGCCGATAGAGACAGGCGCAGCGCCCAATTCGCAAAGGGTTTGAGTGCGTCGATTAAAGACGGCATCAGCAGCCTTCCTGCAGCAGTCACAAAGCCCCTAACTCTTAGCACGCAACGCCTAATTGCGTCACGGCCCAGGGGTCGGGGGATCGTTTTTGGGCTGCTCTCAGCCTGCGTTGCGCCAGCCGCGACGGAGGCTTGTTTGATGGGCAAGGCGCAAGAGGATCAAGAGGCTTGACCCTGCGCCCCTCGCCCCGTAGATACGCTGCACCGTGGCGGGGTAGCTCAGTTGGTTAGAGCAGGGG
>CBFHUI010000045.1:0-20428 GCA_965658725.1 Alphaproteobacteria bacterium | reverse complement strand
GCTGATGACGCTGATCTGGGCGCTGCTGCCTGCGGCGAGTGCGACAGGTCTGGCGGCGGAGCGGCCATCGATGCTGACCGCAGGCGTGTCGATGGCGATTGGGGCACTGGGCGTCGTTGTCCTGCTGCCTCTCCAAGCGGGTCTGGTGCTTTGCGGCCTGCTGGCGGCAGGGCTGGTCTTTGCGGCCTTTGCCGTTTTTGCAAGGTGGCAATACGGCGGCGTCACTGGCGACGTCTGCGGCGCGACACAAATACTGTGCGAGTTGGCCTTTTTCGGTGCGGCGCTGTCTCTGATTACAACTTGGTAGGAAGCCTCCATGGCAACGGTTACACGCTGGTTCTGGGTGCGGCACGCGCCTGTTATCAACCCCGATCATCTGGTTTACGGCGCTTCCGATATGCCGGTCGATGTGAGTGAAACTCACATGTTTGCCCCAGCTGCGCGTGCGTTGCCACGGGGGGAAAACGTGGTCTGGCTGACCAGCACGGCGGGTCGTACGCACAAGACCCGCGACGCCATCATCCGTGAAGGCTATCCGCCGATTACCAGCACCGAAGACGGCCGCTTTGCCGAACAGGGGTTGGGCGCGTGGGAAGGGCTGACGTGGGAGGAAGCTTTGCCAGGCGGTGAGCAGCACCCCTTCTGGCATACCACTGCCGAGTATCGCCCCCCGGAAGGTGAGAGCTTCATTGATGTGATCGAGCGGGTACAAGCCGGCGTGCTTGACTGGACCGCCAAGCATCGGGGCAAGGACATTATTTGCGTAGCCCACGGCGGAGTCATCCGCGCCATGACGGCCATCGCCATGGGGTTGAGCCCGGACAAGGCGCTGTCGGTTGGGGTCGATAATTGCTCTATCAGCCGCTTTGACTGGGTGGAATACGGGCAGGACGAAAGCAAGCAGGCATGGCGGACAGGGTATCTTAACCTCAGCCCGCGCAAGCCGTGGGGTTTCGCCAATGGCCTGGCCTTGCAAGCCGACGAGCGTGGCTAGGCCGTAACCTGCAAGATTCGGAGGGTCGGGCGCGGCGCTTTGGCCTACACTCTTCCTTGAGTGCTTGAGCCGCAGGAGAACGCCCCATGACCACCGCCAACGCCACAACCCCGCCGGAAAGCCCCGCCGCCGCTGATGTTCAGTTGGCGCAGGCGGCGGCGGATCTGATCGATGCGCGGGTGAAGGGCGGGGATGCGCCGGGGTCGCTGTCGCTCAAGGCGCTGGCCACTGATCTGGAAACCACACCCATGCGGCTGCAACGGGCCTTCACCCGTGCGGTCGGGATATCGCCGTGGGATTACGGTGCCGAACGGCGGGCGCAGGCGTTTCGGGCGCACCTGAAGACTGAGCCGCGCGTCACCGATGCCATCTACGCCGCCGGTTACAGCAGCGCGAGCCGGGTCTACGAGCAGAGTGGCTTTCTGCTGGGTATGTCGCCGGCGTCCTATGCTCGTTTTGGTAAGGGTGCCGCGATCACCTTTGAGATCGTCGATAGCCCGTTGGGTCGCTTGTTGGTCGCAGCCACCGGGCAGGGCGTGTGTGCGCTGACTTTTGGCGAGAGTGATGCCGCGCTGACCGCTGCACTATCCGAAGACTTCCACGCAGCCGACCGCATCGACCGCGACCCGAATGGCCTGCGCCCTGTGCTCGAAGACGTGGTGACGCACCTGGAAACTGGTGCTTTACCCAGTCGCGCGCTGGCGCTGGACGTGCAGGGCACAGCGTTCCAGCGTCGGGTTTGGCAGGCGCTGCTCGCCATCCCGTCGGGCGGGGTGCTGTCCTATGCTGAGTTGGCGGCTGAAATGGGGATGGAGGCTGGTCAGCGGGCCGTCGCGAAGGGCTGCGCGACCAATCGCGTGTCTCTGCTCATCCCCTGCCACCGCATTGTGCGGAGCGATGGCGGTGTGGGTGGCTATCGCTGGGGGGTGAAGCGGAAACAGCGACTTTTGTCTATGGAATCGAGTCGAATTCGTGCAAAAGACGAGACGACCCCTTAGCGCGCTGTCGCACTAACGAACCTTGAGGCAGACTTGATCCCGGCGCCCGCCATTTTTCGCGATCCAGAGACTGTTGAGATTTCCCAGCGGACCTTTGACGTTAGCGTCAATCGCCTGAAGCGTGCCCGTCGCCTCACCATGCGGATTGACACAAATGCGTCCCGCGTGAAGATCTCGGCGCCGCTGCACGTTGATGCAGGAACCATCCGCGCCTTTCTCGCGCGCAATCAGAAATGGCTTGAGCGGCAGGTCGAAAGCCGCCCTTCAAAGCAGATCGTGCAGGCTGGTTCTATTGTGCCGTTCAAGGGGCAGGATTACCGCGTCGTCATCGACAGCAGCGCCCCAACAATCACTCCGACGGCAGAGGGCGAGATGGTGCTACCCGCGCGCGGCGAGCCCGTATTGCGCCTGCAGCGCTTTCTGATTGCGCAGGCGACAGAAGACCTGCGTGCACGCGCCGAGCGACTGTCTGTGAAGCTGGGCCGGCCGTTTCGGTCGCTGCGTGTTCGGGACACCAAAACCCGCTGGGGAAGCTGTTCATCCAAGGCCGGGTTGAACTTCTCATGGCGGCTGATTTTTGCTGAGGATTGGGTGCGGGAGTACGTCGTTGCCCACGAAGTCGCGCACCTCAAGCATATGGACCACAGCGCGTCATTCTGGGCGCAGTGTGCCGCGCTCTGCCCCGAAGGGTTGGACATCGAAGCGGCGAAGCAGACTTTGCGGCGAGAAGGAAACGGCTGGCACGCGCTCATCTTCGATGGCTCTGCGGATCGATGAGACCGCGCGGCCAGGCGGAGATTGTTGTGCGACGTGCCGGACCGGACGACGCCCGCTCGCTGCTGATCTTGTTGCGTCAGTTTGCCGAGGAAAGCGGCGAAGGCGCCTCTGCGGTGAGCGACGAGACCGCGCTGTCCAGAGCGCTGCAGCATGTCACCTGCTTTATCGCCTATTTTCACGACGAGCCGACGGGCTACGTGCTGGGCATGGACTCGCTGGGCGGACGGGGATCAGCGACGCCGGAGCTGCCGGGCTACTATCTCGCTGACCTGTTCATCAACAGCGCTTGGCGCAAGCTCGGTTTGGGGCGGGCTTTACTGTCCGCGATGCTTCAAACCCCAACCAGTTGGGGGCCGACACGGTTCCTGCGTTGGGAAATGTCTACGTTGCCCGATGCAGCGGGTACGCGCGCATTCTATGACGCCATTCTGCCCGAGCGTCACACGGGCATCCCCTTTGTCTGGGAAGCGCCTGCAGGCCGGGCGACGGTTTCGCCAGAGCGCTACATGGCCTTTCGCCCGCGTCGGCTGATGACCGAGCGCGCGTGGCTGTCACTGGAACCAGCGTTCGCGACACAGGGCGGTCGCTGGTTCGCGCGGCTGCACGAGTTGGCTGGTTCGCCCTCAGACTATCCGGACCTGCTCGACGCGCTGGCAACCGATGGGTACGCCTATCTGTCCATGGCAGAGGGATTGGATTTGCCCTACGAAGGCGCAGACAAGATGATCCGGGGCAGCTACCGCCTGCCCGACGCCGAGGCTTGTCTGGTGGTTTTCCCGGAGAAAACCGCCTGAAATAAATTTTGGTCCGGCGGGGATGTTTGCCAGATTTTGGCCGTAAAGCATTCCTGAAGGACACAGACGCCGGGCCCGTTTTTCGGGAACGACAACAGGGGAACGCCCAAGCAGGATGCTCGAAGCACTTCGACACGGTGAGCCTAGGGCCTGGCAGGCGTTCTGTCAGGATCATGCCGGGCTGGTGCTCCACGTGGTGCGCCAGACTTTCGGGCGCTATGGCCTGCGGGGTGAACCGCACGATGTGGAAGACGTGGGTCAGGAAGTCTTTGTCCGCCTTGCCAAGCAGGACTTCGCCCTGCTCAAAAAGTACGACCCGGAGCGGGCCAAGCTGACGACCTTCCTGCGGGTGGTGGCGAGTTCCACCGCCATTGATTGGCTGCGCCGCCGCCGGCCGCAGTCTGAAGACATCGAGGATCACGCCAGCGCACTGGTGGATGAACGGTCGAGCGCGGCTTTCGACGCGATTGGCGAGTCTGAGACGGCTTTGCAGGCGGTTGAAGAAGAAGTCGGCGAAGCTGGGCTGTCCGACCGACAGAAAGCCATTCTCCGGCTCATGTTTGATGAGGACATGGATGTCGAAGACATCGCGGCGAAACTGGGGATCGCCGCGCAAACGGTTCGAAGCGCCAAGCACAAGGCGCTGACCAAACTACGTGATGCATTTGAGGCCAAACAAGAAAGAGAGGCCCGGGGAACATGATGAAGAACACGCCACCAAAGGCACCGGAAACGGTGGAAGCGCTGCCGGACGACTTCGATCCGATGGAAATGGCCGCGTTTCTCGATGGGGAAAGCAATACCGCGCTGGTCAAGGGCTTAACCGAGAGCCCCGCCCTGCGCGCCGTTGCGGCTGCTGGGCTGGATAGCGGGCAGATTGCTGACGTGGATGCGGCCCAAGCCTTGGCTGATCGCGCAGCGCCGCTGGCCCGCCGGACGGCTACGCCAGCAGCCACGGGCATCTCGCTGCTGGAGCGTCTATCCGGCTGGTTGGGCGCAGATTGGCGCGGGGTCGCGGCCGGGGTCACGTTTGGTGTGTTTGGTCTTGGTGCGGGGCTGGCGGGCGGTTTGAGCTTGGGCAATACCGGCTTCAGCGCCGATGACATTCTGCTTTCAGCGAGCGCGGCAGACGTGTTTGCTTTTGACACCGTGACCCCATCGGCCACGGACGACGCAACCCTCTACGCTACAGACGCCTTCGAGGCCGTCTTTGGCAGCTTGTAGGAGGACAGGAGCGATGACCCGCATACTTGGCATCATCATCGTCGGCCTTTTGGCCCTGAGCATCGGTTTGGGCGCGGCTCTGTGGCACACCCGTACGCATGCGGCGAACACCATTTACACGCTGCAGGATGAGATCCACGCGCGCACACAATACGGCGGCGGCAATGGTCCGCGGCCCGGTGACGGGTTCAAAGGGGATCGGGACAAGGGCGATAAAAACGACGGTCGCGGCAATGGCCGAGGACCGGGTCAGTTCAAGCAGGTTCAGGAGCGCTTGGACCTCACCCCCGCCCAAGTCCGCGACTTCCGTGAGTTCCTGCGCGCGCGCCGCGATATCCGCCGCTCTGTCCTCGCCGAGATCGCCAGCAGAGAAGCGGCGTTCCGCAGTGCTCTGTCCGGTGACAAGGCGGACACGGAGAAGCTCCTGACCCTTCGCGCGCAAATTCTGGAGAGACATGCCGCGGCCAATGAGGAAGCCTTTACCCGTTTCGTCGAACTCATCGACACGCTGAGCCCGGAGCAACGCGAAGCCATGCTCGAGATGACCGGAGGCAATCCCAACTCGCTCTTGTTCCTTTAGGCCTTGAGGGCTATTGCTTACCGTCCCTTGATTTGATGAGACGGAACTAACGCTATGGATCTCCGCATCGAACGCCAGAGCCTGATGCGCAGCCTTTCACACGTACAAAGCGTGGTGGAGCGCCGGAACACGATTCCAATTCTGTCGAATGTCCTGATCGAGTGCGAAGGCGGAGCCGTGACTCTGACCGCGACCGATATGGACCTGACCATCACCGAAACCACGGGCGCGAGCGTGGCGCAGCCAGGGGCCGTTACGGCACCGGCGCACATGCTGTTCGACATCGTCCGCAAGCTGCCGGACGGGGTTGAAGTGGGCCTGACCAGCACCAGTGACACGGGCCGCATGACCCTGACCGCGGGCAAGGCACGGTTTGAGCTTTCGACGCTCCCGCGCGAGGATTACCCTTCGCTCGACGGTGCTGCGATGCCGATCACCTTTGAGATGCCCGCTGAAGAGCTGAAAACCCTCATCGAGCGCACGCGCTTCGCAATCTCGACTGAGGAAACCCGCTACTACCTTAACGGCATCTACCTGCATGCCATGGGCGAGGGGGCTTCGGCCGTCCTGCGTGCTGTGGCGACCGACGGTCACCGCCTTGCGCGCTTCGAAACGGTTCTGCCGACCGGCGCGGGCGAGATGCCCGGCGTGATTGTGCCGCGTAAGACCGTGGGTGAACTGGCCAAGCTGCTGGACGGCGGCGACGAGAACGTCCGCGTTTCGCTGTCGGACTCGCGGATCGAGTTCCGCTTCTCCGACGTCACACTGTCTTCCAAGTTGATCGACGGAACCTTCCCCGACTACGAGCGCGTGATCCCGACCCAGAACGACAAGTCCATGACCGTGGACAAGGGCATTTTTGCTCAGGCTGTTGACCGGGTATCGACCATCGCATCTGCAGAGAGCCGGGCGGTGAAGCTCGCGGTTTCCGCTGGGCGGCTCAACCTGTCCGCCAACGCGCCCGACCGGGGACAGGCGAACGAAGAAATCGAAGTCGAATACGGTTCTACGGATCTCGAAATCGGCTTCAACGCGCGCTACCTGCTCGACATCGCGACGCAGCTCGCGGGCGACTCTGCGGAATTCGTCTTCGCTGACGCCGGTTCACCGACGCTGGTTAAGGACCGAGACAGCGCGTCTGTCCTCTATGTCCTGATGCCAATGCGCGTCTGAGCCTGCGGCAGGCGACACAAGCGACAAGGGACAGGCACAGGTGGACGCAGGATCGGTCTGGATCAGCCGCTTGTCCTGCGCGCACTTTCGCTCCTACGCGCAGCTTGACCTGACCTTGCCGGAAGGCCCGGTTGCCTTCGTTGGCTCTAACGGCGCCGGCAAGACGAACCTGCTCGAAGCTGTGAGCCTGTTTGCGCCCGGTCGCGGTCTGCGCGGCGCACCTGCTGCCGATGTGGCGAGCCGGGACGCGGCAGGAAGCCTGCTCAACCCGGCTGGTACGTGGGCCGTATCGGCGAGCGTTGAAACCCCCCTTGGCACGCGTCAGCTTGGCGTTGGCTTGGATACCTCGGGCGGCAAGCGAGTGCTCCGGCTCGATGGCAAGAACAAGAACGGTGCGACGGCCTTTGCGGAAATACTGCCGATCCTGTGGCTGACCCCGGACGATGACGCGCTGTGGCGTGGCCCTGCGCAAGATCGTCGGCGCTTCTTTGACCAACTCGTCGCGGCCTATGAGCCTGGCCACGTGGCCAACGCGACGGCGTATGGGCAGGTCATGCGCCAACGGCTCAAGCTGCTCAAAGACGCTGCCCGCAAAGATGCACGGCCTGATCAGATGTGGCTGGACAGCCTCGAGGAAACCATGGCGCGGCACGGGGTTGCAATGGCGGCGGCACGGCGGGGGCTGCTGCGGCGGCTCTCGGACCGGATTGCGCAGGGCGTAGGGCCTTTCCCCGGCGCGCGACTGGGGTTCAAGCCGGGGATCGAGACGGCGTTGGGGGAGCACTCCGCGCTGGAGGTAGAAGACCAGTTCAGACGCAAGCTCGCCGATGTTCGCACCCGCGACGGTATCGTGGGCCAATCCACCGTCGGCCCGCACCGGTCCGACCTCGACGTGCACCACGCCGTTCATGGGCGAGAGGCAGCGCAGTGCTCAACAGGGGAGCAGAAAGCCCTTTTGCTCGCTGTGGTTCTGGGGCACGCGCAGCTCCTCACCGCTGCCCGCCAGCTCAAGCCGATCATGTTGCTTGACGAGGTTGCTGCGCACCTCGATCTGTCGCGTCGCGCGGCTTTGTTGGAGGCTTTGATCCCGCTGGGTGGGCAAATATGGATGACAGGTACCGAATCGGTAACATTCTGCGAAATAAGCGGTGAAATCGCTTTGTTTTCAGTCCATAATGGCCACGTAACTCAAGAGACTTAGATCCCGGCCACCCGTCAGTTGGATGAGGCCGGGCAAAGTGGGACGGAATGGCAGAAGAGCAGCAAGACGAATACGGCGCAGACAGCATTAAAGTCCTTCGCGGACTGGACGCTGTTCGCAAGCGGCCGGGTATGTACATCGGTGATACCGACGACGGTTCGGGTCTGCATCACATGGTGTACGAAGTGGTCGATAACGCCATTGATGAAGCGCTCGCTGGACACTGTGACCGTACGCTGGTGATCATGCACGACGACCACTCAGTCTCGGTTCAGGACAATGGCCGCGGCATCCCTGTAGACATTCACGCAGAAGAGGGCGTTTCGGCGGCTGAGGTGATCATGACCCAGCTGCACGCGGGCGGTAAGTTCGACCAGAACTCCTACAAGGTTTCGGGCGGACTGCACGGTGTCGGCGTGTCGGTGGTGAATGCACTGTCATCCAAGCTGGAACTTACCATTTGGCGCGATGGCAAAGAGCATCAGATGACCTTCTCCCACGGCGAGGCGGACGGACCGCTGGCGGTAACGAAGGAGGTCGCGGCCGATCAGACCGGCACGCGCATCCGCTTCTGGCCTTCGTCCGAGACCTTCACACAGACCCTGTTCAGCTACGACACGCTGGAAGCCCGCCTGCGCGAGTTGGCCTTCCTGAACTCCGGCGTGCGAATCATCCTGACCGATGAACGCCCGGATACCCCCGTTGAGGCTGATTTGTTCTACGAGGGCGGTTTGACCGCGTATGTAAAGTACCTCAATCAGGCAAAGCAGTCGCTGGTCCCTGACCCGATCCTGATGACCGCGTCCAAGGATGGTATCACGGTGGAAGTCGCCATGGAGTGGACCGACGCCTACCACGAGAACACACTTTGCTTCACCAACAACATCCCGCAGCGCGACGGCGGTACGCACTTGGCCGGCTTCCGGGGGGCGCTGACGCGGCAGGTCAACGGCTATGCCAACGAAAGCGGGATCGCAAAGAAAGAGAAAGTCACGCTCACCGGCGACGATGCACGCGAGGGCCTGACCTGTGTGCTTTCGGTCAAAGTGCCGGACCCAAAGTTCTCCTCCCAGACCAAGGACAAGCTCGTCTCATCGGAAGTGCGCCCGGTGGTTGAAAGCGTCGTGAACGAAGAACTGCAGCGCTGGTTTGAGGAGCACCCGCAGGAAGCTCGCCGGATCGTGCAGAAGGTCTGTGAAGCGGCATCCGCTCGCGAAGCAGCCCGCCGCGCCCGCGAACTGACGCGGAAGAAGGGCGGTTTGGACATCAACTCGCTGCCCGGCAAGCTCGCCGACTGCCAGTCCCGCGACCCCGAAGTCGCTGAAGTCTTCCTCGTTGAGGGTGATTCCGCAGGCGGTTCGGCCAAGCAGGGGCGGGATCGAAAGTTTCAGGCAATTTTGCCCCTGCGCGGTAAGATTCTGAACGTTGAGCGCGCCCGCTTTGACAAGATGCTCGGCTCGCAGGAAATCGGCACGCTGATTGCGGCGCTGGGGACTGGGATTGGTCGCGAAGAATTCGATGCGGACAAGCTGCGGTACCACAAGATCGTTATCATGACTGACGCAGACGTGGACGGCGCCCACATTCGGACCCTGCTGCTCACTTTCTTCTACCGCCAGATGCCGGAGTTGATCGAGCGCGGTAATCTCTACATCGCTCAGCCGCCTCTGTTCCGCGCCAAGAAGGGCAGCTCGGAGACCTACCTGAAAGATCAGGCGGCGTTGGACGAGTATTTGCTGAATGAAGGCCTGAAAGATGCGCTGCTCACCCTCGGTGACGGCAGCCAGCGGGCAGGCGCTGACCTCGCCGATGTCGTTCGCAAGTCGTTGAGTGCGTCGCGATCGATCACCATGATGGGCCGGATCGTCGGCAGCCCCTTTGTCGTTGAGCAAGCCGGGCTTGCCGGGTTCTTTCCCGAAGGCGCGGGTGAGCGCGTGGCGGCAAACCTGACCGAACGCCTGAACCTTGCCTCTGAAATCCACGAACGCGGCTGGGAGTGCTTTGTCGAGGGCGGCACCAACCAGGAAGGCCAGCGGCTGATCTCTGCGCGCACCCTGCGCGGCGTACCGCAGCGCTACACCTTGTCTGCCCGTGATCTTGACGGTCGCGATGGACGGCGGCTGTCGCAGCTCATGCCCGAGTTGTCCGAGCTGTTCAGCAAGCCGGCGCGGTTGGCCTTTGGTGATGAGCCATCGCTTGAACTCTTCGGTCCCTCTGCACTGGGCAAAGCCATTCTCGACAAGGGCCGCAAGGGGCAGAACGTGTCCCGCTATAAGGGCCTGGGCGAGATGAACGCTGATCAGCTGTGGGAGACCACGCTCGACCCGAACGCGCGCACGCTGCTGCAAGTGCGGATCGAGCAGGGTAAGACGGCGGATGCGGTCTTCGCTACGCTCATGGGCGATCAGGTCGAGCCACGCCGAGACTTTATTCAGGCGAACGCGCTGGAGGTGGTGAACCTCGATGTTTAAGCCGTCAAAGGGCGCCGCGTGCGGCGTCCTTAGCCTTTTGGGGCTGCTGGCGCTGCCCGCATCACCTGCTTCTGCGCAAGCACGTGACCTTGATCTGCTCGAAGTCTACGAAATTGCTGCGGCCATGGTTTCGCGCCAAAACCCGCTGTTCCTCTTCCCCGGTTTACAAGCTGACCGCATGACCGTTAATGGCAACGGGGGCGAATATCATGTCGTTATAAATGGCTTTGGGTTGCCGGGTTCAACAGCGACCGTGCCCGAGCCCATGCTTATAAGGCTGCCCCAGACAGCGACGGATAGTGACCTTATCGAAGTCACGGTGGACGGCCTGCCAACCTCAACCATTATGCCCGGCGGCCAATCACTCAAGCTCATTGACCCTCGCTTTCGTGGTGACTGGTCTATTGAGCGGAAGGGGTTCGAGCGGTTTGAACTCTCCGTCAACCGCATTGCGTTTCAGGGTGCGGGCATTGCCTACACGGCCAACGATCTATCCGCGCGGCTGAGCCAACAGGGCGAAAAGCAAGTGCTTGCCTTTGATTTGGGTGGCTTCAAGGCTGAATACGGCGATAGCTTCACGGGAACTGAGCGTGCCAAGCGGCTGCGCCTCGCTCTGTCTGCGCCGCAGGAGACTGTGAGCGCGCAAGCTCTGCTGGCCCTCGCTTATCGGCTGAGCGGCTTCGCCCTGAATGAACCCGAGGAGCAAGCCGCTCTCGCCCCACCCGCACCCCGCGTGAGCACGCTCAACGGTCTTTCGATCGAGTTGATCTTTGACGGCGAGGAGTGGGAGCAAGTCGTGCCGCCCTCCTCCGGCCGCTTTGGCCGTGTGACAGCAAACGTGCAAGTGGAGCCCGGTGCTTCTCCCGGGCTGAGTCGTGTGAGCGTTGACGCTTCCCTGAAGTCCTTTGAACAGCGGCTTGAACAGATCGACGTGAGGATCAACAAGCCATCCACCTTTTCCCTTGTCATCGACGGGCTGGAGAGTCAGTCGCTGGCCGACCTGTTCCTTGACCGGCAGGACGGTTTCGAAGAGCCGCAGTTGGGTCAGGCGGTGGGTTTGCAAGGCGCGATCGACATTGGCCGGGTCGCTGTTCTCATGCCCGCCATCGATCTCGACTTCAGCGCTGACGGGCTTGCAGGTCGCATCGACAGCGTGCCTGACGCGGAAGGCGCTCAGTCGCTGGATCTCGTGGGGCAAGCGGCACAGGTGAAGGTCAGCAACTGGGCCAACCGCGAGCAACTCGAACCGCTGGCAACCACCATCATCATCCCTGGGCTGCCCACCGAGGCGCAAATTGGGTTTGGGGTTGAGGGGCTGAGTGCGGCGGACGTGCAAGGTTTGCTCAGTGCGGCGCTGGCGCTGGATCTGGGCGGTGTTGCGGCTGCTTTTCCAACCGATCTCACAGCGCTGGAACTTGTGCTGCGTGACAGCTTCTATCGCTCCAAACTGGTCGATGCCGAGTGGTCTGGCCGGTTACGGCCTCGGGCGGGACGGATTCCAGTCCAAGGCACGCTGGAACTGGTCACGGGCCCGCTTGCCCCGATGCAAATCGGCATGCAGCAATCCATCGCGACACCAGTTCCCGCGGTCTCCCAGTCCATGTCTGCAGGGATCCTTGGCCTAACCCTCCTGCAAACCTTCGCCACCCGCGAAGACGGGGGCCAGTTGCGGTTTGAGATGACTTTCCCAGAAGAAGGTGGCTTGCCTCTGGTCAATGGGCGGCCGCTGCCCTTCCAGCAATTTATTCGCTAGGCGGGGATAGCCACGCGCTTCCGCCCGTATAGAGAAATACGAAAGGGAGCCACGATGAACATTGATCCAACCCTCCGCGCCCTCAACCGCTTTGGCTTGGGCGCCCGCCCTGGCGAGCGGGAAGGTCTCGACCCTCAGCGCTGGCTGGCGCGGCAAATCACACCCGCCGCAGCGACCCTCACCGGCCCGCGCTTGCTCAGCTCGCAAGCCATCCTCGATAACCTCGCCGCGCTGCGCGCTCAGGGGCAGTCGCAGGAGTCGCGCAAGGCGGTTCGGCAGGCTGGGCGGGAGATCTATCAGCAAGAGATGATCGCCGCCCTCAACCACGCCATCACAACCCAAGCACCCTTTGCCGAGCGCTTGGTCCGCTTTTGGAGCAATCATTTCGCCATCAGCGTTCAAGGCGAGCAGATGGTGACTTTCTTTGCTGGCGCTTACGAGCGGGAAGTCATTCGCGCCCACGTGTTTGGCCGGTTCGAGGACATGGTGCTGGCCAGTGCGCAGCACCCGGCGATGCTGATCTACCTCGATCAAACCCGCTCCATTGGTCCAAACTCACGCGCCGGGCGCAACAATGGGCGCGGGCTGAATGAGAACTACGCGCGCGAGTTGCTGGAGTTGCACACACTCGGGGTTAAGGGTGGCTACGATCAGGACGATGTACGCGAGTTGGCACTGATCCTGACCGGCTGGACCGTTGGCGGGTTGAACCGAGGCGCCCGGTCCGCGAAGCCGCTGCCCTACGCCTTCGCGGAACGTCAGCACGAGCCAGGCGCGAGGCGGCTGTTGGGTCAGACCATACCGGCGGGGGGCGAAGATCAGGGACGGCGTGCCATTTCGATGCTTTGCCGTCATCCATCTACCGCCCGCTTCGTGGCGACCAAGCTGGTTCGGCATTTCGTCGATGATGAACCGCACCCGCTGGACGTTGATGCCATCGCAGCCGTGTTTCAGCAGACTGGCGGCAATCTGGCCGCCGTAAGTCTGGCTTTGCTCAGCCTTGACGATGCCTTCTATGGGCCTGGGCGCAAGTTCCGTCTGCCGCAGGATTTCATGATTGCTGCCGCCCGCGCGTTGGGCCTGCGCAAGCTGGACCGAGCCGCTGTTCGTGCTGCGCGGGACATGCGTCACATCCCCTGGTCCCCGTCTTCGCCAGCTGGGTTCAGCGACCGCATGGTCGATTGGGCCGATCCCGATAGCCTGCTGCGGCGCGCCGACCTCGCCAAGGCCATCGCAAAGCAGACCAAGGCCAGCGCACCGGCGGTTCAGACTCTCCTCCGCGACACCATCCAGCCCAGTAACCCTGAAGCGCTAACGCAGTTGCTACGTCGACAACCCGACGCGGAAAGCCAACTCGCCATGCTGCTCGCCAGCCCTGATTTCCAGTGGAGATAAGACGACATGACCTTGCTCAACCGACGTAACTTCCTTGGCTCCGCCTGTGCAGGCGGCCTTGCTACGACCTTTGCGCCCTCGCTGAGCTTCGCCAACGTGGCGACCGACCGGCGCTTGGTTTTTGTCTTGCTGCGCGGTGCGATGGACGGCCTGCATGCTATCGTGCCTGCGGGGGATCCGAGCTATCGCGGTGCGCGGGGGCGGCTGGCCTATGATCCTGCGGATCTGATGGCGCTTGACGGTCTCTTTGGTCTAGCGCCGGGGCTGTCGCCGCTGCTGCCCAGTTACCGATCCGGCGAGCTGCTTCCAGTGCAGGGCCTCGCTATTCCCTACCGCACGCGGTCTCACTTCGATGCGCAGTCGATTCTTGAGACTGGGTTGGACAAGCCGGTTGGCTCGGCCACCGGGTGGCTCAATCGGACTTTGGAAGTGCTGGGCGGTCAAACCGCTTCTGGAATCGCCGTAGGTGGGCCCTTGCCCAAGTCGATGCAGGGCCGTGTGCCTGTCGCGACGTGGTCACCTGCAGCGGCGCGGGATGGTGATGATGGTTTCTATGACGATCTGGCGCAGCTCTATAACATGGACCCAACGCTGGCGGATCCCTTCACCGCTGCGCTGACCCTGCAGGAGCAAGCCATGGTCATGGGTGGTAGCACGACCAAGCGCGGGCTTGCGCAGTTTGAGCAGCTGTTCACCGCCACGGGCCGCTTCCTCAACGCGCCCGACGGTGCACGGATTGCCTCGCTGGAATTCTCCGGCTGGGACACGCATGCGGGGCAGGGACTGAAAGACGGCACCCTTGATCGTCGATTGAATGCGCTGGCCCAAGGGCTGTTGGCGCTCAAGCAGACCTTCTCCGCTGACGCCTGGTCGAAGACGGTTGTTGTCGTTGCCACGGAGTTCGGGCGCACGGTTGCTACCAACGGCAGCGGTGGCACGGATCACGGTACAGGCGGCGCAGCGCTGCTCTACGGCGGTGCCGTTCGGGGCGGACGGGTTCTGGCCGACTGGCCGGGACTGGCGGCGGGTCAGCAGTTCGAAGGCCGCGACTTGCGTCCCACCCTGGACACGCGCCAGGTGCTCAAGGGCGTGCTTGCAAGTCAGTTCGATCTGCGTGCAGCAGAGCTTGACCGTCTGGTGTTCCCAGACAGCCAAGGCTTGCGAACGCTTGGTGGATTAGTGGGCTAGGCCCTGTCGTCGCGTCTTTCGAGGCGATGACGGACCCTAGTTCTCCAGCATTCGGCGCAGCAGTTCGACGTCCTCGTCGATTGCGGCGTCGAGGGAGCGCAGCTCCTCAACCTTTCGCACGGCATGCATCACCGTGGTGTGGTCCCGGTTGCCAAAGCGCCGCCCAATCTCAGGCAGGGACCGCGTGGTCAGCTGCTTGGACAGGTACATAGCAATCTGGCGAGGCCGCGCGACGGAGCGTGCACGGCGGGGAGAGAACATCTCGCTGAGCTTGATGTTGAAGTGCTCCGCAACCTTTTTCTGAATTTCTTCGATGGTCACACGACGATCGTTCGCCTTGAGCAGGTCGTGCAGCACGTCCTGCACCATTTCCAGCGTCACCGGGCGACCGATCAGGATGGCATGCGCCTCGATGCGATTCAGCGCGCCTTCCAGCTCGCGAATGTTGGATGAGATCTTGTGCGCCAGGAACTCCAGCACCTGTGCCGGAATGTCGAGCGCAATGCTCTCTGCCTTGGACTGCAGGATGGACAGGCGCAGTTCATAGTTCGTCGGGTGGATATCCGCCACCAGACCCCAACCCAACCGCGACTTCAGCCGGTCTTCCAGACCTTCAAGGTCGCTGGGCGACTTGTCAGCAGAGACCACGACCTGATGGTTTTGGTCCACCAGTGCGTTGAAGGTGTGGAAGAACTCTTCCTGGCTCGATTCCTTGTTCCCGATGAAGTGAATGTCATCGATCATCAGAACGTCGACAGAGCGGAACTCGTCTTTGAACGCCATTGTATCGCGGTGGCGCACGGCCTGAATGAACAGGGACATGAACTTTTCAGCGGACAGGTAAGCAACCCGACGCTCAGGCTGGGTTTCGCGGATGTGCCAGGCAATGGCGTGCATGAGATGCGTCTTGCCCAGACCAACGCCGCCGTAAAGGAACAGTGGGTTGAAGGCGACGTCAGCGCTCTCCGCGACGCGTCGGGCGGCGGCGTAGGCCAACTCGTTCGGCTGGCCGACCACGAAGTCCTTGAAGCTGAAGCGCTTTACCAGCTGCTTCTCGTCATTCGGTACGGTGTAGCGGTACTGCGACGCGCCCGTCTGTTTGACGAACGACGGGGAGGCGAGGGCATTGCTGCCCATGACACTGGTTGCCGCGTCCAGAGGTGGGCTCAGGTGGCTTGCACCCTGCTTGCTCGGTGGAACCGGGATTGGATGCTGGGTCGAAGGCCGGACAATGATCTCGATCGACTCAATGGTCGGCTCGTGCAGCGCCCAGAGGGAGCGCAAACGTTCGAGGTAGTTCGCCTGCACCCAGTCCCTTACGAAGCGCGAGGGCACGGATAGGCGGATGCGTTCGTCGTTGGCTTCTGAAAACTCGATGGGGCGCAGCCAAGAGCGGTAGGTGCTTTCGCCGTACTCCCGACGAATGGCGGCCTTTACCTGAGACCAGATTTCCTGGCGATCCTGGAGGTTGAGTGGATGGTCGTTCACGATAGCCCCCCGAAGGAGACGGCTGCCTGTGTGCGCGGGCCAGAAAATTTTGTCGTCGTGAACAGACGTTCACGCTCCGGAATGGGACCGCAAGCCAGCACAGGTATTCTCCTCAATTCATTAACGCCGACCCCTTGTTGCCTGTGTCGCCTTTTCCCTCTCACACCCAAGAAGAGGAACGGCGCTTCAAAACAGGCAGGGCCTGCAGCGGCTTCTTATGACCGCATGTGGATCCGGCTCGAGCCAGAATGTTGAGGTTACATTACTGTCGCTCGTCCCCGTCGCAAGCGAGGAAGTCGAGTCAATATCCAAAAAAATATGAGTTTGTGGAGTCGCGGACGCACCTTGGAAGCAGCGTCCCAGATTCGTACCCATACGACTCCGTGCGCCCGCAACAACATGGTCAAAATTTGGCATGAAAGGGGGCAATCGTATCGAATCACGACGGGTATCTTGAGTGCAACGGTCCCGCTCAAAACGACTCGTACAAACAAAAAGGCCGGCTGAAACATCTGTTTCGGCCGGCCTTCGCGAACTCTTTCGAGGTCTCGGGTCGTCGTCTGTGGTGGCTTAAGCCATCCGCTTTACAGCAGCGCTGAGGCGGCTGATCTTCCGAGACGCCGTGTTCTTGTGCATGGTGCCCTTGGTGACACCGCGCATGATTTCGGGCTGAGCCGCAACCAGAGCAGCGCGTGCTGCATCCTGATCGCCGGCTTCGAGAGCCGCTTCTACTTTCTTGATAAAGGTCCGGACGCGGCTGCGGCGTGCGCGGTTGATTTCGGTGCGACGTGCAGCGGTACGGACGCGCTTACGTGCAGAGCGGGAATGTGCCATTCGGTGCTAGTTCCAAAGACTTGGTAAATGATTGAACACGTCTATAGGCCCAAAGACTGCTGAGCGCAAGGCAAGGCTCCTATCGCTGACAAGCAGCGCAGAAGAAAGTTGAGCGATTTGACTGCACAATTCGCTTGATCGGCGCGTCACAAGCGCGGCAGGGCTCGTTTTCACGGCCATAAACCCCCCATGCGTGCTGAAAATAGCCCAGTTCACCACTAACTTGCTTGTAATCCCGCAAGGAGGAGCCGCCCGCTTCGATGGCGCGTGCCAGCACGTTCTTGATCGCAGCGCAGAGTCGCTCCCGCTCCGCAGGCCGCAAAGCGCCGGTTTTACGCGTCGGACGGATGCCGGATTCGTACAGCGCTTCGCACACATAGATGTTGCCCAGCCCGGCGATCAGCTTCTGGTTCAGCAAGCTTGCCTTGATCGGCGAGGCTTTGGCCTTGAACGCCGCGCGCAGATAATCGGGTGTCACAGCTTCACTCAGCGGCTCGGGGCCAAGCTCGGCAAGGAAGCGGTTCGCCGGGTCTGGACCGTCGATCAGGTCAAGGAAGCCAAACCGGCGCGGATCGTTGAAACGCACCTGTCCGCGGTCGGTTTCGAAGACCACGTGGTCATGTTTCTCGAACGGCAGGCTAGGGTCCGTCTCGCAGACCATGCGACCGCTCATGCCCAAATGAAACAGCAGGCTGAGCGCGTCCTCAGCCTCAAATCGGATCAGCCCATATTTTGCTCGTCGCTCGACAGCGCGGATGGTCTTGCCCGTAACCCGCTGGCTCAGACCTTCGGGGAAGGGAAAGCGCAGATCAGGGCGGCGCAGCAGCAGAGTGTTCAGACGCTGGCCTTCGAGAAAGGGACGCAATCCCCGGACAACGGTTTCAACTTCGGGCAATTCGGGCATGGAGCAGCGGGCACCTGTGCAGGATTTAACGGACGGCTTTGCTTTTCACGGACCGGGTTACGGGCTATCTCAACACTATGACAGAACGAAACGACAGTACGACGCATTTCGGCTACCGCGACATCAAGGTCGAGGAGAAGGCCCCGCTTGTTCAGGGCGTGTTCGAGAGCGTTGCCAGCCGCTACGACATCATGAACGACCTGATGTCGATGGGCGCGCATCGCTTCTGGAAAGACGCGCTTATGGATTGGATGCGACCACGACCGGGGGAGCAGTGCCTTGACGTCGCGGGCGGGACCGGTGACATCGCCGAGCGCATTCGCAAGCGTCAGGGTGGCGTGGACGCGCCGGGTCGGGTGCTGGTGTTTGATTTGACAGAGGGCATGCTCCGCGCCGGGCGCGAACGCTTCAGTGATCGCGAAGACTTGCAATGGGTTTGCGGCAATGCCGAAGCCCTGCCGTTCGAAGACAACAGCTTTGACGCCTACACGATTTCCTTTGGCCTGCGGAACGTATCGCGCCCGGATCTGGCGCTGGCCGAAGCCCGGCGGGTGCTGCGGCCCGGTGGACGGTTCTTCTGCCTCGAGTTCAGTCGCGTGGTTCTGCCCGTGCTGAAGGACATTTACGACCAGTACAGCTTCCGCCTGCTTCCGAGGCTGGGTGGATTGGTCGCCGGAGATCGGGAAAGCTACCAATATTTGGTCGAATCCATCCGCCGGTTTCCGCCGCAAGAGCAGCTCGAAGACATGATGCGCGAGGCCGGGTTTGGCCGCGTCAGTCACCGCAATATGTCGGGCGGTATTGTTGCCGTTCACAATGGATGGCGGATTTAAGTCATGCTGGCCGGGCTGTCCCATCCGTTCCGAGGGCTGAAACTGCTCTGGGTGCTTGGCCGTGAGGGCGCGACAGATGTTGCGCTGTCTCTGGCGCCAAAGGGCAGCTTTCCTGCCGCTGTGTTGCGGGCTCTGGGTGTGCTCAAAAGCGGCACGGCCCGCAAGCGTTCCCCCGGCACCAATCTGGCTCAGGCACTTAAGCGGCTCGGACCGACCTACATCAAGCTGGGACAAATCCTATCGACCCGTGCCGACCTGATCGGTGAGCAGGCGGCGCAAGATCTCTCCGCGCTTCAGGACCAACTCGAACCCTTCAGCGACACCGTCGCTCGTGCGGTGCTTGAAGACGCACTGGGCCAGCCGATTGATGCTGTTTTCGCTGAGTTCGGCCCGCCGATCAGCGCGGCATCCGTGGCGCAGGTCCACTTTGCCCGGCTCAGAAATGGCGATGAAGTTGCCGTTAAAATCCTTCGCCCCAACATCGAACGGCGCTTCCGGGGGGAGCTGCGGTTCTTACGCTGGGGAGCGCGCTGGGCGCAGCGGCTGGTGCCGGATCTGCGGCGGGCCTCGCCAGTGGGGCTCATCGACGTTCTACGCGAGCAAACGGCGATGGAACTGGACCTTCGGCTTGAAGCTGCTGCAGCCGACCAGATGGGGCGCAACTTTGAACAGCGCGGTGGCCTCAAAACCCCCGCGCCGCATTGGGATCTGACCAGCCAGCGCGTCCTTGTCATGTCGCGGGTCTTCGGCATCAACATTGACGAACGCACCAAGCTGCGCGCTGCCGGGCATGACCTCTCCCAAGTCCTCACCAACGCGGCGACGTGCTTCTTTCAGGCCGTCTTCGATGATGGCTTCTTTCATGGCGACCAGCACGCCGGCAACATGTTCATCGATGCCAAGGGCGAAGTCGTCTTTGTTGATTTTGGCATTGTGGGGCGGCTGGACTGGCGCGGGCGGGTGTTTCTGGCCGACTTGATGGCGCACCTGCTCGATGGCGACTACGACGGCCTGGCCAAGCGCTACGCTGAAGAAGGCTACCTGCCCAAAACCGCTTCGACCCAGGCCTTTGCGCTGGCGCTGCGCTCGGTCGCTGAGCCGATCGTCAACCAGCCGCTGGAACGCGTGTCGTTTGCGCGGCTGCTGGGGCAGTTGCTGGCCATGGGCCGGACGTTTGATATGAGCCTGCAGCCGGACCTGTTTCTGCTGCAAAAGAATATGCTGATGGCCGAGGGCATCGCACGCTCGCTGGCACCAGAGATCAATATCTGGGACATCGCGCGGCCTCTGGTGCGGGACTGGATGATCGCCAACCGGAACCCGATCAGCCAGCTGTCCGAGCACGCTGAGACTGCGATTATTGCGGCTGGGCGCTTGCCAAAGATGCTGGAACAGGCAGAGAGTGCGCTGACGGACTTTAACGCAGAGATGGACCGACGGCGCTCTGCGGGACCGGTCTGGCTGTGGTTCGCGCTTGCGGGTGCGGCGGGGGCTGGGTTGATGTGGGCTGTGACCCAAGGGCTGGGAGGCTAAGCCATGACCCTGAACGGAAAACGCATTCTGCTGATCGTCTCAGGCGGGATCGCCGCCTATAAAGCTGCAGTGCTGATCCGGCGGCTGAAGGATGCGGGCGCGGACGTTGTGCCGGTGCTCACCAAGGGCGGCGCGCAGTTCATTACGCCCCTTACCCTGAGCGCGCTGGCCGAGAACCCGGCTTACGAAGACCTGTTCAGTCTCAAGGACGAAGCCGAAATGGGTCACATTCGCCTTGCGCGAGAAGCCGACCTCATCCTTGTTGCCCCGGCCAGTGCTGACCTGATC
>CBFHUI010000044.1:294-22059 GCA_965658725.1 Alphaproteobacteria bacterium | reverse complement strand
CCGAGTGATCCTGTTCGAACCGCTGCCATCCACCGTAGATGACGGCTTCCTTGTCTCCTACGGGACGGGGACGTCGGGCGATGAAGTCTATCTTGTCTCGGAGTACGAGTACTCCCCCATCGGTGCGGATTTCTCCGACCTGTTCTATGGCGGGCGAGCGTCCGCTTGGGTCGGCAAGTACTTCAACGTCGGGGCAACGGCGGTGCAAGATCAGCGCGGGCTAATCGACAAGCAACTGCTCGAAGCTGATGCGACGCTGGCCTATGGCGGGTCTACGTACCTGCGGGCAGAAGTCGCGCAGACCAAGGGTGACCCCTACGTCACCTTCGGCTCGCTGGATGGCGGTTACTTCGTCGATCCGGGCCGGTCTCCAGCACAGGTTCAGACCCTGATCCCGAACGGCGGAACGCTGTCGATCGTAGGTGATTTGACCAATCTAGAAGACTTGAGCGTCACAATCGTCTCTCGTGACCCGGTTAGCGGGGAGCAAACGGGCAGCAAGACGCTGGCGCAAGGCAGTGACTTCACCTTGACTGGCAATGCGCTGGAACTCACCGGAAGCTTTGCGGGCTGGGATGCCACGATCTCCGGCGCGGAAGGTGCCGCGATTGGGTCCGGCACTCAGATCGGCGACGAAGTCGAAGTGGTGGTGAACCCGAACAACGGCCTGCAGGGCGAAAACGGCTACCGTTTTGAAGCCTCCGTCGCTGCGGCAGACTTTGGCATGGATTTCGGTGGACGGGCTAACGCGTACTATCAGCACCGTGACGCCGGCTTTGCCGGAATCGGCTCCTACACAGCTGACGAAGTGAACCAGCTCGGTGGCTCGGTGAGCGCGCCAGTGGGTCCCGTTACGGTTTCCGCGCGCTATGACCAGACCAACAATCTGACGCAAGATTCGCAGGATCACCGCGCCAACCTCGATGCCAACGCAAAGTTTGGCATTCTGTCGGCAGGCTTGGGCCTGGGGTACTCGGACTCCGCAGCCTCAGGTGTCCAGACGGCACAGTCCACGACCCTGGGCGGGGACATTGGCGCCGCGTTGGGTGACTACTCCATCGGTCTGTTCGGTCAGTACGACTTGCAGAACTCTTCCGGCGTCAATAAAGGCCGGGTCGGGGTGCGTGGATCGGCGCAGATCAACGAGCACATCAAGCTCAACGCGCAGGTCGGCACCAGCTTCGACAACGGCGGCGAGAGCAGCTTTGCCGACAATGCCTTTGCGTCCATCGGGACAGACGTAACCGTCAACGACTACCTGCGTTTCAACGCAGCCTACGAGCTGGCCAATCGGACCAACGCCGGTACGGGCGAAGGCCAAGTTGGTGGAACGCTGAACTTCGGCGCGAATGCCCGGTTCAAGAACGGCGTAGACTTCCACTTCAGCGAGTCCATCGCCCACCAAGGCACGTCGGTGAACTCCTTGCAGCACGCGTTCGGCGTGAACTATGTCGCCAGCAAGAGCCTGAGCTTTGGCGTAAGCGCCGAGCTGGGTCAGGTGCGGGAGAACCAGTTTGCCGAAGCCGGTGAGGACAACCCGTTCCTCAACCGTCGTGCCGCTACAGTCCGGGCCAACTATGGCCGCGACGGGCTGACGTTAGGCGGTGCAGCGGAATACCGCTGGGAAGAAAGCTCTGAAGACGTCAACGAAGACGGGCAATACGACACCCGGACGACCTACGTGCTCAAGGGCAACGCAGGCGCCTCTGTCTCGCCAAGCTGGCGTCTGGTCGCCAACGCGGCGGCGGTGTTCTCTGAGCACAACGGCAACTTTGAGGACGGTAACTTCCTCGAAGCCTCCTTCGGCGCAGCGTACCGCCCGATCGACAACGATCGCCTGAACTTCCTGGTTCGCGCGACAGCACTCTACGACCTGCCCACCTTTACTCAGGCCGAGACGGCCGAGGAAACTGGCGCAGGCGTGGCAAACTACCGCCAGCGGTCGATGATCGGTGAAGCCGATGCGATCTTCCAGCTCACCCGCAACTTCGACCTCGGCGCCAAGTACGGTGTGAAGGTCGGCGAAGTCACATCCTGTCGCGCCTGTACCGACTGGTATGGCTCGAACATCCACCTGCTGGTGGGCCGGGTTGACTGGCACGTTGTGAAGAACTGGGACGCACTGCTCGAAGGCCGCGTGATGTGGCAGGGCAATGTCGGCAACACCGGCAGCGATGCCATCCGCTACGGCGCACTCGCGGCGGTCTACCGCCACGTTGGAGACAACCTCAAGATTGGTGGGGGTTACAACTTTGGTTCCTTTGACGACAACCTGACGAACGTCTCGTTCGACAAGCAAGGGTTGTTCGTGAACGCGATCGCAAAGTTCTAACCGCCGGGTCAGTAACCGCTCGTTCCCTACTGACCAAATCTTGAGGTAGGAGACGAAGGTGCCAGCCGTCTTGCGTGTTGCCCAACACTGAACCGAGGCCACGGGTTGATTGCCCTATGCAACCCACTGGCACCTTCGTCCTCCTCTCTTCCTTGCCGGAAAGAGAGGGGGCGATTGTGCGTTCCGGGGCTGGTAGCACTTTCCGCCATTCCGGGTTAAGCCCAAGGGGCTATGTCTGATCTTCTGATCGTGTTTGGAACGCTTTCCCTGCTCACTGTAACGCCCGGGCCGAACAACCTGCTGCTGGCGAGTTCGGGGGTGCAGTTTGGTCTGCGCCGCTCCTTGCCCATGCTGCTGGGCATTGTGCTGGGCTTTCCGCTGCTGACCCTATGCGTCGGGCTAGGGCTGGGGCCCGTGTTTCAGGCTGTTCCGGCCGTTCAGGTCGTGTTGAAGGTACTGGCGGCGGCTTATCTGTTGCTGCTCGCCTGGCAAGTCGCCACCACCCGCGCCCTTGCCGACGCGGCCAGCGGCGCGGCACCCATTGGCTTCTTGAAAATGGCGGGGTTTCAGTGGGTCAATCCGAAAGTCTGGTCCATGGCTATCACAGTCACCAGCGCGGTCATGGTCTCCGACCGGATCGACGTGCGCGGTGCCGTGCTCGCCGCGCTGATCATCATGGCCACAACCTCGATCTTCAACACCGCGTGGCTGGTGGTTGGTGCGCTGCTCCGCGACTGGCTCAGCATCGGGCAGCGGATTGTCTGGTTCAATCGAGTGATGGGCGTGCTGCTCGCCGGGTTTGTGGTCTCACTGCTTCTCAGCTAGCCCGCTAGAACCGCTCCAGCACCACGTAGAGCGCGTCGATGTCTTCCTTGGGCAGGTAGTCGTTGAAGCCGCGATAGATCTCGCGAAACAGCCCTTCGTCGAACAGAGCCTCTAGCGCATCCTCGAAGGGTCGCTCCTCGTAGCCCTTGCCGTTGATCGAAATCACAGCCCGCGCACCCGACTTCATCGGCGCAGCCAGATGCACCAAATGCTCCGGTCCGATCACCGAGGGCCCAAAGATACCGCAGCAGGTTAGCGCCTCGACGCTCCCCACCTTCAGATCATAGGGCTGAGTCATGTCCAGCTCACCCAGCGTGCGATAGATCCCCAGCGCTTGCGCCTTGGCGAGCATTTCCGGGCTCAGGTCCAGCCCGTCGATGATCGAAAAACCCCTCTCGTGCAGCTCACTGCCCAGCATCCCGGTCCCGCAGGCCAGATCGAGCACTGGCGTCCCCTTGTCGAGGAATTCGGCGGCGAGGTCGGCGACGACTTCGTGCGCAACATAGCCCATGCCCTGTGTCGTGTCGGCGTCGTAGGTGTCCGCCCAGCCGGCGTAGAGCTTGCGGGTGCCTTCGACATCGCTGATGGCGTAGGCCTGATTCTTATTCGCGGAACCCTTATTTTCAGCCATGGCGCGGCGGCCCTCCTGCTAGTGAGCTTCCATCCAATTGTCGGCGATCCCGGCATCGGCAACCAGTGGCACAGCGAGTTCGATCACGGGCGCGCAAGCACTCTCCATCACACCGCGGGCGACGCTCACCAGCCGCTCTGCCTCAGCCTCAGGGGCTTCAAAGATCAATTCGTCATGGACCTGCAACAGCATTTTTCCCTGCAAGCCCGCGTCCGCCAGCGCGCGCGGCATGCGCAGCATGGCGCGCTTGATGATGTCCGCGGCCGTTCCTTGGATCGGCGCGTTGATCGCCTGCCGCTCGGCAAAGCCGCGCTTGGCGAAGTTCTTGTCCGCGATGCCGGAGAGGTGGATTTTCCGGCCAAACATGGTTTGCACGTATCCATGGTCACGGCCAAACAGCTTGGCCCGTTCCATATACTCGCGGATGCCGGGGAAGCGCTGGAAGTACTGGTCGATGAAGTCCTTCGCCTCCCCGTTCGAAATGCCCAGATTGTTCGCCAAACCAAAGGCTGAAATGCCGTAGATGATGCCGAAGTTGATCGCCTTGGCGTTGCGGCGGACCATGGGGTCCATGCCTTCAATCGGGACGCCAAAGACTTGGCTGGCCGTCATCGCGTGGATGTCGAGGCCATCGCGGAAGGCCTGACGCAGGGTTTCTTCCTCGGCCATATGCGCGGTCAAGCGCAGTTCGATCTGCGAGTAGTCGATGGAGATCAGCTTGCAGCCCGGTTCCGCGACAAATGCGGATCGGATCTTACGCCCGGCTTCCGTTCGCACAGGAATATTCTGCAAGTTCGGGTCCGTGGATGACAGCCGTCCTGTCTGTGCGCCCGTCATGGCGTAGGAGGTGTGGACCCGGTGGGTCCGTGGGTTGATCTGGGTCTGTAGCGCATCGGTATAGGTGGACTTGAGCTTGTTCACCTGCCGCCAGTCGAGGATCCGCGCGGGCAAGTCATGGCCCTGCGCGGCAAGGCCTTCCAACACGTCCGCGCCGGTGGAATAAGCGCCGGTCTTTCCCGTCTTCTTGCCGCCCGGAAGCCCCATCTTGCCAAACAGGATTTCGCCAAGTTGCTTGGGCGAGCCAATGTTGAAGGCCTCCCCCGCCAGCGCATAGATCTCGTCTTCCAACCGCGCGCTGTCCTGACTGAACTCGGAAGACATACGCGAAAGGATCTGCGGGTCCACACGAATGCCTTCGCGCTCCATATCGACCAACACACCGATCAGCGGCCGCTCCATGGTTTCGTAAAGCGTCGCCATCTTCTCAGGCACCAAGCGCGCCTTCAGTCGGCGGTGCAGACGCAGGGCGATATCGGCGTCCTCGGCAGCGTAATCCAGCGCTTTGTCGAGCGTGACATAATCGAAGGTAACCTGCGCCTTTCCCACGCCTGCCACTTCCTTGTAGGCGATGGTTGTGTGGCCCAGCATGCGGCTGGAAAGCTCGTCGAGCCCATGATTGTGCTTGCCGCCGTCAAGCACGAAGCTCAGCAGCATGGTATCCTCAACCGGGGTAACACGAATGTTGGAATGCAGCAGAACGGCCATATCGTACTTGGCGTTGTGCGCGACTTTCAGCACGGCCGGGTTTTCAAGCAGGCGACGAAGCCGGTCGATCGCCGCATCCATGGGAATTTGCGTTGGAACTTCGTTGATCAGGTCGGCGGACTTGTGCGCCAATGGGATGTAGCAGGCTTCCCCCGGCTCAATACAAAGCGACACGCCCACGAGTTCCGCCTGCTGCTGGTCCAGCGAGGTTGTTTCAGTGTCAAAGGCAACCAGCCGCGCGGCTTCTGCCCGCGCGATCCAAGCGTCGAGGGCTTCGATGGTATCTACCAACACGTACTTGTTCTCAGAAATCGGCACTTCTGGCCGCTCTTCGGGCGCAGGGGCAGCGGTCTGGACTTGGACTTTCATGCCCATCTTCTGCGCGATGGACTTGAACTCCATCTCTTCGAGGAAAGCGCGTAGGGTCTCGTCGTCATGAACTTCGTGGCGCAAGTCTTCGAGGTCAGGCAAGTCGGGCACAGCCTGTTCCAGCCGCACCAAGTCGCGCGAGACCCGCGCCATGTCGGCGAATTCGATCAGGTTCTCCCGGCGTTTGGTCTGCTTAATCTCGCCAGCGCGAGCGAGCAGGCTGTCGAGGTCGCCATACTCATTAATCAGCAGTGCAGCCGTCTTGATCCCGATTCCCGGTACACCCGGCACGTTATCGACGCTGTCCCCGGCGAGTGACTGCACGTCCACCACCTTGTCCGGACCGACCCCGAACTTTTCCACCACGTCATCGTGACGCAAGGTTTTCTGCTTCATCGGATCGAGCATGCAAACCCGATCGTTGACCAGCTGCATCAAATCCTTGTCCGAGGAAACAATCACCACATCCAGCCCGGCTTCTGCCCCCTGCCGGGCATAGGTGGCGATGATGTCGTCTGCCTCAAAACCATCTTTCTCGATGCAAGACAGATTGAGCGCGCGGGTCGCGTCGCGGACGATGGAGAACTGCGGGCGGAGGTCTTCAGGGGGAGCGTCGCGGTTGGCCTTGTACTGATCATAGATCTCGTTGCGGAAAGTCTCGCCCTTGGCGTCAAAAATCACAGCGAAGTAGTCGCGAGCGTGGTCCTCGACCAACCGCAGCATCATGGTCATGAAGCCACGGACGGCCCCAACCGGCGTACCATCGGATCGGGTCAACGGCGGCAAAGCGTGGTATGCACGAAAGATATAAGCCGATCCATCAACCAGATAGAGAGTGCGCCCCGTGTTCGCGTTTTCGTTCACCGCTCTTCGTCCCTTTGGGTTTATCCGTGCCACCCTAGCGTTTTGTGGATGCCTCTGGCTAGGCGCAGCAGCATGGTCGGACGAGAAACCCGGCGTGGGCGACCTCGACGCCCTGCTCCGCGCCCACTTTGGCCCCTTGGACTGGACCGAGGAGCATCGCTTCCCTACTGAGTGCGACCCCTTGCCCGATGAAGAAACCGTCCTTGCAGCCGACGCGCTGAACGGCGTGGCAGCAGCACCAGCGGGGATGGTGACGGTCGAAGGGCGGGTTGCGGGGGTGTTTGAGGCGAGGGGGCGCTGGTACATTAACTTCGGCGTAGACTATCGCAGCGACTTCACCGTCTCCTTGCAGGGCAAGGCCCTCTCCACCGTGCGCCGCTTCTGGCCGGACCCGGAGAACTGGGCTGGATCAGCGGTGCGTGTAAGGGGCTTCGCAGATGCATGGAACGGGGTTTTCATCGAGTGGGAGTTTCCCGCGCAGCTTTGTTTCTTGGGACAGGTTCCCTATCAGCGGTAAAACGGGCAGAGTTTCACCCTGACCCCGTTTCCAAATCACTGTTCGCCTATGACAGCGCCGCTTTCCCTGAGCCATCAACCGACACTGACCATTGACCTGACCGCCCTGCGGCGGAACTGGAAGCAGCTCAACGCCATGAGTGCGCGGGGTTCTGCAGCGGTGGTCAAGGCCAACGCCTACGGCCTCGGCGTCGAAGCCTGCGCCCCGGCGCTACGCGATGCGGGCGCGCGTCGGTTCTTCGTGGCAACCTTGGACGAGGGCCGCACCCTTCGGGCTGTGCTCGGCGGCGCGCCATGGATCGGTGTGCTCGAAGGTCTGTCGGACCCTGCGGCGTTTCGTGAACACAACCTGACACCGGTGCTCAACACGCTGGAGCAGGTTGCAGGCTGGCAAGGCGAAGGCGCGGTTGCGATCCACGTGGACACGGGCATGAACCGGCTGGGCTTGCTTCCCAGTGAACTGCCCACGGCGTTGTCTTCTGCCACATGGACCAGTGCGACGGATGCGCTGATGATGTCCCACTTGGCGACGGCTGAAGACCCGTCCGAGCCCTCTAACGCCGCCCAACTCGCAGCGTTTCAAACTGCCATGTCGCAGGCAGGGTCGCGCGTGTTTACCCCTTCGCTGATCAACAGCTCCGGGCACTTTCTGGGCGAGGCCTATCTCGCGGTTGGGATGGGCCGGCCGGGGGTCGCGCTCTACGGTGCAAACCCGACCCCAACCCTTGCCGGCCGCAACCCCATGCAGCCGGTCGTCACTCTGACCGCCCCGCTGATCCAGACGCGGACCGTCGAAGCGGGCGCAGCGGTAGGCTACGGCGGCACTTGGGTGGCACAGCGGCGCTCGCACTTGGGCGTGATCGCACTGGGCTACGCCGACGGCTGGCCGCGCGCCGCTTCAGACCGCATCGAGGTTCGGTTGGGTGAGACTTTGTGCCCGCAAGTGGGCCGGGTCTCGATGGATACCGCCGTGCTCGACCTGACCGATGCGCCAAACGCGCTGCGCACCGTCGGCATGCCCGTTACCGTGATTGGCGAGGGGCTGCCGCTGGAACGGTTTGCCGAGGGCGCGCAGACCATCAACTACGAAATCCTGACCGGGCTTTCGCGGCGGGCAAAAAGGGCGTATCTCAGCCCCTAATCAGTAATCAGCAAAGACACATCACGCGTGACTTGGATTTTGGACGGACTTGCACGGATCGGCGCCGGGCTGCTCAGCCTGCTCGCAGGGCTTGGTGCGCGCACCCTGTTCGCGCTGCAGGCGACCTGGCGCGTCGTCGCCCCGCCGTTTTATCCGCGCGTATTCTTTGGCCAGATCGCGGAATTCTTCTATTTCTCCCTGCCCGTCGTTGGCCTGACCGCACTGTTCACCGGCATGGTACTCGCGCTGCAGTCTTACACCGGCTTTGAGCGATTCAGCGCCGAAGCCGCCGTGCCCCAAGTCGTGGCGCTGTCGATCGCGCGTGAGCTGGGGCCTGTGCTGGCCGGGCTCATGGTCTCGGGCCGCATGGGCGCAGCGATGGCCGCAGAGCTGGGGGCTATGCGAGTCACCGAGCAGATCGACGCGCTCAGCACCCTGCGCGTTGACCCCATGCGCTACCTCGTCGCCCCGCGCATCCTCGCGGCAACGATCTCCCTGCCGCTGCTGGTGCTGGCAGCGGATGTAATCGGTATTCTGGGCGGCTATCTGGTGGCGGTCGGACAGCTGGGCTTTGATGGGCCGCTTTTCATCGCCAATGTTATGCGCTTCCTGACCTCGGGCGACCTTGGCAGCGGTCTGATCAAGGCGGCGGTCTTCGGTTACTTGATTGCCGTCATGGGATGCTTCCACGGCTTTACCGCCAGCGCTGGTGCAGAAGGCGTCGGCCGGGCGACAACCTCGGCCGTGGTCTCCAGCGCCATCGCAATTCTGGCCTCCAACTTCCTGCTCACCGCCTTGCTCTTCGGGATCGTGTGATGACGGCTTTGCTTCAAGTTGCTGACCTCAGTGTCGCTCTGGGCGGCAAGCAGATCATCGCCGACGTTGGCTTTGGCGTCGCGCCGGGGGAGACGCTCGCGCTGTTGGGCGGCTCTGGTACAGGCAAGTCGGTAACGCTCAAAACCATTCTCGGCCTGCTACCGTCTCAGCAAGGTGCCGCGACCATCGGCACCGTCGATGTGCTCAGCGCCAACAACCGCGATGCCGCCACCGCCCGCGCGCGGATCGGCATGTTGTTTCAGGGCGCAGCGCTGTTCGACTCTCTGTCAATCTGGGAGAACATTGCCTTCCGCCTCGTTCATGCCGAAGGGTTGAGCCAGCAGGCAGCACGGGAGCGGGCCATGGCCATGATCGACGCCGTGGGTCTGGAGCCCACCCTCGCCGAGCGCCGCCCTGCCGACCTCTCCGGCGGTCAGCAAAAGCGCGCTGGACTGGCGCGCGCGTTGGCGGCAGAGCCTGAAATCCTGTTTTTCGACGAGCCGACAACTGGGCTTGACCCGATATCAGCCGGGCTGATTGATGCGCTCATGCTCGATACCGTGGCGCGCACGGGCGCGGCGGCTGTGATGATCACGCACGACATCGCGTCGGTCCGCAAAGTGTGCCAGCGGGTCGCTTTCCTGCACGACGGAACAATCGGTTGGACCGGCCCTGTCAGCGACCTCGACCGCAGCGACTTCGCCCCCCTTCAAGCCTTCCTCGCGGGGAGAGATTAGGACCGTGGCGCGTTCTCGAACACAGTATGTCTGTCAGGAGTGCGGCGCCGTCTCCTCGCGTTGGGCGGGGAAGTGTGAGCAATGTGATGCTTGGAACTCGCTGGTCGAAGAAGCCGTCGCAACCGGCACACCGGGCGGGTTGGGCAAGAAAGGTGGCGGCCGAGGCGCAAGCTTTGGCGGCGGCGCAGGCGTAGGCGGCGGCATGGCGCTCAACCTCGTTGAGCTCACCGGAGCGGCAGACCCACCCCCGCGCCTGCGCACGGGCGACGCAGAACTCGACCGCGTAACGGGCGGGGGACTGGTGCCCGGCTCTGCGTTGCTGATCGGTGGCGATCCGGGGATCGGCAAGTCCACGCTGCTGCTGCAGACCGCTGCCAAGTTGGCACGCGGCGCGGACGGACGGCCACCAGTAACGGTTGCTTACGTCAGCGGCGAAGAGTCGGTTGATCAAGTCAGGCTGCGCGCTGAGCGCCTCGAAGCTGCTGACGCGCCCGTACAACTCGCAGCCGGAACCGCCGTACGTGACATCCTCACCACCTTTGACGGCCCCAATGCGCCGGACCTGCTGATCATTGACTCGATCCAGACCATGTACCTCGACACGCTGGAATCTGCGCCCGGAACGGTCGCGCAAGTGCGGGGGTCGGCGCAGGAGCTGATCGGACTGGCCAAGCGACGCGGCACCGCCCTGATCCTCGTCGGCCACGTCACCAAGGAAGGCTCCATCGCCGGTCCGAAAGTGGTCGAGCACATGGTTGACGCCGTGTTGCACTTCGAAGGTGAGCGCGGCCACCCCTTCCGCATCCTGCGCGCCATCAAGAACCGCTTTGGCCCCGCCGATGAAATCGGCGTCTATGAAATGGCGGGCGACGGGCTGGCTGCTGTGGTCAACCCCAGCAGTCTTTTCCTCGGCCAGCGCGGCGAAGGCGGCCCGGCCCCCAGCGGTACAGCGGTGTTCGCAGGCATCGAGGGCTCCCGCCCGGTTCTCGTGGAAATCCAAGCCCTGGTGAACCCCTCCCCCCTCGGCACACCACGCCGCACGGTGGTGGGCTGGGACACGGGGCGGCTGGCCATGGTGTTGGCCGTGCTGGAAAGCCGGTGCGGGATCAATTTTGCCAGTCAGGATGTTTTCCTCAACGTGGCTGGCGGGTTGCGGCTGACTGAACCGGCGGCGGATCTGGCGGTGGCGGCGGCGTTGGTCTCGTCGATCGCCAAGCAGCCTGTTCCCGGTGATACGGTACTGTTCGGCGAGATTGGCCTTACGGGCGAAGTTCGCCCCGTCCCCCTCACGCCCCAGCGGCTCAAAGAAGCCGGCAAGCTTGGCTTTGACACCGTCGTTGCGCCCTTCCCACCCGCGCGCGGCAAGACCAAACGCAGCAGTTCCGGCCTGAACGAACACCACACCAAGCACGTCACAGAACTAACCACCTTCCTAGGCGTCTCGCGCAGGCAAAAAGACTAGCAACCCCCTTTCAGACCCAGCGCCTCAAATATGACTGGTTTTCAAGGGACTGTGGTTTGGGGTAGAGGATGGACACCGATCAAAGCAACGAAGCCTGAGCACACATGAACTGGGTCGATATCGCGATCATCTTCGTCATTGCCGTGACGAGCCTGTACTCCCTGATGTGGGGGTTTGTTCGTCAGCTTTTGCTGATGGTGTGCTTTGCTGCCGGTTTATACGTTGCGATGACCTACAACGGCTGGGTCTACGAGCAATTCACCCAGTCATGGGCGACGAGTGAAACGGTCGCCAAGGTCATAGCCGGAGGGTTGCTGTTCGCTGGGACGTTCATCGCCGCTTCGATCCTGACCATTCCGCTGTTCAAGCTGGTGCGCTCGCGCCTGATCAAGGTGCTCGACCATTTCACCGGGCTGATTTTTGGGTTCTTTCTGGGCTGGGTCATCGCGGGTGTGGCGTGGATCGCAGCCGTGATGAGCCTGCAACTCACCTCGGACGATCCGAACGTCGCCAACACGCGGCTTCTGCCTTACGTACACGCGTCCTCGCTCATGATCCTCTCAGCCGCCGAACAAGCGCCGTTTCTGCAGGACGACGACCTGCAACTGCGCATTCTCGAAGCGTGGGAAGCGATGCGGGACGCCGACCCTCGGCTGAGTCAGCGCGGCAGCGCCGATTTACAGGCGGGGACCGGGGGGCTGCGCTCTGACCAAAGCGGCGATGCCATCGGGACGCTGATTTCAAATACGGGAAACTAGAACAATGGGCCAACTAGACGGACGCCTCGCTCTCATCACGGGCGGGACGCGCGGCATTGGGGCAGCCGTGGCGCACCGATACGCCGCGGAAGGCGCCGACATCATCATCGCCGCACGGAGCAGCGACGACCTCGAAGCCATCGATGACAGCCTGCGGGCTACTGGCTATGACCGTGCCATTCTCGTGCCCTTCGACGCTTCGCGCCCTGAACCGGCGATTGAGCTGTCGAACATCGTGCATGAGCGCTTTGGCAGGCTGGACGTGCTGGTCTCCAACGCCGGAATGCTCGGAACACTGATGCCGATTTCGCAGATGGAAGCGGGCGAATTCGAAAAGGTCATCGCGACCAACCTGCACGCCCTGCAATACCAGCTGTACGCCTTTCACGACTTGCTCCGCGCGTCCGACGCCGGACGGTTGATTGCCGTTTCCAGCGCCGCCGCCCTGGGCGCGCGCCCCTACTGGTCGCCCTACGGCGCTTCAAAGGCAGCGATGGAGTTTGTGTTGCAGGCTTACGTCCGCGAGGTCAAAGGCACGCCTATCCGCGCCAATATCGTGGATCCGGGCCGCATTCGCACGACCATGCGCGCCGATGCCTTCCCCGGCGAAGACCCGTTGTCACTGCCGGAACCGTCTGCGATCACCAGCACCTTTGTCCGCCTCGCCCTACCCTCTTGCGAGAGCAATGGCGAGCGCGTGGTGGCGGAGATCGAAGGCTGGACGCCGCAAGCTGGCGACGAAGACCGCTGGCAGACGACCGCCCACGGCACTCTCCTGCCCGCTTAGGCCGCTATTTCTTCTTGGAGTACGGGTTCTGACCGGCGCGGAGAAGCAGCCGGATCGGGGTGCCCCACAAGTCGAAATCCTCGCGCAGCGCATTGACCAGATAGCCCTGATAGGACCCCGGCAACTCTGCCACCCGTGAACCAAACACGGCAAAGGTTGGCGGACGCGACTTCACTTGCGTGGCGTAACGCAGCTTGATCCGACGTCCAGCAACCAGCGGCGGTGGATGACGCTCGGTGTGGTAGGTCAGCCACTTGTTCAGCAGGGATGTAGACAGCCGCGTTGACCATGTCTTGCGGGCTTCAAAAGCCGTTTCGAGCACGCGGTCGAGGTTGTACCCTTCCAGCCCGGAAAGCGGCATGGTGATCACGCCCTTGGCCTGCGCCAGCGACGTCTGTAGCCGGTCATTCAATCGGCCCATGACAGCGGAGGGGTCCGTGACTTTGTCGAACTTGTTCACCCCGATGATCAGCCCCCGACCCTCTTCAAGCACCTGCCGCGCGATGGTCAGATCCTGCTTGTCCATCACGCCATCTGAATCCAGCAGCAGCAGCACAACTTCGGCAAAGCGAATGGCGCGGAGCGTGTCCTGATTGGACATGGTCTCCAGCTTGTCTTTAACGTTGGCCTTGCGGCGCAGACCGGCGGTGTCCCAAAGCCGAATGGCGCGGTCCTTCCAGCTCAGATCCACCACAATAGCGTCGCGCGTGATACCGGCCTCAGGGCCAGTCAGCAGACGATCCTGCCCCAGTAAGCGGTTAATGAGCGTGGATTTCCCTACGTTCGGGCGACCGGCGACCACCAGATGCAAGGGGCGGTTGGGCTTAATTTCGTAGGAGCGGCCATCTTCGCGCTCTTCGGCTTCCTGTGCAGCATTGAGGTTGAGGCCGTCGTCCTCCTCCTCGACCTGCGGCGCTTCGGAAACGCGCTGCACCAGATCGGAGAACAGGCTCCCCAGACCGTCACCGTGTTCAGCCGACAGCGGGTGCACGTCACCGTGACCAAGGCTGTAGGCGTCGAGCACCCCGGCATTTCCCGCTCGGCCCTCACACTTGTTGGCAGTCACCCACGTCTCAATCCCCGCTGTGCGTAGCCACTTGGCAAAGTGCTCGTCGGTCGGGGTCACGCCCACGCGGGCGTCGATCATGAACAGGGCGAGGTCGGCCTGATCCAGCGCCTGCTCCGTCTGTTGGCGCATGCGAGCGGCGAGGCTGTCGTCGAAGGCTTCTTCTAGACCGGCCGTGTCCAGCACGCGGAACGACACGCCGCCAATCTTGGCGTCGCCTTCGCGCCAGTCACGGGTCACGCCCGGCTCATCGTGAACGATGGCGCGCTTGCGTCCGATCAACTTGTTGAACAGCGTGGACTTGCCGACGTTGGGCCGGCCGATGAGGGCTACAGTAAACATGATTCCCGCCTTGTACGCGACGCGCAGAAAAATACTACTGCCGGAGCCCCCTACCTATAGGCGACCAGATCACCGTTTTCGGTCACCAACAGCATGGTGTTCTGTGCAATCACCGGCGGCGCGACGAAGCCTGCACGGTTGCGCACGCGGCCCAGCAACTTGCCGGTCGTGGGTGAAATCGTCACCAAGTCACCCGTGCTCGATGCCAGAACGAGGCGGTTTGCAGCCAGAACCGGCCCGTACCACTCCACCCGATCCAGCCGCGCGGCGTCCGCGAACTTCGGCAGCGACCGCGCCCAGGCGACCCCACCCGTGTCCCGGTCAACCGCAACCAGACGGCCATTGTCGGTGGCAATGAAAAGATGCTGCGCGGAGGGCCAAGCCATCTGCGTCCCACCAAAGGGCAGCTCCCACGCCTGGATTCCGCGATCGATGTCGAAGGAAACTGTGCGATCAGACCCGCCAACGACCACCAGCCGGTCGCGGTCGATCAGCGGCGGACCGCCGACGTCATCGATGAACATCCCCGTACGCGCCGTCGCGGTCAGCCCAGCGACCGTATCGGCCCAAAGCACGCGGCCCGTGTCTGAGGCGAGCGCAAAGACTTCACCGCTGGCATAGGCAACGTAGGTGACGCCGGCAGCCGACGCCGGGGCAGTTGAACCCATGATGGTAACCACACCTTCGCGGCCTTCGTGCTCCCACAGCTTTCGCCCGGTTGCGAGGTCAAAGGCAGCCGCGTGGTTGTCGATGGTCGTGGCAAAGACGCGGTTGCCATCAACCGCCGGTCCACCGTGAATCGGCGCGCTCAACCGCTGCTGCCAGATCACGTTTCCTGTGCGTGGGTTCAGGCCGTAGAGCCGCCCTGCCCCCGTCCCGGCCAGCAGGACGCCATTACCGTAGGACAATCCACCACCGAAAATCCCATCGCTTTCGGAAGCAGGCATCAGTGACTTGCGCCAACCAATGGCCCCATCCGACACCCGCATCGCCGTAATTTGCAGGCGGCTATCCATGGCGTAGATGACGTCTTCGATGATGATCGGTGCGGAGGTGATGCGGTAAGCATTGCCATTGCCACGCCCGATGGACCGGCTCCACCGTCGCTGCGGTCGGTCAGCGAGCGTCAGATGGTAGACCGCATGGGTCGCCGTCGCACCCGGTTGGGTCCAGGACGTCAGGTTTTGCGCGGGAGGGAGAGAGACAGGAGAGCCAGACGGGGGAACGCCGAGATCACGGTCGCTGAACAGCTCAACCCGCGTGCCGGGCAAGCGGGGATCGTCGTCGTTGAAGCGTTCAATGGCTTCACAGCCCGTCAGCGCACCCGTCGCGCCGAGTGACAGCGCAAAAGACAGTGCCAGCAGGACTTTACTGAGTAGACCCTTCATCCAGCGACACCCTTCTCTGTCTCATGCGTCCCTGCGTGTCTTCGCATAATAGCAAGGAAGACGGCAAGAGTGTGGAAAGGGGCAGCGATGGCTGCTGCCCCGTCGGCATCAGGAACCGGCGTCGAGGCTGTCGCGCAGGGCTTCCGCGCGCAGCTTCTGGTCGCGTTCGATCCCTTCGATCGCCAGCAGTTGATCCAGCGCAGCAAGAGCATCATCCGCCTTGCCGTCCCGCACCAAAACTTGGGCCTTCAGCTCCAGCGCCAGCTGGGTAAACGCTCCGTCTTCATCGATCAGAGGGTTGAGCTTGGCCAGCAGGTCCGCAGGCGCGCCGTCATTGATATCGGTGTAGACGCTGAACAACGAAGCTGCCTTGGCGTAAGCATCGCCTTCACGGGTTGCTGCGAGAGCTTCCAGTGCCGCGGTTGCTTCAGCGCTGTTGCCCTCACGCAGGCCCAGTTCCGCGCGCTCAAAGCTCGCCAGAATGCTGTTGCCATTAGACGGGTCCGCCGCCAGCGCTTCGAGCTGCGCCTTAGCCGCCTCCGCGTCAGTTTCCGCCAGCGCAACTGCGTCCGATAGCTCACCAGCCTTCGCCGCCGTGATCGACGACTGACGGTCCTGCCAGAAGTAGCCAACAGCCACGACGACCAGCACGATGATCACAACAAGGAAAAAGACCCAGGAGTAACGACGCACGCGAGACATAAAGGCGTCGCGGCGCATTTCCTCGTCAATGTCACGAATAATATCAGTCACTGAAACCGTCCTTGTAAAACCGCAAGATTGCAGCGCCATGTGTCGCCGACCCCGGCCCGGCGCAAGGGTTGCCGCGCGGAACGTGATCGAAAATTAGCTCTAGGCGCATTTTGAGATTCGTCTTAGCGTATTTCGTTACCAAGCAGCAAGCACACCCATGCGCACCGTCGTTGCAAAGGTGAGCAGGCTGACCGGATGAGGACACGTTGAGAGAGGGCCAAGCCGCCGAATGAGTGACATTGTTTCCCTGGATGAGTACCGCGAAGGCAAGAAATCGCTGAAGTCTGGCCACCTCGACGCGGTTAAGGATGGTCTCCGCGCACGGGGCAACAAGGCACGCAAGCATGTCTCTTTCGACCGCATGGAATTGGGCCGCTTACTGGCGCTCTATTCCGAGCAGGTCGCGGCGGGTCACTGGAAGGACTACGCCATCGACGCTTTGCCGGGGCAGGCGCTGTTTTCCGTCTACCGATCGGCTTACGAGAACCCCGACTTTGTGGTCACCAAACAGGTCGCGGCGAGCGGTAAGGGGCGGGAGTTTGTGGTCTACAACGGACCCAAGCGGGTTGCGCGCAATGAAAGCTTAAGTGAGGTGCTGAAGCACTTTGACCCGCTGCGCGAGCGAGCCCGCTTGCGGCTCCAGTCCTTCTGACGCATCCAACTGGGTTCACGAGTGCTCAAGCGCCTCTGCGAACCCCTTGTTTTTGCCACTAAAATCAGGTCTACCAGCAGCATTAATGGGATCAGGTGGTGTGCCCTCTGTCCCTGTCGCATCCATTCTTGGGAGGACCTAACGTGCGTTCGATTTTGATTGCCCTTTCCACGCTGTTCGCCACGGCAACGGCAGCGTCTGCAGAATCCATCGGCGGCTTCTGGCTGTCTGCTGAAGGCCGCTCTGGCGGTTGCGCGATTGTCGAGTTTGTCAAATCTAACGGCGCTTACGACGGCAAAGTCGTTGCGATCCTCGAGAACGACAACAAAGAGTCTGTCGGCAACTTCATGTTCACCGGCCTGCGCAAGAAAACTGCCAAGAAAGGCGCGCTGGAAACCTACGGCGGCGGCAAGGCCTACGCGCCCGATGAGCCAGATAAGTCCTACCCCTTTGGTCACGCGCACATCACGGATGAAAACACCGCGTTCATGGGCGCAGGCAACTGCAACAACCGGATGGAAGTGATCGACGAGAGCGCCTGCCGCATCGGCATCTTCAAGCGCACGACGCCGGATCAGACCACCTGTTCCTAAAGCAGCAGGAGGGGGCGTGCTGCCCCCCTTTTTCCTGCCCACGAAAGGTCGCCTCGCGCGGCCTTTTTTGTGCTCAGTCGCTGCGATCCGGTTCACGCCGATAAGCCTTGCGTTTCAGGGCGTTGACCCAATGACTTCCAACGCTCAAAACCCTGCCCAACACGCGCCCTCTCCCCACGACCACCTCGGGCGCTTTCGCAAAGGCACTCCACGATGAGCAAAATTCTGCGCAACATCGCGATCATCGCGCACGTTGACCATGGCAAGACGACCCTGGTTGACTGCCTCCTCAAGCAATCCGGCCAGTTCCGCGAGAACGAGCGCGTCGCTGAACGCGCCATGGATTCCAACGACATTGAGCGCGAGCGGGGCATTACCATTCTCGCCAAGGTCACGTCGGTTGAGTGGCAGGATACCCGCATCAACATCGTCGATACTCCCGGCCACGCCGACTTTGGCGGTGAAGTCGAGCGGATCCTGTCCATGGTGGACGGTGTGGTCCTGCTGGTTGACGCTGCCGAAGGCCCTATGCCGCAGACGAAATTCGTGCTGACCAAAGCGCTGGCACTGGGCATGCGCCCGATCGTGCTGATCAACAAGGTCGATAAGCCAGACGGTCGCCCGGACTGGGTTCTGGACGAGACTTTTGATCTGTTCGCTGCGCTGGACGCCAGCGAAGAACAGCTTGAATTCCCCGTCCTCTATGCCTCTTCCAAGGAAGGCTGGGCCATCGATGAACTGGGCGATGAGCGCACCGACATGGCCCCGCTGTTCAACAAGATTGTCGAGCACGTCCCGGCGCCGAACGTCGGCAGCCCGGATGCGCCATTCAGCATGCTCGCAACCACCATTGAAGCGAACAACTTTTTGGGCCGCATTCTCACCGGCCGCATCCAGTCCGGCACGCTGACCCCGAACATGGCGATCAAAGCGCTGGGAATGGACGGCGCACAACTGGAAAGCGGGCGGGCAACGAAGATCCTCGCCTTCCGCGGGCTGGAGCGGCAGCCGATCGAGACCGCGCAAGCCGGTGATATCGTTGCCATCGCTGGCCTGACCAAGGCCACTGTAGCCGATACTCTCTGCGCGCCGGAAGTGACCGAAGCGCTCAAGGCACAGCCGATCGACCCACCGACGCTGTCCATGACCTTCAGCGTCAACGACAGCCCACTGGCCGGCCTGTCTGGCGATAAAGTCACCAGCCGTCTGATCTGGGATCGCCTGAGGAAAGAAGCCGAGGGCAACGTCGCGCTACAAGTCTCTGAAACCGCGGGCAAGGACGCGTTTGAAGTCGCTGGCCGGGGTGAACTGCAGCTGGCCGTGCTGATCGAAAACATGCGCCGTGAAGGCTTTGAACTGTCCGTTTCCCGCCCGCGCGTGGTCTACCAGCACGACGAGAACGGCAACCGCATGGAGCCGTTCGAAGAAGTCACTGTAGACGTGGATAGCGAGTACTCTGGCGCGGTTGTCGAGAAAATCGGCATGCGCAAGGGTGAACTCAAGGACATGCGTCCATCTGGTGGTGGCAAACAGCGCCTGGCTTTCATCGCGCCTTCACGCGCGCTGATCGGTTACTTGGGTGAGTTTCTCACCGACACCCACGGCACCGGCATCCTGAACCGCCGCTTCAGCCATTACGGCCCGCACAAGGGCGCCATTCCGGGGCGGCGCAATGGCGTGCTGATTTCCATGGAAAAGGGCACTTCGGTTGCCTTTGCCCTCTGGAACCTAGAAGACCGCGGCCCGCTGTTCATCCACCCGCAGCAGCCGGTTTATCAGGGGCTCATCATCGGTGAGCACGCCAAGGGCAACGACCTCGACGTCAATCCGCTCAAAGGCAAGAAGCTCACGAACGTGCGTGCGTCCGGCACGGATGACGCGGTATCGCTGACGCCGCCGGTCGATATGACGCTGGAAAAGGCGCTGGCTTATATCCAGGACGACGAACTGGTTGAAGTGACCCCAGAGGCCGTCCGCATCCGCAAGCGCTTCCTCGATATTCACGAGCGCAAGCGGGACGCTCGGGCCCGTGCAGCAGAAGCGGCATAGAACGGCCACAAGTTGAGGCTAAGCGAGGTCGCATGAAAGCCACATTGCTCGCAGGCATCTGCGCCCTCGCCTTCACGCTCGCCGGTTGCGACGCCGCCGAGACCCCGCCCCCGACAGCGGCCCAAGCCGCAGCGCCTGCGCCAGTGGCTCAGCCTACTCAGCGGATCGCCGGCGTGCCAGCGGCTATGCTGGTCCCCAGCCCGCGCGCCGTTACGCGTGGCTCCGTGCTCAGCGAGGCGGATCTGCAGCAGCTCCTCATCGGCAATACAATCAAGCAGGTCGATGACCAGTACTGGGCTTACTTTGGTCCGGGCGGACAGCTGCGCGGCTTGCTGGTCAACTTGACCGAAGCCGGCTCCTACTCCCTGTCCGGCGGACAGGTTTGTAAGGCGTGGCCGACCTGGGCGGCGGGAATGCGCCTGTGTTACCGCGTGCTCGATATGGGTCAGGCGCGCTATCGGTTCAGTGGGATCGGCGTTGATAGCTTCGACGTGGTGGTCTCACGCGGGAACCCGCAGGCACTCTAGCCCCCCTCTTTTACCCTCTCGCATCGCGCACAAAAAAACCCCGCCTGAGCACAGAAGTGCTCGAGCGGGGAAAGTGCAAATCTTCTTTGGAGAAGAGGGACAGAACCCCTCTTCCAGGAACTGAAGACTGCGCCCCGAGCGAGGGCCGGGGCGCAGTGGTATCGACTTAGAAGGAGAGCTTCGCGCCGATCTCGCCGCCCTTGTCGTCGGCGTCGTAGCCGGCGTAGACGTTCAGGGAACCGAGGGCGTAGGACAGGCCAACGGTTGGCTTCATGTCTTGGTCAACACCAAGGGAGAGACCGAAGCCGTTCAGGGACGTGGACGCTGCAACAGAGTAGCTGATGCCGCTCTTTTCGTGGTCGGTTGCACCGTCGGAGCCGAAGGTCGCGTCAACACCGAAGCCAGCAACAGCCATGGAAGCCGACAGGCCCCAAGCGTTGGAGCTATCGGTCGCGAAGGACAGAGCCATGTCACCCATGGAGTAGTTCATGCCGAGGTCCCAGGAACCGATCGCCAGAACGTCGCCAGAGTTCAGAGCCACGTCTACTGCTGCAGACACGCCACCGAATTCCATGTTGCCGCCGGTTACGATCTCCAGGGAGTTCGCGCCAGCGCCAGGAGCGAGGTCAACTGCTACGAATGGGTTTGCACCCAGCAGGCCAACACCGGAAGCAACCAGCACCAGGCCGTCTGCGTCGAGGTCAGCCTGATCGCCAGCACCAGCAACGGCCGATACAGCACCAGCGTAGTCGCCGGTCTGCAGGGTCAGCTTGCCGAAGCCACCTTCGATGAAGATCGAAGCGTCAGAAGCGGTAACAACCTTGGAAGCGTTGTCCATGAAGTAGTTGGTTGCGGAAGCGTCAACGCCTTCAACACAGACAGCACCAACAATCATCTTCGTGGAAGAGGACTGCAGCTTAACTTCTGCGAATGGACCCATGTAGATCGCAGCGTTAGCAACGGTCGCGTTGAAGTCGTCGCTGCCGTCGTCGACGAATGCAGCCACGGTACCAGCAGCATCAGCACCGCCAGCGTTTGTGGTGATGGAAGCAGCGATACCGCTTGCAGCAGCAGTGCCAGAGGTCAGCTGCTGAGCTGGCAGGTAACCGCCAGAAGCCGTCAGGTCACGGCTACCGTTCGTGCCGGTTACAGTGCCGATACCAGCGAGCTTACAGACGTTTTCTGCGCCCATGCCAGCTTGGGTCGGCGCGTAGCCCGTCTGCGTTGCGCCAACAGAGCGCCAGGAAGAGTTGATCTTCACGCCTACAATGTCAGCAGCAGCAACAGCGCCGCCACCGGACACGTTGAATGCAGCAGCTTCGATGTCGGTTGCACCAGCAACGGTCTTCTTCAGAAGTGCCTTTGCGCCGTTGTTGTCGTAAGCGTTGAACTCCAGCTCACCAGCCGTGCCGAGCGTGAAGGAACCGCCGTACTTCATGCCAGCGTCCGTGGTGCCAGCTGCAGCGATGCTCAGGGAGATCTTGTTGAAGGCAGAACCGATGGCGAGGTCAGACGGGGACGCCTTACCAACACCGAATTCGACGCCCATGTCGATGGAACCACCGAGGGTTACGTCTACTGCGCTGGCAGAACCAGCCGCAGCCACTGCTGC
>CBFHUI010000044.1:0-284 GCA_965658725.1 Alphaproteobacteria bacterium | reverse complement strand
CGCAATCAGGAACTTTTTCATTTTTTCTCTTCTCCATATGAACCACCCGGACGCACATCCAGATGGACACAACAATTTAGTTTTCGCCTCCTAAGAGGACTTTACCCCCTCGCACAAGGGGAGTTGCCTGCTCTCTCGCACAAGAGAACCTGGCCGTTGCGAGCCCCTCAGTGGGGTACGCCACAAATCGTTTCTGTTCTCGCAAGGAAAGAAAGTCTTGAACATTGTTCGCTAAATCCGCGCTGCGGAAGAAAATGTTGCTCTAAAAGCACGAAACATGCGGG
>CBFHUI010000043.1:0-22214 GCA_965658725.1 Alphaproteobacteria bacterium | reverse complement strand
TGGAGCGTCAGCGACCGACGGCGCAGCCGGCGACTTGCGCGACGCTTGGGGAGGCGCGCGCAGCGCGTCGAGCCAAGTCGGCGCAACCAAAGCAGCGGTTCGCGAACATCAGCGTTTTAGCAGTAACGCTCCTGTCCTCGCCATTGACTGGCGCTGTACCGATCTCCGTGTGCAAAACCAAGCGGCAAAACAGTTTCGATCTCCGCCACCTCTTCCGCGCTCAGCACCATTGAAGCGCCCTGTGCCGCTTCGGCCAAGTGCGCGATCGAGCGTGTGCCCGGCACCGCGAACGTATGCGATCCCTTCGCCAGCACCCATGCCAGCGCCAGCGCCGCAGCAGGCACGCCTTTGTCCGCCGCAAGTGCGCGAAAGCGGTCTGTCCAGGTCAGGTTCGCGCTCAGGTTTGGCTCCACAAAGCGTGGGTTGCCATCAATGAACCAGCCAGTCAGATCGTCACCCACCGCCACGGGCCGATCCGTAAGCATCCCCCGCCCCACCGGCGAGAACGCCACGAACGCTGTCCCCAGCGCCTCACAGGCCTGCAGCATCCCCAGTTCCGGCTGACGCGTCCACAGGCTGTATTCGCTTTGTACAGCGGCGACCGGGTGCACGCTCGCTGCGCGCCGCAAAGTGCTGGGCGCCACTTCGCTGAGGCCAATTGCAGCGATCTTGCCGGCCTTCTTGAAACCCACCAGCGTCTCCATCACCGCCTCTATCGGCACGCGCGCGTCCCAGCGGTGCAGGTAGTACAGATCGACACACTCCCGCCGCAGCCGTCGCAAACTCGCGTCCAATTGCTCGGTCAGGAACGCTGCGCTGTTGTTGTTGGGAAAGCCGTCATTCCCGGCCGGATCACCGCGATAGATCCCGCCCTTGGTCGCCACGGTGAAGAAGTCACGCGCCGCCGGGCTTGCGGCACAGTAATCGCCAAAGATCGCCTCCGCTTCACCGCCCGCGTAGATGTAGGCCGTATCGAAATGATCCAGTCCCAGATCCTGCATGGAATCCAAGATCGCTACCGAATTCTCCCGTGTGGTCGGACCATAAGCCGCGCCAAAGCTCATCGAGCCATAGCCCACAGCCGTAACCTCCGGGCCATCCTGCCCCAGCTTGCGTCGCATCATCAGTGCGCGTCCCTTCCTGTCCCCAGCATCCGTCTCACAGCCTCAGGAGACAAAAAGCCTCCTCCGGCATCAAGCGAAAAACGCCCGTGCCGACAGAGCCAGACCCAGCACCAGCAACATCAGCAACAAATAGCGCCGGAAGCGCGTCGGTTCGATCCGCCGTCCAATCAACTCGCCCGCCAGCTGACACACCAGCGCCGGCAGCGCAATCACCACGCTTAACCAAAGCGTCGTACCGGTCAGGCTGCCATTTGCCATGTAGCCCAATACCACCGGTATGGTACCAATCCCCAGGAGAAGCCCGATCACCCCGACCCACTCCTTGCGGGTCGCATCGCGGCCCAGCAGGTAGACCATCAGCGGCGGCGCCCACAGCAGCGTCAGCCCAGCAACCACACCGGAGACCGCGCCGGTTGCCACTTGCGCAGGCCGATCCAGACGGTCGGGGATCTTCGGCACCCACTGGGCCAGATTGAGCAGCGAAAAGCTGACCACTAGCACGCCGAGTACCACCATCATGGCCTCGCGCGTCACGAGATCAGCCAGATACCCCACCACCCCGCCAATCGGCATGGCCAGCGCGAGGATGGGCCAGTAACGGCGAAGGGTCGCCAGCGGTCCGCCGCCGTAAATCACCTGCACCGCATTGAGCACCAAAATCGGGATCGACATCAGCACGATCGCCAGCTTAGGGTCGAGGAACAGCGCGCACAGCGTGATCGCCATGGTCGGAAACCCGACCCCGAACAGCCCCTTTACCCCGCCCGCAACCGACACCGCGAGCACGAGCAACGTGAGTTCCGTGGCGGTCAATAGTCCTTGACCAATAGGCGGTGCATCGGCTCGTCTTCAACGATGGTCGGGAACCGACCGAGCTTGTCGAGGAAGTAGTTGTCCGTGTTGTCGTCGTTGACGGTCGAGACCTCGCCAATCAGCACATCGCCGCCCTCACCCCAGAAGGCGTGGTATTGCGTTGGCAGCAGCGTCACAGACTCGCCCGGCTTCAGCGCAATGCGCCCGCCCGGCTGCACCGTTCGAGGCATGCCGTCGCACATCACAGTGATTTCCCGCTCCCGATCCAGCCCCTCGCCGTCTGTCTCGCGATGGTACAGCTCGATCACCAGCGTGCCCCCGCCGCGGTTGATGATGTCCTCCGCCTTGACCAGGTGATAATGCATGGGCGAGAGCTGTTCCTTGCGGCTGATCATGATCTTCTCGGCATAGAGCATCCCCTTGCCCGCCTTCAGGTCCGCTTCCAGACCGTTGCGGACGGTGAACAGGAACAGGCCCGTTTCCTCGTACTGCCCCAATCCATAATCGGTGATATCCCACCCGAGCCCGGCGTCGATGATCGCATTCGCTTGCGGCCTCAATGCCGCCCAGTCTTCCACGCTCCAATGCGCAAAGGGCGGCAGGACATAGCCGAAGCTCTCAATAAAGGCCTGACCCTCCTTGAGAATTTCATTGATCGTCGAGCGGTTCATAAAGCGGTGGTCCTCTTCTCAATAGCTTTCGCGCAGGGAGCGCAGGCGCAACGTATCCGCGAAGTGCGCTTCTCCGGTGAAGCGAATAACGCGTTCTTCGCCGGGAACAAGGAAAAACCCGCTCTGGTCGAAATGCCCGGCAGCATCTGTCTCCAAATGCACGAACAGCGCCAGCCGCTCCGCGCGCACCGTCACGCAGTCCCCGGCCACCGTCCAACTCACTGCCGGGTCGGGGAAGTCGTAGGCCTTGGCAGGGGCATCGGCGATCCAATTGGCTGCCCCGACTGCACGGTTGCCGGAGTAGGCTTGGAGTTCGACCAGCCGCCCCTGTGCCTCGCCCGCGATCCCCTGCACCGCCGCCATGTCAAAGCTGCCAAAGCTGGTGGCTTCCAGCCTCGGGACCGCGCGCGTCGCTTCGAACCAGCCCTCGGAGACCAGCGCGCCGTCGATGGTAAAAAGCCGGAAGCGCACCCGAACATCGGCCAAATCCGTTTCATCCGACACCACCCGCACTTCAAAGCGCTGCGGGCGCTGAGGGTCGGGAATGGCGACCGTGAGCACGGGCGCGAAAAACGCCTTGGCCATATAGTGGCTCAACTTCCACCGACCGCCATACTCCACCGTCGCCCATGAAGTCACGGGCCAGCAGTCGTTGAGCTGCCAATACAGCGCCCCCGCGCAGTGCGGGCTGTTCGCACGCCAGAACTCCACCGCCGTTTTGAACGCCAGCCCTTGGGCCAACTGCGAGAGGTAGAGCGTGCTTTCGAAGTCCTTGGGAAAGCGGAAGTAGCGCGCCAGCGTTTCCATGATCCGCGCGTTTCCACCCTCATTCCGCTGGTGCTCGTCGAAGCTGGGCGAGGACACGTTCCAATGCGCTTGGGGCGCAAACGCAGCGACGGTCGCGCTGGAAGGGAAGGACTGGAAGCCAAACTCAGAGCAAAAGCGCGGGCGAACCCGGCGGGAGTCGCTGAAGGGCTTGGCTTCGTGCCAAACGTCCCAGAAATGCATGTCGCCAGAGCCGTCTTCGTGCCAGGCGTCACCATAGTCGAGCGCGCCGTTACACGGGCTGGAGGGCCAGAACACGCGGCTGCTGTCAAAGCTCCGCACCGCCCGCTCAACCGTTCGGTTCAGACGATCATAGGCAACCAGATAGCGGTCGCGGTTCTCGCGGCTCTCGGGGAACCACGTCAGCGCGCCAATCACTTCATTGTCACCGCACCACAGCGCCAATGCTGGAGAAGACTGCAAGCGGCGCACGTTGTGTGCCAGCTCAGCTTCCACGTTGTCGAGAAAGGCCTGATCGCTGGGGTAGAGGTGACAGGAGAACATGGCATCCTGCCAGACTAAAAGGCCCCTTTCGGCACAGAGGTCATAGAACCAGTCCGGCTCATAGAGACCCCCGCCCCACACCCGGAGCATGTTCATATGCGCGTCACGGGCGGCGTCGAGCAGCGGGCGGGTCGCGTCCGGGGTGCGGCGGCTGGGCAGCGCGTCCACCGGGATCCAGTTCGCGCCCTTGGCAAAAATCGGTGCGCCGTTGACGACAAAGCGCATCGCGGTGCCGACTTCATCGCGCGACTGGTCGATTTCAATCGTTCGCAGTCCAATTCGGCGGGTCAGTTCCTGCCCTTCAAGGTGTGCGTTAACGGTATAGAGCGCTTGCTCGCCCATGCCATTGGGCCACCACAGCGCGGGGTCGCTCACCACGCAGTCCGCCGTCGCGGTGAAGCCCCCGCCGTCCGCCCGCTGAGGCGTCAGCGGCAGGGTCACGTCCACGCCGTGTCCTTCGAGGCGCAGCGATCCTACCAGACCGTCCAGCCCGTCCGGCTGATAGAGCGCGCCCGACACTGTAAACTGCAGTTCCACGCCCTCCCCGCGATGGTCCTGACGCACGTCGAGGTAATCGAGCGACAGTCGCCCCGCCTCTCGGAGCACGATGTCCCCCGAAACACCCATAGGGGTCAGACATATGTTCCAGTCCCACCCTGCGTCACAGGCGATCATGCGGATCAGATTGGCGTGGGGAAGATCAACGTTCCAGTGCCAGGGCACGTAGTAATCCTGCGCCGCATTCAGCGCCTTGGCGGCCTCGACCGGGTTGTCAAAGGCCAGCTCGACCCGGTTTTCCCCGGCCTTTAGCAACCCTTTGGGAAGCGCAAAGCGCCAGCGGCGGAATGCGTTTTCGCAACGGCCAACATCGGCCCCGTTGATCCGCACCGTTGCCAGCGTATCCATACGATCCAGCTCGATCTGGTCAAAGCGCGCCGCATCTTCAGCGCTCAGGTTCAGGCTGCGCGCCAGCGTCCAGCCGCGCTCCATCACCCAGCGCACAGCGTCCTCGTTGGTGGAAAAGTACGGATCGGGGATATGGCCTTGATCCAACAGTGCCGAATGCACGTCACCCGGCAGCACGATCGGGACCGCCGCGTCCTCAAAAGCGAGTGTCCAAGGGCCAAGGAGACTAAGTGACATCGCGGCTTTATCCTTTTCCGACGGGGTCAGCCGTCCGCCGTGTTGGCATAGTGGAAATCGAAGAAGTCAGCAGACTTGCCCCGTCCGGTGAGGTCGTTGGCGGCCATGCCGACGAAGTTGCCGGTAAAGCTCGCGTGCTCCCCGCGCCCGCCCTCGTCCGACAGAACGGAGGCATCCAGCGCCGGGCCGATCGACTGCCACGGGCCATCGAGCGTCGCCCAGCGGAACTGCTGGCTGGACCCGCGCGTGTCCACGCCCAATCGCAAAGGACCGTCTGGGACCGCCATACCTTCATCAATCGGGAAGGTCATCTGGCCTTCGGGGTAATCGCCAGGGCAGGAATGGATCACCAACACCCGCTCGCCCGCGTCGCTGAGCGTCAGGGCAAAGTAGTGGAATTTGAAGCGGTTGTAGTAGGTCGCAAGACCGGCCATCTGCTGGTAGCCCTCGGGCTGGAAATCCACGGTAACTTCAGCGCTGTAGTCCCACGCAGTCTGTCGGCGCGCGATCAGGCATTGCTCGAACCACGACCCCATACTCTCCCGCCCGAAGAGCCGCAGGCCGCGGTCCAGCGCGGTGGCAGAAAACAAGCGTGCATGATCCGGGCTGCGCGGCCATTGGAAGTCCATGGGCAGGGAATCGCCGCTGAAGTCGTGGTGTGCGGTATCGGTTCGGTCCTGGTCGACTGGGACCAGCGGCAGGGCATCGTCGGCGAAGATGCGGTGCAAGTCACTGGCGTCGCCCTTGACGTACAACCAGCCATCGTCGCGCCACTCCATCTCTCGGATCCCCGTCTCTCGGCCCATGGGGCACCGCTGAACATCGCTCAGCGGGCGGCCCATCAGGAACGTGTGGAAGGTTCGCCCGTCCGGGGTCTCGACGGACTGGCCGTGTCCAACCCGCTGGACGAAAGCCGAAGGGTCGTGACGCGCGGTCAGGGGGTGCCAGTCGGGGTGCAGCTCATAGGGGCCGTCGATGGTGCGCGAGCGGGCGTGGGTGACGGCGTGCTCGTAGCCTGTGCCGCCCTCGGCTGTGACCAGATAGTAATACTCCCCTCGCTTGAACAAGTGCGGGGCTTCGGTCAGCCCGTGTGGAGAGCCGCCAAAAATGCGCTTGATCGGTCCGGTCAGTTGCCCGGCGTCGTGATCGTATTCCTGCAGCAAAATGCCATTGAACATCCCGCGTGGTGGGTCGCGCTCCTCACGATAGCCGCGGTGGTCCCAGACCATGTTAACGAACCATTTGCGGCCATCATCATCGTGGAACAGGGAGGGGTCGAACCCGCTGCTGTTCATGTAGGTGCGCGTGGACCATTCGCCGTCGATGGTCGGACAGGTCACCAGATAGTTGTGGGAATCTTTGTAGTTGCCATCCAGCCGCTTCATGTCGGTGTAGATCAGCCAGAACATCCCGTCTGCGTAAGACAAGCACGGCGCCCAGATGCCGCCGCTGTCCGGGTTGCCGCGCATGTCGAGTTGGTCGACCCGCTCAAGCGGACGGCTTACCAGCCGCCAGTTCACCAGATCGCGGCTGTGATGGATCTGAACGCCCGGATACCATTCAAAGGTCGACGTGGCGATGTAGTAGTCCTCGCCTACGCGGCAGAAGGAAGGGTCTGGGTTGAAACCGGGAAGAATGGGATTGCGGGCGGGGGTATTCATGGCGGTCGTCTCCGGGGTCAGAGCGCGGCTTTCAGCGCGGGGTAAAGCCGCCGGTAGCGGGCAAGAGCATCCTCGTAAGCGGGCATGAGCGCTGCCACTGGGTCGATGGTTTCTGCGACTGCCGGGCTATGCATCACTGCGTCTGTTGGAGCGCCGGTTGCGGCCATCATGGCCAGCCGGGCAGCCCCCATCGCCGCGCCATTCTCACCGCCGGAAAGCAGGCCAATGGGCTGGCCCAACACGGTCGCCAATGTCTCCACCCAGAACCGTGACTGCGAACCACCCCCGATGGCGAGCAGGCTGTCGATCGCCGTGCCGGAGCTTTGCAGCGCCGCCAAACAGTCCGCCATGGAAAAGGCCACGCCCTCCATCACCGCTTGCATCAGCGCCGCACTGTCCGACTGGTGCGCCAACCCGACAAAGGCACCGCGCATGCTGGCGTCGTTGTGGGGGGTCCGCTCACCGGAGAGGTAAGGCAGGAAGGTCACGTCCGAAGGGCCTTTGATCTTCGCACCCAGCGCCGCCGCCATTGCCGGAACCGGCTCACCGGTTACGCTTGCGAGCCAGTTCGCGCTGTCCGTCGCCGAGAGTGTAACGCCCATCTGGTAAAAGGCATCAGGGACAGCGTGGCAGAAGGCGTGAACCGCGCGTTCGGGGTTGGTGGCCCATTGGTCGATCGCAGCCAGCAGCACGCCAGACGTCCCCAGCGAGACAAACCCGCGTCCGCCCTTCACCGCCCCGATCCCGCAAGCCGCCACCGCGTTGTCCGCGCCGCCGCCTGCGACGATGACGCCAGCGGGGAGGCCCAGCAGGTCCGCCACGTCCGCGCGCAGGGTGCCAGAGGCTTCGGAGCCGGTGACCAACCGGGGCATGTTGGCCCGGCTCAACCCGGTTGCCGCCAACAGCGTGTCAGACCAGTCCTTGGTCCCGCTATCAAACCATGACGTCCCTGCGGCATCAGAGAAGTCGCCCACTTCCTCGCCCGTCAGCCAGAGCCGGAGATAATCCTTGGGCAGCAGCACCAGATCGACTTGCGCAAACAAGTCAGGCTCGTGCTCGCGCATCCAAGCGAGCTTGGGCGCGGTGAAGCCGGGGAAGACGATGTTGCCGGTTTGGCTGCGAAACGCCGGGTCAGCGTCGAGCGTAGCGGCTTCGTGGTGGGAGCGGGTGTCGTTCCACAGGATACAGGGACGGATCACGTCCCGCTCGCTGTTGAGCACGGTTGCCCCGTGCATTTGCCCGGAAATGCCGATGCCCTGAACCGCGCCAACCTCTGCCGGAAACGCGGCGCGCAGTTTGGCGAAGCAGGTTTGGGTCGCTTCAATCCAGTCGGCTGGATCCTGTTCGCTCCACCCGGCGTGGGGGCGGTGCATCTCATAGGCCGCTTCGGCGGCTCCGATCACACGCTGATCGGCATCAATCAGCAGGGCACGGAGACCCGAGCTGCCCAGATCCAGTCCAACAAACATCTTAAAGCGTCCTCCAGGCACCATCCTCCTTTGATGATGCCACACATGCTTCGATAAAGCGCACGCCATCCACGCCGTCCTGCAACGTCGGCAGCAGTGGCGCGTCACCGCCACGGATCAAGCTCGCAGCCTCAGTATAAAGCGTGGCAAAGGCTTCGAGATAGCCTTCCGGGTGTCCACCGGGAATACGGGAAGACGTCGCGGCTGCCTCACCCGCCACCGGACCGCCTCGGGTCATGGTCTGCGGCGCACCGCCCAGCGGCGCGTAGCGCAAATAGTTGGCAACAGACTGGTTCCACTCAAGCGACCCTTTGGTGCCGGAGACGCGCAGGCGGATCTCGTTTTCGTAGCCCGGCGCAACTTGGGTTGCCAGCAACACACCTTTGGCCCCACCCTCGTAGTCAATGATGACGTGCGCGTTGTCGTCCAGTCGGCGGCCATCGACAAAGCTGTGCAAGTGGGCAGACAGGCGCTCAACCGCTTTTTGGGTGGTGAAGCTGGCCAGGTTAAAGGCGTGGGTGCCAATGTCGCCAATCGCGCCGCCCGCACCGGACTGAGCCGGATCGGTGCGCCATGTGGCTTGCTTTATGCCCTCGCTTTCGAGGTCTTCGCTCAGCCAATCCTGAATGTACTCCACATGGATCAGCCGCAAATCACCCAGATCCCCGCGCGCGATCATCTCCCGCGCCTGCCGGATCATCGGGTAGCCGGTGTAGTTGTGGGTCAGGACAAAGGGGGTGCCGGTCCGCTCCGCCACCTCTTGCAGCGCGAGCGCGTCCGCGCCGGTAGAGGTCAGCGGCTTATCGCAGATCACGGGGATACCCGCCTCAAGGAAAGCCTTGGCAGCTGGATAGTGCACGTGGTTCGGGGTCACGATCGACACGGCATCAATGCCGTCTTCTCGTGCTGCTTCTGCCTGCGCCATTGCGTGGAAGTCGCTGTAGATCCGGTCAGGTGCCAGCCCCAGTTCTTCGCCCGACGCCTGCGCCCGTTCCGGCGAGGAGGCCAACGCGCCCGCAACGATCTCCCAGTGGCCATCCAGCCGCGCCACCATGCGGTGCACCGCGCCGATAAAGGCACCCTGCCCGCCGCCAACCATGCCCAGCTTCAACGTCTTGGCCATGGCTCAATCCAATCCCATCATCGACCGGATCGCCGCCCGGTCGGTGCCGCTGGCCGCAAAGTCGTCAAAGGCAACATCGGTCAGCTGGATGATGTGGTCTGCAATGAACGGTGCGCCTTCTGCCGCGCCCTGCTCGGGGTGCTTGAGGCAGCACTCCCACTCCAGAACCGCCCAGCTGTCGTAGCCGTATTGGGCCAGCTTGGAGAAGATGCCGACAAAATCGACTTGCCCGTCGCCCAGCGAGCGGAAGCGGCCCGCTCGCTCGGTCCAGCCCTGATAGCCGCTGTAAACGCCCTGCTTGCCCGAAGGGTTGAACTCGGCGTCCTTGACGTGGAAGGCCTTGATCCGCTCGTGGTAGATGTCGATGAAGGCCAGATAGTCCAGCTGCTGCAGCAGAAAGTGGCTCGGGTCGTAGTTGATACAGCACCGGCTGTGCCCGCCCACGCGGTCCAGCAGCATCTCGAAGGTCGCGCCGTCGAACAGGTCTTCGCCCGGATGCAGCTCAAAGGCCACGTCTACGCCTGCTTCGTCATAGGCATCAAAGATCGGTTTCCAACGCTTGGCCAACTCGTCAAAGGCTTCTTCGATCAGGCCCGCCGGGCGCTGTGGCCAAGGGTAGAGGTAAGGGAAAGCCAACGCCCCGGAAAACGAAACGCAGGCGTCGAAACCCATGTTTGCGGAGGCCTTAGCGGCGAGCTTCATCTGATCAATCGCCCAGGCGGTCCGAGCCGCAGAATTGCCGTGCACTTCAGCCGGCGCGAAGGCGTCGAACTGCTGATCATAGGCGGGGTGAACCGCCACAAGCTGCCCCTGCAAGTGCGTCGAAAGCTCCGTGATTTCAACGCCTTGCTCCGCGCAAATACCCTGCAACTCCTGACAGTAGTCTTTGCTCTCAGCCGCGCGCTTCAAGTCGATGTAAGCAGCATCGACGGTCGGCAACTGAACGCCCTTGTAGCCGTGACCCGCAGCCCAGCCGGCAATGGATGGCAGCGTGTTAAACGGTGCCTTGTCCGACATGAATTGCGCCAGAAAAATCGCTGGTCCTTTCATGTTTTCACTCTCCGTTCTTTGTCTTCTGCGTTCATGTTTCTCTGGGACCGTGCCGGCTTTGGCGAGCCTTAGGCCATCAATGCCGCAGCATCGGCCGCCGTCATGGCCGCTGGCCGCTCGCACGTGGTGGACAGGCTGACAACTTCGCCGATTTCGCCGGCTTCATGCAGTGCCAGCAGCACTTCCATCACGTGCAGGCAAAGATCCTGCCCGCAGCGGTGTGGTCGGCCTTCGGCAATTGCGGCTGCCATGTCAGCCAAACCGGCAGTGCGGTAGTTGGCCATCATGCCTTCCTTGTGCTCCTGATTGGGCACGCCAAAAGGATGCTCCCACGTCCCAAGATCGCGGTCTTCGCTGCCCTCGGTCGCACGGACTTCACCGCCGAAGAAGTTCGGATCGGGCACGAAAAGCGAGCCTTTCTCGCCGTAAAGCTCGATCGGCGACATGCCATGACTATGCACGTCCCAAGAGGTGTTCAGGGTCACAGTTGCGCCGCTGGTGAATTCCAAAATCGCGCGCATGGAGGTCGGCGTATGCACGGTGACAAACTCTCCGGCGCGCGGCTCACTGGTTATCTCACGCTTGGTGCGTGGGGTTGAAGCAAAGCAAGCGACCCGCTTTACCGGACCGATCAACTGCACAAGGTTGGTGATGTAGTACGGGCCAATGTCGAGGACGGGACCGCCGCCGGGCTGGAAGAAGAAGTCCGGGTTAGGGTGCCACATCTCCATCCCACGCCCCATGACAGCCGCCATGCCGCCGGTGATCTGGCCCAAATCGCCACTGTCCACCAGCGCCCGCGCCTGCTGGTGCGCACCGCCCAGGAAGGTATCCGGCGCGGACCCGACCCGCAGGCCTTTGCTTTCCGCGAGATCAAGCAGCGCATGGCCTTCCTCGACGCTGAGGACAAAAGGCTTTTCGCTGAAAACGTGCTTGCCCGCCTCAAGGATCCGACGCGACACTTCGTAGTGTGCTGCCGGGATGGTGAGGTTGACGATGACGCTGATATCGTCTGCGGCCAGCAAGTCCTCGACCGTTTCGGCCCGCACACCAAAGGCTTCGGCCTGCGCGCGCGCCGTATCCATATTCAGGTCAGCACAAGCACGCACATCGATGCCCTTGAACATCTTCGACAGGCCCAGATAAGCGCTGGAAATATTACCGCATCCAATGATGCCAACACCCATAGGAGAACTCATGGATCAACCACCCATCTTCTGTACGTTGGTAAAGGAGCGCTCGGCAAAGCGGCGCGTGTCCGCGGGCTTGTCGTGCTCCATAACAAAGGTGCGGACCGGCGCAGCGCTCAGCGTTGTGAGCAGCTCAGCCCAAGGCACGGTCCCCTCGCCCACGTCGGCCCAGCCGTCTTCGTCTGTGTTCTCGCCTTCAGGCGCGATGTCCTTGATGTGCACGGAGGTGATCCGGCTGGCGTATTTCTCGATCCATGCCACCGCGTCCGCCTTACCGCGCACCACCCAGGCAATGTCCGCTTCCCACTCTAACTCCGGGACACGCTCAAGGATGATTTCCATGGGCGTCGAACCGTCTTCGAGGGCCACGAACTCGAAATCATGGTTGTGCCAGCCAAAGGAGAAACCCGCCGCCCGAACCTTGGCACCGATTGCGCCAAGACGGTCGGCAAAGGCTTGCCAACCAGCGACGTCTACGGGGCGGTCGTCTTCTGCGATATGGGGCGCATAGAGCGTGTCGATCCCCAGTGTCATCGCGACTGAAAGCGCTTTATCGAGGTTGGATTCCAGCATATCGAGCCCGAAGTGCGCCGAGGGCATGGCCAGCCCGAGGCGGTCCATCTCCTTGCGCAATCCGGCAGGATCGCCGAATACGCCGCCGAAGCCCTCAACCTGCGTGTACCCCGTCGCAGCAAGGTGCGCGAGAACAGCATTCAGGTCGGTTTCAGAGCGTGAGGAATACAACTGATACGATAAGTTCATACGGGCTAAGTCTCTCTAAATACGCCGTTCTTCGGCATCAAAAATGGAACCGCGTGCGGGATCGAAACCGATGGTGACGCTGTCACCGCGACGCAACTGCAACTGGCCTTCCACGCGGAAGCGGAACGAAAGATCATCGTCGATCATCGACCAAACGAGGGTATCTGCCCCCATGGGCTCAACCACTTCCACTGTCACTTCACGGCTGAAAGGCGCATCCTTGGCCGCATCGCCGTACAGCACGTGCTCAGGACGAATGCCCAGCGACGCGCCTTCGACCGTGCCGCTCGTGCCCAGTTCCTGGGTCATGGCGTAATCGGTCATCGGCACACTCAGCGAACCGACTGTGAAGACAGGGTTCTCACCCAGCGTCAGCGCGCCTTCAAGGAAGTTCATCGACGGCGAGCCAATGAAGCCAGCAACGTACTTGTTCACCGGGTTATTGTAGATGTTGTACGGCGTATCGAGTTGCTGGATCAGACCGCCGCGCATGATGGCGATACGGTCAGCAAGTGTCATGGCCTCGATCTGATCGTGCGTCACGTAGATCATCGTATTCTCAAGGCGCTGGTGCAGCCGCTTGATCTCCACCCGAAGGTCGGCGCGGAGCTTGGCGTCGAGGTTTGAGAGCGGCTCGTCGAACAGGAACACGTCAACGTCCCGCACCAGCGCACGGCCAATCGCAACCCGCTGGCGCTGCCCGCCCGAAAGCTCTGCCGGACGACGTTTCAGCAGCGGCTCGATCTGCAGGATTTCAGACGCGTGCGCCACCCGGCGCTCGACTTCGTCCTTCTTCACACCCGCGTTGCGCAGGCCAAAGGACAAGTTCCCTTTGACACTCATCTGCGGGTAAAGCGCGTAGGACTGGAACACCATCCCGATGCCGCGGTCCTTGGGTTCTTCCCACGTCACGTTGCGGCCCTTGATGTGGATTTCGCCGTCTTTAACGTCAAGCAAGCCGGCGATACAGTTCAGCAGCGTGGACTTGCCGCAGCCCGACGCGCCCAACAGCACCAGAAACTCCCCGTCTGCGATGTCGAGGTTCATATTCTCCAGCACGACGATTTCGCCGTACGCGACCTTGAGGTCTCGGATTTCAATAGAATTTGTCGTGTCACTCATGGGTCTAACCCTTCACAGCGCCGGCAGCGATGCCGCGCACAAAATAGCGTCCTGAGATGAAGTAAATCGTGAGCGGAACGAGGCCCGTCAGGATGGTCGCAGCCATGTTGACGTTGTGCTCCTTAACCCCTTGGGTCGAGTTCACGATGTTGTTGAGTTGGACCGTCATGGGCCAATTCTTGGTCCCCGCGAAAATCACGCCGAACAGGAAGTCGTTCCAGATGCCGGTCACCTGCAGGATCACAGCAACCACCAGGATCGGAATCGACATCGGCAGCATGATCTGAAAGAAAATTCCCCAGAACCCGGCACCATCAACTCGTGCGGCCTTGAACAACTCCACCGGCAGCGCGGCGAAGTAGTTGCGGAACAGCAGCGTCAGAATGGGCATGCCGAAGATCGAGTGAATGAAGATCACCCCCGGCAGCGTTCCAAAGATCCCCAACTCGCGGGTGATGATCACCAGCGGGTAAAGCATGACCTGATAGGGAATAAACGACCCGATGATCAGGATGGTGAAGAACACCTCAGAGCCGCGGAAGCGCCAGTAGGACAGCGCGTATCCGTTGACCGAGGCGATGGCGATGGAGACCAGCACCGAAGGCACAGTAATCTGTACCGACTTCCAGAAACCGACCTTCAAACCCTCACAGTAGAGCCCCGTACACGCCGTGTTCCATGCCTTGATCCATGAATCGAAGCTGGCCTTGAGCGGCAGTGCGAAGATGTTGCCTTCCCGGACCTGGTCGAGGTCCTTAAGCGAGGTTGCAACCATCACGTAGAGCGGCAGCAGGTAGTAAACCGCCGCAACCACGAGGATGCTGTACAGGATAATGCGGCTGGCGCTGATCCGGTTTGGCTTGGGACCGCGAGGGGTCAGACTTGTCGCTTGTGTCGTCATGATCGTCGCCTCCTCTAGCGTTCTTTCCGGCGGCCGTACTCGAGGTACATCCACGGAATGAGAATGATGACCACGGTCAGCAGCATCATCGTCGATGCCGCCAGCGCTTGGCCGAGGTTGGAACGGGCAAACATGAAATCATAGACGTACTTCGCTGGCACTTCCGAGGCGAACCCGGGACCGCCAGAGGTCAGCACGACCACGAGGTCATAGAGCCGCACAATGCCCGAGGCGGCGATAACCAGCGTGGTGATGAACACCCCGCGCATCATCGGAATGACCACGAAAATGTAGGTTTTCCACTTGGGGATCCCGTCAACGCGAGCGGCTTTCCAAATCTCGCTGTCGATGCCGCGCAGACCGGCGAGCATCAGAACCATGGTAAAGCCCGTGCCTTGCCACAGCCCGGCGAGCAGAAGCGCGAAAATAACAGTGTCGCCACTGGCCATGAGCTTGAAGGGCAGCGTCTCAAGGAAGCCGATGTTGGCAAAGGCGCCGAACTGGTTGATCGCGTCTTGGATCCCTTCCGGGCTCAGCATCCACTGCCAGACCACACCGGTCACAACGAATGAAAGCGCAAAGGGGTAAAGGTAAATCGAGCGGAATGCGTTCTCGAAGCGGACTTTCTGATCAATCAGAGCCGCGAGAATGAAACCGACGGTGAAGGAGAAGACCAGCGAGAACACGCCATAGAACATGATGTTCTCGACCGACTCAGCCCAGCGCGAGTTGCGCGAAGCGTCGAGCAGGCGTTCATACTGATCAAAGCCGACCAACTTCTTGGTGTTGATCAGATTACCGAAGCCATTCCATTCGTAGGCAAAGCCGACCCAGGTGAACCAGCCCTCCTCACTGCGATTGAACAGGCTGATCGGGAATTGGAACTCAATCGGCAGCGTAAACAGCTTGACCGGGAGCAGCTTGGACTTGGTGAAGGAATAGATGATGGTCCAGATGGAACAACCGACGAAGACCACCACTGTGGCAAAGATCATCGGTATCGCAGCTATTTTGGCATTCAGGTTGCGAAACAACCCATGCCACCAGCGCTGTTGCTTGGCGGTCGTCATCACGTCCTCCCCGGCCCCGTTACCTCCGGTCGGAAGGTGAGGGTCTCTAGTCTTGGTAAGTCATGAAAGAATGAAGAGGCTGGGCGACCCCGAAGGGCCACCCAGCGTTCCTAAACCTGACGGGCAGGATTAGTCAGCGTTCGCCACGATTTCGACGTAGCGCGCCTGAGCGTCTTCAACAGAGATGCTTGGATCGTTGAAGAAGGAAACCCAGAGGTCTTCGAACTGACCCTGCGTGTCACCCGTGAACGCCTGCTCGGAAGATGGCAGTACGTTGTCTGGGTTCGAGAGGATCGCCAGACCCTTCTGCATACAACCGTTTGCAGCAGCCATGTCGATGTCACCACGGATCGGCAGCGAGCCTTTCGCGAGGTTGAAGTCAACCTGAACCTGCTTGGAAACCAGCAGAGAAGCCATTTCCAGCTGAGCAGCGGTCATTGCTTCTACGTTCTTGTTTGGCTTCGGGAAGTAGAATGCGTCACCACCGGTGTCCAGCACAGGGTAGACACCCAGACCTGGCAGACAGTCGTACTCGTCACCAGCGGTCTGGCCAGCAACACCGAATTCACCCTGAGCCCAGTCACCCATGATCTGAGCGCCAGCCTTGCCGGTGATTACCATTGCGGTTGCATCGTTCCATGCGCGGCCAACGTAGCCGTCATCAACCATGCCACGTGCGTCAGCGATTGCTTCGAACACTTTGGTCATGTCTGCGGAAGCAGCAGCTTCAGGGGACTTTTCTACGTTGATGGCGCGGTAAAGGTCGAGACCACCCAGAGCCACCTGGAATACGCCGGACATGCCGGAGATCTGCCATGGCTCACCGCCAACGGCCAGCGGGGTGATGCCTGCGTCACGCAGAGCCGGAGCCGCTGCAACGAACTCGTCCCAGTTGGATGGAACAGCAACGCCAGCAGTCTCGTAAGCACCGCGGTTCAGCCACATCCACTGGAAGGAGTGAATGTTAACCGGCACACAGTAAATGCGACCTTCGTAGGTACAGGAGTCCAGCAGCTTGGACGGGCGAATGAAATCAGCCCAGCCTTCAGCTTCAGCCAGCTCGGTCAGGTCGGTCATCAGACCAGCCTGTACGAGGTCTTCAGCGTCGCGACCGGTGTTCAGCTGCGTCGCGCCCATTGGGTCGCCACCAGCAATACGGGACAGAATAACCGGACGTGCGTTGCCGCCGCCAGCGATTGCACCGTCAACCCACTCGTGACCAGCGTTGTTTACAGCTTCAGCGAACACGCTTACAGCCGCAGCTTCACCGCCAGAGGTCCACCAGTGCGTAACCTCGATTTTCTCTGCGCTTGCAACGCCAGCAGACGCCACCAGAGCAGCCGCTGCAACAGCAGCAGACTTCATGTTAAACATATCTTTTCCTCCCTTGGAGAGGCTTGGCCCCTCCCCGTGAATTGGTTGGGCCCCTCCGAGCCCAGCTTGTAAACGATTACATTTTTCCGGGTGAGCACTGGAAAACGTTTACATTTTTCCTTCCTCATCCGTGTAAACGATTACACGCCGGGGAAAGAGACCGAAAAGACACAGCAGCGTCAACCCCTCTTTAAGGCCCTCTTGCCAACATTTTTTTTGGGGTTATGGGTATCTGCACCTTCACTAATACAGCCAAGACTGTCGCTAAACCATGCGCTCCGACGCCCCGACCATTCAGGATGTTGCTCGCGAAGCGGGCGTTTCCACGGCAACCGTAAGCCGAGCGCTCAGTGCGCCTGAACGGGTCAGCGAGAAGACGCGGACCATCGTTCTCGATGCTGTCAGCAAGACGGGTTATGTGGCCAATGAAACCGCTCGAAATTTGCGTCAGCAGCGGGCGAATTCGATCTGTGTTATTGCGCCAGACCTGTCCAACCCGTTCTTTTCTTTTATTATTTCAGGCATCGAACAAATTTGCGGTCCACGAGGATACGGGGTCTTTGTGACCGAGAGTGGACTGAATCAAAACGAAAAAGACGGCCTCGCCAATATGATCGCATCCGCACGTGTCGATGGGTTCATCTTGTTTGATGGAAACCTGGACCAGTCGCTCCTGCGGTCCCGAGGCGGCACCGGTCGTGCGGCGCCGATTGTGGCGGCCTGTGAGTGGTCAGATACATCAGAGAGCCCGTCTGTAACTGTGGATAATATCGGCGGTGCCATTAAGGCGATCCAGCACCTTGCCGCACTTGGTCATACCAAAATCGGGCACATTACGGGGCCAAAGGGCAATGTTCTGACCGAAGCCCGCTTGCGTGGCTTCCAGAAAGGACTCGATTCGTGCGGTCTTGCCTTCCGGGACGACTTTGTCCTCGAAGGCGGTTTCAGCCTCGAATCCGGGCACGCAGCAGCCGAAAAATGGCTGTCCATGCAAGATCGTCCGACCGCCATGTTCTGCGCCAGTGACCGTGAAGCTTTCGGCTTTATCTCCCGCTTGTCCAAGGAAGGCGTACGGGTACCTGATGACGTGTCGGTGATTGGCTTCGACGACATCGAAGTGTCGGGCTACTTCGTCCCTGCCCTGACCACGATCAAACAGCCAAGGGTCGAGATTGGACGGGTGGCGGCGCAGATGCTGTTCGACCTGATCCAGGGCGCGCCGGAAGACGGCGCGGCCAATCCCCGGCTTGATGTAACGCTGGTCGAGCGCGACAGCACGGCACCGCCACCCTCGGCTTAAGGCTTTTGATGAGAGGCTTGCGCCTTTGTTCGCCGATGCCACGCGCCATCCGTTTTCCACAGTGACCGCGGCACCGAAATGCGGGACGGTGGGCGCCCACCTGCCCTCCCAACAGTCTGAAGCGTCTGAAATCACCGCCATGAAACACACCATCCCAAAGACGGCGACCGGGAACGGCCTCGACCGCATCCTGAACGTCATGAAGCAACTCCGCGACCGCGAAGACGGCTGTCCTTGGGACATCGAGCAGACCTTTGCCACCATTGCCCCTTACACTGTGGAGGAAGCCTATGAGGTCGCTGACGCAATCCAGCGGGATGACACGGTGGACCTGCTTGAGGAACTGGGCGATCTGCTGCTGCAAGTGGTCTTCCACGCACAAATGGCGGCGGAGTTGGGGCTGTTTGACTTCGATGACGTGGCGCAGGGGATTGCAGACAAGATGATCCACCGTCATCCCCACGTGTTTGGTGATCGGACCTACGCCAGCGATGCCGAACAGCGTGCAGACTGGAACCGGATCAAGCGCGAGGAAAAGGACGCCAAGCACGCGGCAAAGGCCGCCGCTGGCCTGCCGGTAGAAGCGGGCGACCCGCGCGCGACCCTGCGGGACATCCCCATCGGTTTCCCGGCTCTGACAGCGACGGACAAGATCCAGCGCAAGGCTGCGATGGTCGGCTTTGATCATCCGGAAATGGCGCAGATTTACGGCAAGGTGGACGAGGAACTGGCCGAGGTTAAGGAAGAAGCGGCGGCAGAACCGCTGAACCGGGACGCGCTTGAACTGGAGGTGGGCGACCTGCTCTTCGTGGCTGCCGCGGTCGCGCGACGGCATGACATTGACCCTGAAAAAGCTCTCCACCGCGCCAACAGCAAGTTCACCCGGCGCTTTAACGCCGTGGAGCAGGCGCTTGATTTCGAGTGGACCGACCGGAGCTTCGACAGGCTCCACGCGGCGTGGGAAATGGTCAAACGCGACGAGCGTGCCAGCAAATAGGGCTTTGGCGGCTTTGCCAGTACTGAAGCAAAGCGCAAAATGCCAACGCTGGAGCGAAGCGACCGGGCGCGCAGCGGCCGACTTGCGCGATGCGCCCGCGCGCCAAAGGCGCGGGGGTGTCAGCGCAACCAAAAGGCCGCCCAGCACCCGCCCCGTCCGTACCCATCATCCGACACGACCAATCAACTCGGCGAAATCAGCCCTTCCCTTCAATCAGAGCCTTGAGTTCAGCCGTCCGTTGCGCCAGCAGAACCTCGTCCCCCCGCGTCTCTACGTTGAGCCGCAGCAAGGGTTCCGTGTTGGAGGACCGAACGTTGAAACGCCAGTCATCGAACTCGTAGGTCAGGCCGTCGATCTCGACCCTTTTCCCCGTACCTTCAAAGGCGTCTTCGAGACGCCGCAACACAGCGGCTGCGTCCTGAACAGGAAAGTTGATCTCGCCCGAACAGGGAAAAGCCGCCTGCGCGTCGGCCACCAGGGCCCCTAGCGACTGCCCAGTTTCTCCGACGAGTTGCGCCATCAGCAGCCACGGGATCATCCCGCTGTCGCAGGAATAGAAGTCGTGGAAATAGTGGTGAGCACTCATCTCGCCCCCGTAGGGTGCCTTTTCTTCGCGCACGAGGCGCTTGAAGAAGATGTGCCCGGTCCGGGAGACCACGGCACGCCCGCCTTCGCTTTGGATTGCCGCTTCGGTCGCCCAAGTCATGCGGTTGTCGTAGACAATCCCGCTGCCCGCAGGTGCTTTGGCCAGCATGGCTCGCGCGAGCAAGCCAACGACGTAGTAACCCTCGATAAACGCCCCATCGCCGTCGAAAAAAAAGCACCGATCAAAGTCCCCGTCAAAGGCCACACCAAAGTCAGCCCCGTGCGCACGCACGGCATCGGTGGTGCTCTGCCGTTTTTCTGGCAGCAATGGGTTCGGGATGCCATTGGGGAAAGTACCGTCCGGCGCGCCGTGCACATGGGTCAAGCGGATGTGCGCCGGCAGCCGCGCTTCCAATGCTTCAACAATCGGCCCAGCACAGCCATTGCCGCTGTTCAGCACTACGTGCAGCGGCGACGCAGCCTCGAGATCAACGAAGGACAGTAGGCGATCCAGGTAGGGCGTCCGGTCGTTCAGGGTTTCGACCGCACCCCGCTGTGCTGCCAGCGGCAAGACGGCATCTGAGGCCGCCCAATCGCGGACCGCGTCCATGCCTTCCTTGCTCAGCGGTTCTGCCGCTTTGCCAACGAATTTGACCCCGTTGTACTCGGCTGGATTGTGACTGGCCGTGACCATCAGTCCAGCATCAGCCTGCCGATACCCTGTCCAGAAATAGACTTCTTCGGTGCCGCAAAGCCCCAGATCCAGCACCTCAGCACCCGCCGTCGTGAGCATCTCGATCATCGCCTCGACCAACGCGCGGCTGTGCAGTCGCACGTCCCCACCAACGACAAAGGTCTGTCCCTTGGTCACGTGCAGCACCCCACCGGCGATCCGAGCCGCCACCCCTTCGTTGAGTTGGTCCGGAACCACGCCGCGCACGTCGTAGGCCTTGAAGATCGTCGTATCCATGTGGATTTCCCTCAATTTTCTCACAAAGACTTTCTTTGTGAGAATTTTTCCCTCTCTGAAGCGGCTCACCAGCAGCCAAGAACATCAGGCCTTCGCTTCGAATGCTTATAAAATTTATAACGCATTGAAATCATTTGATTTCAAATCGCTCTTATTCCGTGCCTCAGATTCTTTGCAATTGGCGCTGAAAATGCAAATCATTTGGAGCCGAATATGCAAACCACGGGGGACAGATGACCGATACTTTATGGGACCGGTACGGAGGCTATGCCTTTGTCGCCAAAGCGGTCGATGACTTTTACGCGCGGGTACTGGTGTCGCCATCGCTTTCGCCTTACTTCCGCAACATCAATATGGAGCGCTTGGTCGAGCATCAGATCGAGACCATCGGTGCGGTCATGGGGGGCCCTTTTGAGTTGGACGTTGAAGCCCTGCGGCGCGCGCACGCGCACCTCAACATCCGCGCCGCACACTTCAACGAAGTGGCCCAGATCCTCTCCGCCACGCTCGACGATAACGGCTTGACGCCCGGGGACCGAGACGGCCTGATGGGGGTCGTTGCCACCACGCGCGACGTGATTGTTCACCCGGACGACCTCTGAGAATGACGCCCAAGGATTTGCTCGCCGTTCTGATGACCCCAGTGGGGCTTTGTGACCCCGGCACTCTGCGGCTGGTCTGGCACAACGACGCGCTGACCCGCATGCTTGAAGAGCATGGCCTTGAGCGATCCGTTTCCGTCCGCGCGCTGGCCCCGGACTTACCCGGCACGCTCGACCTGACCACTACGACCCGCGCGGAAGCAGCCCTCCCTGCCCACGGCGGAGCCCGTGCAACCGCCATGCAATGCCAACTTGGTCCAGAATTGGACCTTCAGGGTGATACCCTTCTGCTGTTTCAAATGAGCCAGAGCGGGGGTGCCGACGCCTCTCGCGCGACCCTCAGCATCTTTTCCCGGCACATGAATGCCCAAACCACAGCCTGGGAAAAGGAACGGGCAGCACTGTTGGAGCAGATCCAAGCGCTTCAGGCCAAACAGACCCCCTAAGTTCGCCCGCCGATCCTACTCTTTGGCTCAGCCGTTCCGACACTTGCCCCTTTGCAGAATGCTTTCGCGTAATGCGGAACGAGTCGCGCCTCCAGCTCCCAAATTGCCAAGCTTGGTCGCGTAAACCGCATTCGTCCTGTGTTTCCGTGAAAAATCGAGAGTTTTGTCGGTTTCTGACCGGCTAGCACAGTCGTTGCTGCCTGCTTCAGTGACACTTGCGGAAGCTTCGTCTTCGGCAGGTGTTCACAAGCCGCAACTCCGCGAGGCCACGGCATACTTGCCCATCCCGCCATTTGCCAGTGACCTCGCGGCTCTTTTTCCGGCTTTTGCCGCGTAGCGACGACCAACCCTTTCCCCACGCCTGAGTTGAGCCTGCCACCACCCGGAACAGCGGGCGGGAAAGCCTCCGGTATTGGCCCGCACCTAAAAAGAAAAACGGGCCAGGCGGAGCACCCTGCCCCGCCTGACCCGTTTCTTTCTAAGCCTTGAGCCAGAGGCTCTGCCTGCTACTC
>CBFHUI010000042.1:0-22386 GCA_965658725.1 Alphaproteobacteria bacterium | reverse complement strand
AGTATACGACGGCGCTGATGCCGTGATGCTCTCGGCGGAAAGTGCGGCGGGGAAGTACCCGCGGGAGGCGGTTGCGATGATGGACCGCATCATCCGCGAGACCGAGCAGTCCTCGCACTACAAGCAGTCGCCGGCTTCCGGCGGCGGTCCTGCAACCGGCTCAGATGCCATCTCCACCGCCGCTTGTCAGGTTGCTGAGACCATTGGTGCCAAGTCCATCGTCACCCATACGCGCTCCGGCCGCACCGCCCAGCGCGCCAGTCGGGAGCGGCCGCTTGTGCCCATTGTCATGGTGACGCCCGAAAAGAAAACCGCGCGACAGCATACCATCGTCTGGGGCCTGCACTGCGCGGTTGTCGAAGACATGGAAACCCTCGACCAGGTGGTCGATGCCGCCCGCCAGATCGCAATCAGCGAAGGCTTTGGCGGTGAGGGCGATCAGGTGGTGCTGACCGCCGGGGTTCCCTTTGGGCAGGTCGGGCAGACCAACCTGCTGCGTCTGCTGCGCCTTTAGAGCGAGCTGTCGTCGTAGTAGAGCGCTGAGTTCGGGCCACCGACAAGGATTTCGTCCGCGAGGTTGCCTGTCAGCGCCGTTGCCAACTCCACGGACTGCGGGATGGCCAGCAGGGTCTCTGCGCTGGCATCGACGTCGATGGTGTAGAGCAGGGTCGCACTGTCAAAGGTGCGGTCCATGTCATAGATACTCAGAGTGTCCTCGCCCCGGTCCAGCACGGCCAGTTCCTCGTCCGTGTGGTTATCGTCAAAGTCGCCGAGCAGGATCTTCACGATGTCGCTGTGGCCAGTGACCAGCGCACTCTTCTCGTCGTCAAGCGAGTTGGTATCGGCCTGAAACACGTCCACCGTTGTACTGTTCGCCGCAAAGACTTTGTCGCGGTACACAGCCAGGTCAACGTAAGTGCCGCTGAGCAGGTCTTCGCGCTCCATGTCTTCAACGTCGATCAGCGCAAGATCGCCATCGTCGATGGAAACCACGTAGTCGGTGCTGGAGTTAATGTAGTCCTCACTGATCACCGCAGAACGCTCACCCGCTTCAAGGCCGGACTCGGTCAGAATGGTGCCGCTATAATTGCCAGTAACGGTGATCAGGCTGTCATCACCGCCATCGTTGGAAACAAAGATGTCGAGGTTGCCCGAGCCCGTGAACTCCCCGATAACCACGTCCGTCACGCTCCCGGTTGCGTCGAGGTCCGTGGTTCCACTGCCTTCCAGTGCTGTGAGTTCCAGTGAGAATTGACCCAAGCCGTTGCTTTCCCACAGCTGTACGATGTTCTCACCGTTGAGCTTCGCGGCAACCACAGCATCAAGGCGACCATCGCCGTCGATGTCACCCAAGGCGATGTCCACGTAATCCGCGTTAGTGGTGCCAAAGCTGCTCAAAGTGGCGCCGCCCATGCCGTTGAGTTCCGTTACGCTCACCCGATCGCCGCCATCTACGCTCAACACGAGCGGGTCACCGTTGCTGTCACGGCCAAAGGCTGCGTCGATCATGTCGGTGAGAAAGTTGGTGTCCGTATCGCTGACGCGGGCAAGTTGGGAGGCGAGCTTGTAATCCTCGACCCGATCATCGCGATCGTCGTTCTGGATGTAGTAAGTCAGGGCCTGCGTGCGGGCATTGCCGCTGGGGTCGCTGACCTGAACAATCAATTCCAGCGTGTTGTTTCCGTTCTCTGGCTGGGTGTCGTCTGCGTCCCCACTGATCGCCGAGTAGTCAGGTTCGCTCTGACTGGGATCATTGGAACTGGGCAAGTCCGCACCGATGAAACTCAGCGCGCCGGTGTACATGTCCACGGTAAATCGGGCCTGATCCGCACCGCCAGTGATGGCGAAGGTCAAGGTATCGCCTTGTTCGTCTGTGGCTGAGATGATCGAGAACGTGCCTGTTTCGCCTTCGTCAATCAACTGCGATGGCGCGCTGGTAATGACAATTCCGGAAGGGTCGGCATCGCTGCCTGAACTGACGTAAGGCTTATATTCCGCCCCGCCTGAAGACGACCCCGCATCAGCTTCTCCGCCACCAAAGAGCACGAGGGCCGACAGCCCCGTCAGGCCCGCCAGTCCTAGCGTGAGCAACAAGGGCGCATCGACGTTCACACCGGGGAACAGGCTGGGCGAGGAAGCGACAATCTTGTTGGCATTGTAAGGCGTTACCATCAGCGGCGCGCTCACAATGGTTGTGGGCATCATGGGCGCGGGCACGACCGGCGACGCCATGGCGGCCGACATGATGGGCGCAGGTGGTGGGGTGTAAGCCATGGCCTTGGTCATGGGGGCTGACGGGGCGGACGCCATGGGGCCGGGGATTGGTGCATTCAAAGCGGCGGTATTCATCACCGGCGTAGCCATTGCCGCCGGCGCACCGCCGCCCATCAGCACACCGCCGGGCGCAACACCGCCCGCGACCATGCCGCTGACCGGGTGCGCGTGATCCGGGCCCATCGGCAGGATTGAGAGAGGGCCATGGTTATGGGTCAGGCCGCTCTGATGACTGTGTGTCGCGCCGATCAGGCTTTGGCCAATGGTGACAATACCCTCGCCATCGGTCTCACAGGTCGCCGGGCAGGCGTCCTCCGCCTGCACTTGATGCGCGGCGAGGATGGCGCTGCCTGCTGCAATCAGTGCAGTTTTCGACAGCGTTCCTTTGCGCGACATGTCTTTGAGCGCAGACCCGTGGGTGCGAAGCAGGGAGAGAGCGGAAGTCATGAATACGGCTCCGAGGTTCAAATATCCTCGCAACCAAGCCGATTTCGCCGAAAAAGGCGTGCCGGGCAGGCGAGGCGTCAAATTCAAAAAGACGTGCTAAAACAAGCACTTAAATAGAAGCGCTAGCGACCAAATCTGCGGATTGATTGCTAGAAGACTGATAATGTTGAACATATTACACGACTCTTTCCCGATTCACCAACAAAAATGACCCAGTTCCGTCGTTCGGGACGAAACCGGGCAAAGCCTGAGGGAGAAGAGCGAGAATGAGGGTGGGTTTGTGGACTGCGAGGCCTGTTTAAGTTGCCTTGTGCGGGCTTACTGCACGATGGTCCCGCCTTCGATGAAGGCGGTGTAAACAAAAGCGAACGTGAGGTCATAGACGATGTCCCGGCGGCTGGCCCTCTGCAATCACGGCGGAGTCCAGCGCCGAGTTCTGGCCAGCGGTCCAGGTGATTTCCAGCGCGCCGTCACGATAAACACCCTGTTCCGCTAGCAGACTGAGCGCAAAGGCCCGGTCCTCGTAGCCCTCCGCAATCACCACCCGCGCCATGGGTACGATATCGTTGGGCATGTCGCCGGAGTACAGGAAAGGTCGCCCGTTTTCGGCGTCATAGGCGCGATAGGGATTGCGGCCATAGTGGCGCAAGGCGTCGTTGTTGGGGACCAGCACCTGACCCTCGGGGAAGCGTGCAGCGAAGGCTTCAAAGCTCTCGATCCGGGAGGGTAGCTTGGTCAGCTTGAGCCCAGCGTACGTGCCGACCACGCCATTACCGCTAAACTGCTGCCACCAGCTCTCGGTCTGGCGGTCGTACATGATCATGTCCGACTTCCGAAGCCGTCCAGAAACGCCAAAGTCGTGCGCTACACCGTTGATCCGCGTGTCGAAGACAATGGCCGCGTTGCACAGCGGGCAATAAGTCACGGCCACGGGAACACCGCCAACCACGTCGTTCGCGATTTCGTGCCATGTCAGCACTTGCAGCGGATAGGCCCGCGCCTCACCGTTGATCTCTAGTCCAATCACCGGCTCAGTCGGCGCAAAGCGTTCACTGGCTTCAGCAAGAGAGACGAAGACCGGGTCATCAATGGCGGGGATGCCGTCGCGAGGTGGACCACCGGAGAGGACTTCATCGAAATCAATGGTCGCGCGGGAAAAATCAGCGAGCGGAAACTCTCGCGCCCAGGACCTTGGTGGCTCCTGCATGCGCGGGACGATATCGGTCTGCGCTTGCGCAAAATCGCCAACGGCCAGCACAAGCGCCGCTGCGAGACCAGCGAGCAAGGCAAAGGGGCGGATCAAATAAGGGCGCAGTGAAGGGCGCAGTGAAGGTTGGCGGGGTTCCATGTCTCTCTCCCAAACATGAACAAAAAGGAGTGCTTTCTCCCTAAACCAATCCCCTCACGCACGCCCCACAAGCCCGCTCACAAGGGCGTCACTGCCGCCGCCCATTTCCGTGAACACATGTCCACAGGCGATGTGGATCAAATTCTTGCCGCCTTAGAGGCCTCTTGTCGTACAATTGTGGCAGTATTGGCCTACAGCTTGCACAGTGCCCTGTACCCTGCTGCGTTCTCCTGAAGGATTTGGGAGAGCGCCTGTGTTCACTCCTTAACTTTGGCTCACCATGAACCTTGTTCGCCGCAGTTGGACCCAAGACTTAACGCTCGCCTTGAGCGTGTTTGCCATCGTTGCGCTGGTGACGGGGGTTACGCTCGTGGGTTTGCGCTGGGGCAATCAGACAGCAGATGCCGCGGCGCAAGGTCCGGCTGTGGTGATAACCAGCGGCAATCTGGATGAGGTCTTTTCAGACTATCAGCGCCCAGATTGGCACAAGTTGCTCTACCGGATCACAGTCGTGGATTTCTGTGGCGAGTTGACGTGGCACGTGCGCGAAGGATACCGGATCGACCGCAACAATCTGCAAGTACAACAGCCCATCTCGATCTCAGACGCCGCCAACCTGCGCAATCGGGCGATTAATCTGGTTGAGGAACAAATGAACCTCGACGGTGTGCAAGACTACTCAGTCTGGTGCGCGGGTCAGGGGGAAGCGGCGGCCGACTACTTCCGCAATGTCTGGTATCAGAGCGCGTCGGCGGGCTGAGACCAGGGCGCGCTAGCCCGCTTCGAGGAAGGCGATGGCTTGCTCCCGCTCAAACAGATAGAGCAGCGTGCGCAGGGCTTCACCGCGCGCCCCGCTGAGTTCCGGGGCCTTGTTCAGTGTCAGTTGCGCGTCGCGCTGGGCGATTTCCAGCAAGTCCTGATGCTCGGGTAGGGCAGCAAAGTGCATGTCGGGCAAACCCGACTGCCGCGTTCCCATGACATCCCCCGCGCCGCGCAGGCGCAGGTCTTCTTCCGCGATGACGAAGCCGTCGTTGCTTTCCCGCATGATCGACAGGCGAGAGCGTGCGGTTTCTCCCAGTGGGGCGGTATAGAGCAGCAAGCAGGTTGAGGCCTTGGTGCCGCGCCCGATCCGTCCACGCAGCTGATGCAGCTGAGCCAGACCGAAGCGCTCCGCATGCTCGATCACCATCACAGTTGCGTTTGGAACGTCCACCCCCACTTCGACAACGGTGGTTGCGACCAGAATGTCGGCTTCATGCGCCTTGAACCGGCGCATGACCGTATCCTTTTCCTCGCCCTTCATCCGCCCGTGGACCAGCGCGACGCGGGGTCCGAACATTTCCTTGAGCATGGCGTGCCGCTCTTCGGCGGCGGTGAGTGTGCTGACCTCGGTTTCTTCGACCAGCGGGCAAATCCAGTACACCTGATCGCCACGCTCGATCGCCCGGCCCAGCGCTAGAGCAACTTCGCCCCATTGGTCCTGTGGCTTGACCAGCGTTTTGATCGGTTGGCGTCCGGCGGGTTTGGTGAGCAGTTTGGAGATATCCAGATCGCCATAGAGCGCGAGGACCATTGAACGCGGGATCGGCGTTGCGGACATGAGCAACATATGCGGCGCCTCGCCCTTTTGCCCCAGCGCAAGCCGCTGGTGAACGCCAAAGCGATGCTGCTCGTCGATGATCACCAGACCCAGATTGCGGAACGCCACGCCTTCTTGAAACAGGGCATGGGTGCCGATGAGGATCTTGATGGCACCCTCCGCGCAACCCGCGAGCACGGGCTTGCGCGCGGCGGCTTTGTCGCGACCGGTGAGAATGTCGATGCGCACACCAACCTTGGAAAGCGCTTCAAACAGGTTAGCGTGGAGTTGGCGGGCAAGGATCTCGGTCGGGGCCATGATCGCCACCTGCGCGCCCGCCTCAACAGCAATCAGCGCCGAGAACAGCGCCACCATGGTTTTCCCGCTGCCAACATCCCCCATGATCAACCGCATCATCCGCTGCGACCGCCCCATGTCCGAGCGCACAGCGTCAATCGCGCTTTCTTGGCTGTCCGTCAGGGTAAAGGGCAGGTTGGCGCGCGCGGACTGGCTCAGGGAGCCGTCCCCCACCAGCGCATTCCCTCCACGCCGCCGCCCGCGTTCGCGCACGATCATGAGGGAGAGCTGCTGGGCGAGCAGCTCATCATAGGCCAGTCGGCGCAGGGCTTCAGGCCGGGGCGTGTCTTGTTCGGGCGTGCGGAAGTGCAGTGCGCACACCGACGCCCGCCAGCCGGGCCACTTTTGCTGAGCTTGCAGGGACGTATCGGCCCACTCCGGCAGCTCCGGCATGCCCTCAAGCGCCGCATTCAGCGCTTTGTTCCAGACGCGCGATGTCAGGCCTTGGGTGAGCGGATAGATCGGCTCAACCGCCGGGATACTCTCCGCTTCTTCGAGCGGGACCATGTAGTCGGGGTGGGTGATCTGCCAGTTGTTGTTGAACCGCGCGAGCTTGCCAGAGATCAACCGCTCTTCACGGACGGGCAGCTGACCCTGCAACCAGGACCCCTTGGCGTTAAAGAACACCAGCGAAACCGGGACGTCTCCCGCCATGCAGTTCACGCGATAGGGCGCTTTGGGCGAGCGAGGGATGAAGTGTTGCAGCACCAGCAGCGGCAAGGTGACCAGTTGGTCCTCGTAAAGGTCGCTGGGCTGCTCAATGCGGGTGCGCTGCTGCATGCGGGTGGGTTGGGCGCGGATCAGATCCCACAGATGCGGACCGGCGACCCGCTCAATCAGCGCTGCTGACTTCGGCCCGATACCGGGTAACTCTGTCACAGGCGTGAATAAAGGATTGAGGATTTCCGGGCGCACGCTAACTCATCGCTTGGGTCTGTTGGGTCTTGAAGAGGCGACATTAACATGCAGTACAGCGATCGACGCAAGCGCGCGCTCTGGCGGGCAGGGCACCGGGGCACTCGGGAGCTTGATTTGCTCATGACACAGTTCGCGCAGGACTTTCTCCCCGCTGCCGAGACCGAGGCGAGGGATGCTCTGACCCGCATGGAGCAGATCGAAGCGCTGCAGCAGGTCAACGACCCCGATGTGCAGGTTTGGTTACAGAATCCGGCCAGCATCCCTGATGAGCTGCCCGAGCCCTTGCTTTCCGCGCTGCGATCGTTTGAGTACCGCATCTGACCACCCCGCGCGCCGCACCCGGTGCAGGACTGAGCGCGGGACCACTCTGGGCGCGGCATGAACCAAACAGAAGAACAAAACGTTAACGAAGCAGTCCTGATTGGCGACGTCCCAGATGGGGCAGAAGCTTTTCTGGCCAGTGATATCGCGCAGGAGACCGGGCGGCCAATCGTGTTTGTCGCCCGAGACGACAAGCGGTTGGCGCGGGCCGCATCGTTGTTTCGCTTTCGCCTGCCAGAGGCCGAAGTGCTGCGCTTCCCGGCGTGGGACTGCCTGCCCTATGACCGAGTGTCGCCCAAGTCCGACTTAATCGCCACGCGGCTGGCGACGCTGGCTCGCTTGTTGCGACCGGCAGCTGAGGACCGCCCTCGCGTGGTGGTGACCAGCATCAACGCGCTCATGCAGCGTGTGCCGCATCCCAGTTTTATCAAGTCGCTGTCTCTGACCCTGCGGCCGGGGCAGGAGATTGGCTTTGAAGAGGTGCAGGCGCGTCTGCTCGATCTGGGCTTCGAGCGGGTTTCGACCGTGACGGAGCCGGGTGAGTTTGCGCCGCGTGGCGGCATCCTCGATTTCTTTCCCGCCGGACGTGCCAGTCCAGTGCGGCTCGATTTCTTCGGCGATGAGATCGAGAGCGTCCGTGCCTTCGATCCGCTAACCCAGCGTACCGATCAGCCGATCAAGGGCGTCGTACTTGGTCCGGTCCATGAATTCGTCTTGAATGAAGACAGTATCGAGCGCTTTCGGACCGAATACCGCGACAGCTTTGGCCGGGTGAAGGGTGAAGACCCTTTGTATGAAAGCGTATCAGCGGGTCGGCTCTACGCCGGCTTGGACCATTGGCTGCCTTTGCTGCACGAGAAAATGGCACTGCTCACTGACTATGTCGAAGGCGGTGAGTTGGTGTTTGAGCCGGAAGTGGTGGCGGCAAAGGACGCGCGGCTCGAAACCATTCGCGATTTTTACACCGCCCGCCAGACAGTGTTTGAAGTCGAAAAGAAAGACCACTCCTACAAGCCCATCGCACCCGATCTTCTCTACGCCACTGAAGACGACTGGAACGCCTTTCCTACTGCGCACCGGTGCTGGCAGTTCACCAACTTTTCGGTGCCGTCGGGGACTGACGTCGCGCTGGCGCGGCACAGTTACCGCTCGATCCCGACCTTCGCCGAGGCGCGGCAAGACCCGGAGCGGAACATCTATACGGCTGTAAGCGACCGTAGTGATCGGGCCTTGGCTGGTGGACAGTCCGTGGTGATTGCGGGGCTCAGCGCAGGTTCGGCAAACCGTCTGGCGAGTAACTTGGGTGAAGCGGGGCTGGAGGGCATCAAGGCTTTGCGCGGCTGGGATCCTGCGCTGGCGCCCGAGGCTGAGGCACGGCGGGTGTTCAACGCCGTGCTGCCGCTCGAACGTGGGTTCGAAGGCGGCGGCTTCGTGCTCTACACCGAACAAGACATCCTGGGCGAACGCATCGTTCGCCCGCGCAAGCGGCGCAAGTCCGACAACTTCCTGACCGAGGTCAGCGGTCTGGCGACGGGCGATCTGGTTGTGCACGTCGAACATGGCATCGGTCGCTATGTCGGCCTGCTCACCATCGACCTGAGCGGCGCGGCGCATGACGTCTTGCACATCGAATACAGCGGCGGCGACAAGCTCTATGTCCCCGTGGAGAACATCGAGGTTCTCAGCCGCTTTGGCGACGGTGAAGGGGTTGGGCTGGACAAGCTCGGCGGTGCGGCCTGGCAGGCGCGCAAGGCGCGGGTCAAGGAGCGGATCACCCGTACGGCCCGCGACCTCATGCGCATCGCCGCGGAACGAAAGCTGCGCAAATCCGAGATCCTGGACGTCCCGCAAAGCGTGTTGGATGAGTTCGCGCAAACCTTTCCTTACAGCGAGACGGACGATCAACTCAACGCCATCGACGACGTGATCGAAGACCTCGCTTCGGGCCGCCCTATGGACCGGTTGGTTTGCGGGGATGTTGGTTTTGGCAAGACGGAGGTGGCGATCCGGGCGGCCTTTGTGGGGGCTATGGCCGGGCATCAGGTGGCGATCGTTGCCCCAACCACTTTGCTCGCGCGGCAGCACTTCAAGACCTTCGAGGAGCGGTTCAAAGACCTCAACATCCGCATTGCGCAACTCTCCCGGCTGGTCTCAGCTAAGAACGCTACCGCGACGAAAGAAGCGCTGGGTCGGGGAGAAATCGACATCGTGGTCGGCACCCACGCGCTGCTCGCCGAAAGCCTCAAGTTCGGCAATCTGGGCTTGCTGGTGATCGACGAGGAACAGCGCTTTGGCGTGCGGCAGAAGGAGCGGATGAAGAAGCTCAAGGAAACCGTCCACGTCCTGACGCTCACCGCAACCCCGATCCCGCGCACGCTGCAGCTGGCGCTGACGGGGGTGAAAGACCTCTCTCTCATCGCCACACCGCCTGTCGACCGGCTGGCTGTGCGGACGTTTATCATGCCATGGGACGGGGTAATTCTGCGTGAGGCGCTGATGCGGGAGCAGTTCCGAGGTGGGCAGTCTTACGTCGTCTGTCCGCGCGTGCGTGATCTGGCGAACATGCGGGAGCGGCTGGCCAGCATTGCGCCCGAGCTGAAAGTCGCGGTCGCGCATGGTCAGATGCCACCGACCGAACTCGAAGACGTCATGAACGCCTTCTATGATCGTAAGTTCGATATCTTGCTGGCCACCAACATCATCGAAAGTGGGATCGACATCCCAACTGTGAACACCATGATCATCCCCCGCGCCGACATGTTCGGACTTGCGGCGCTGTATCAGCTGCGGGGGCGCGTTGGTCGGTCGAAGGTGCGGGGCTATGCTTATCTGACCTTTGACCAGCGCAAGCCCCTGACCGCTGACGCGCAGCGGCGGCTGGATGTAATGAAGACGCTGGACAGCCTGGGTGCAGGCTTCACGCTGGCTTCCCACGACCTTGATCTTCGCGGGGCGGGCAATTTGGTGGGGGAAGAGCAGACCGGCCATATCAAGGAAGTCGGCATCGAGCTCTATCAGCAGATGCTCGAAGAAGCCGTTGCAGAAGTCCAACTCGCCGAAGAGCTTGGCGTTGACCCCGCGACCGGTGAACTCCGGGCTAAGCCGGATGACGACTGGGTACCTGTGCTGAACACTGGTTTTGCGGTTTACATCCCTGAAGACTATGTCGAGGCGCTGGACGTGCGGCTGGGGCTATACCGGCGTGTTGGTATGTTGCGAGAGGCGGGGGAGATCGACTCTTTCCTCGCCGAAGTCGAAGACCGCTTTGGCCCGCCGCCGGAGCCGGTGCTCAACCTGCTGCAAACCGTCGCCTTCAAGATCAAGGCCCGCGCTGCGCGCGTGGAGAAACTGGATGTTGGGCCAAAGGGTGTGGTCGTCGGTTTCCGGGAGGATCGCTTTGCCAAGCCTGATAAGCTGATTTCATGGATCCGGGCCAACTCACAAGTCATGTCCATCCGCCCGGATCAGCGTTTGGTGTTCAAGCGCAAGATCGAGACCGACGAAGAGCGCAAAAAGGCGATCGTATCGCTGCTGGACAATCTGGAGAAACTAGCGCGTTAAGCCTTTGAAAAGAAGCAGTCTTGACAGTGTAAGGAAAAAGGCGCACTTTGATTGAGCCTATTGCTTCTCAGGGGACCGTCCCATGCCGTTTAAGCTCTTTTTTGCCCTCACCGCCCTCGTGGCCAGCGTCTTGGTCGCGCCAAGCGCGCGGGCGCAGCAGATTTTCATTTCTGGTGAGGCCGGGGTTGCGCTGCTCGGGCCACCGCTGGTTCCTCTGGATCAAGGCGTGGTGGGGTTGACGACGCGGGTCGGGGTTGGGGCCGAGTTTGACAACTTCCTGCTGGATTTTGACGTTGGTGCCATCACGCCTACTGAGTTCGGCGACGGCGGCTTGCTTGTTGTTCCCTCGATCGACGCGGCCTTTGTGTTTCGCGCGCCAATTGCTGCTGTTCGGCCTTACCTTGGTGGTGGGCTTGATCTGGTGACTGTATTGACCGGCGATGGTGGGTTTGCCTTGCCGTGGGCGCACTTGACGGGCGGGGTGGACATGCGCCTGAACTCGAGCGCATCGGTCTATGTCGAGGCGCGCACCTATGGACTGGAAACGCAATTCAGTCTGGGCTCAAAATTCCGCTTTTAAAGTATGAGGTCCAGCAGAGGAACGGCTTAGGCATCCCACTTGGCGCGCGCTGCATGATCGCTTTCGCGGGCATCGACCCAGTTTGCCTCGCCCTCGCCATCGTCTTCAAGCTTCCAGAACGGGGCTTGGGTTTTCAGGAAATCCATGGCGAAGGCGCAAGCATCAAAGGCGTTTTGCCGGTGGCGGGAGCAGGCGATAACGGCGACGATGACGTCGCCGGGCTCCATCTTTCCGACGCGGTGCTGAATGCTAAGCCCTTCCAGCGACCAGCGCTGGCCCGCTTCCTGTCGAATGGTTTCAAGCGCGGTCTCGGTCATGCCGGGGTAATGCTCTAGGGTCAGGCTGTCACGAGCGCTGCCGCTGAACTCCCGAACCAGCCCTTCGAAGCGACAAACCGCGCCAACACCGTGCGCGCCCGCGGTAAGTCGCGTCTGTTCGGCACTAGGGTCCAACGGGTCAGCGGTGACGAGGACGGAGCCGGGCAGGGAAGCGGTCGCCGGTTCGGGGGAGGTTTGGGACATCAGGCGGACAGGCTCCAGTCAAAGGCGGTGAACCAGCCGGTTTCACCCGGCGAAACCGTCAGGCGATCGGCTTCGAGCGCAATCATGCCGTCTGCCCAAGCAATCGAAGACAGTATGCCTGCGCCTTCACGCGGAAACTTCCGCGCAACCAGCGTCCCATCCGCGTCAGCCCGCACTTGAACGCGGACGAACTCCACACGGTCGGCTTTCTTGCGGTGGCTGAAGTCGAGCTTTACCGGCACCCGCATCACTGCGGCGCGATCCGCGCCTTCACGGGCGCGCAGGAGGGGCAGCGCGGCAACGTAGAACATGACCGCGGCGGCGGCAGGGTTCCCAGGCAGGCCGATTACTGGCACCTCACCAAAGCGGCCGAGCGCAATCGGGCGTCCGGGCTTGACGGCCAGCCGCCAGAACAGCAACGCACCCCGCGCTTCCAGCACCTGCCGCACCACGTCGTGGTCGCCCGCCGATACCCCGCCGGATGTCATGATCGCATCGACGTCGCTGTCGATCCCGCTTAGCGCCGCGTCGATGGCTTCCGTTCGGTCCGGCAGGATCCCCAAATCGACCACCTCGGCGCCGGCTTGTTGCAGCAGGCCGCGCAGGGCGGTGCGGTTGGCGTCGTAGACCTGTCCGGGCTCCAGTGCCTCACCGGGTTCACGGATTTCGTTGCCGGTTGAGAACAGCGCGACCTTGAGCGATGGACGCACCGCGACCTCTGTCAGGCCGAGGCTGGCCAGCACACCCAGGTCAGCCGCTGAAAGGCGCTGGCCGGCTGTCACCACGGTATCGCCCTGGGCAATATCCTCGCCCGCTTTCCGCGCATTTGCACCGGGCTTGAGGCCGGGGGGAAGGCTGACGCTGGACCCATCGAGCGTTACGTCCTCGTCCATGAAGACCGTATCGGCTCCCGCTGGCATGGCCGCGCCGGTGAGAATGCGCCTAGCACAGCCTGCGGGCAACGGTTGGGGGCGGTCCCCGGCGGCCGCATAGCCATCAAGGGACATGACGGTGGTCGCTTCTTCGTTCAAATCTGAGAACCGAACGGCATAGCCATCGACTGCAGAATTGTCGTGCGGCGGGACGGCGCGCGGTGCGGTGACGGCAGCCGCGGCGACCCGGCCACGCGCGAGAGCAAGGGGCAGCGTTTCATTGGTACGGCCAGCACGGGGCGAAAAAAGGGGTTTGGCGGCGTCTAGGGCTTCATCCAGCGGGATCAACCGGCCACCAAAGGCGAAGCAGTCGTCGGTCAGCTGCGCCATCTCAGGCCGCCTTGCGGTGCGCCGCGCGGACCGCCTCGACGAGAGCATCAATATCGGCACGCGTGTTTCCGCGTCCCAGACCCAGCCGCAGCGTACGCTGCGCCACGGCGCCCGGGATGCCCATGGCGGTCAGGACGTGGCTGGGTGCTACGTCGTGGCTCGAGCAGGCTGATCCGCTGGAGACTGCAACCCCGTGATCCGCCATCGCCGCGAATAGGGCTTCTCGGGGAATATCGGGGAAGCTCAGGGACAGGTTACCCGGCAGGCGGCGGCTTTCGTCGCCTGGGCCATTGACGCTAAACCGTGCGCCGCTGCCCGCCATGGTGTCGAGAGCATAGGCCCGCAGTTTCGCTTGAGCAGCTGCGTCATCCACCATCCGTTCCTGCGCCAGAGCGAGCGCTGCGCCCAAGCCAGCAACCAGCGGCAAGGGCAGGGTGCCCGCGCGCAGGCCGCGCTCCTGTCCGCCGCCATGCACCAGTGGTTCGAGCCGCACACGCGGGCGTCGCCGGACAAACAGCGCGCCGACACCCATGGGTCCGTAGACTTTGTGACCGGAGATCGACAGCAGATCGACGTCGAGCGCGCGCACGTCGATGGCGAGCTTGCCTGCGGCTTGGGCTGCATCGCTGTGCACCCACGCGCCCTTGGCGTGAGCGATACGGGTAGCCTCGGCCAAGGGCTGAAGCGTTCCGACTTCATTGTTGGCAAGCATCAGGCAGACCAGCGCCGTGCGTTCATCGACGGCGGCTTCGAGTGCGGTCAGATCGGCGAAGCCTTCGGCATCAACGCCCAGTTCCATGACCTCAAACCCCGCCCCTCGCAGCGCCCGGGCTGCGCCAAGCACGCAGGAGTGCTCGGTCTCGAACACCACCACGCGGTCGCGGCCTTCGAACTGGCGACGGAAGCGGGCAGCGCCCAGAACGGCCATGTTGTTGGCTTCGGTTGCTCCAGAGGTGAAGACGATCTCCCGCGCTTCAGCCCCCAATGCGCTGGCGACTTGCTGGCGGGCGTGCTCCACACGATCCGCTGCAGCCAGACCCCGCGCGTGCTCGACCGAGGCCGGGTTACCAAAGCCCGTCCCCCAGAGCGCCGCCATCGACTCCGCCACGGACGGGTCGAGCGGGGTTGTGGCGTGATGGTCCAAATAATGCTGCATTCTGGCTCGATTTGGCTCTTCAAAGGGTCTCAAGTCTGGCGTATTTGTCTGTACTTAGTGCCTGCTCAAGGTAATGTAAGACCAGCATTAAAGACCAAGGTTTTCCCCTATGCCACGTTTATTGATGATCGGCTTGGCAGCATCGCTAGTCGCACCTGCAACAACCGTGTGGGGGCAGGATGCGGTTGTGGGGACTTTGGCAGCGTCGAACGAGTTGCTGTCCACCGATGAGTTTGAGGCTTCGCGAACCATCATCATCGACGCCCTGCGCGACAATCCGAACCCCGCTGAACGAAAGGTTCTTGAAGAGCAGCTTGATAAGATCAGCGCGGCCATTCCCTATTATGTTTCGCTGGACCTCAACTCGACCTTCACCACCGGGACGCGCCAAGCGCTTTTCGCAGATCGGCTGAACTGGACCGGCGTACCGCACTACACGGACGACCTCTTTGCCGTCGAGGAAGCGCAGGCCTCTCTGATCAACGCGCTGGAGCTGGGGGCAGGCTACCGCTTTGACTTGACCCCGGACGTCGCGCTTTCGGTCGGGTTGGAGGGTGAATTCAACTTCTATGAGGAAACCGACTTCATGGAAGCGTGGGTCGGGGTGGTTTTCGCCGAGCTTGACCTGTCCATCGGACCTGTCCTTGCAAACACCAACATCAGTTACGGCCTGTCTTCCAAGAGCCGGGAGAAGGTCGACTTTAACCCCAATGTGCCACGTGTCCCGGGGGCCTATCACTATTCGGTGGAGCAGGATATTGGCTTCAAGTTCGCCAGAGATCAGGTGCTGGGAACAGAAATCACCTACCGGCAGGGCGACGAGACTGAGAACGTGCAGTTCCCCGGCATCGCCTTTGAGCACTTGACGGTCGAAGGATACTACGACGCGACGTGGGCCGATGCGCTGGATACGCGGGTCTACGGCTATGGTCAGGTGGCCGCGACGGACCCGGGTTACACGGGCTTCCTCGCCTACGGGGCCGGGGTTGAAGTGGGCTTGGACTTGCCTGCCGGGTTCAGGCTAGGCGGTGATTTGCAGTACCGGTCGCAGGGCGGGTTCGCCCCTTACCCCAGCCGCACCGATGACCTCGATGTTGAGACCATGAGCGGGAGCGTGGAAATCCAGAATGGTCACTTCTCCCTGCGCGGCTTGCAGCCTTACCTGAGTGCCGCCTTCGAGGACTCCTCCGCCTCCTACACCGAATACACCAGAAGTGATCTGGCCTTTGGTGCTGGGGTTAGGCTAGGGTTCTAGGCGAGCGCCTGTCACGGCTAGGCGCTGAGCCGAAGAGGAGCCTGCCCATGCTCATTCATTTTTTTGAAAAGGTTCGCGCCTACGGTGTGCCTGCAACCATTCGTGAGTTGCTGGACCTGATCGCTGCGCTCGACAAGGGCATCGTCTACGCCGACGTGGACGCCTTCTACGCGCTGAGTCGCGCGACGCTGGTCAAGAATGAAACCCACTTTGATCGCTTTGACCGGGCGTTCAAAGACTTTTGGGAAGGGGTGGCCAGCCTTGATGAAATCTTCGGTGAAATACCAGAAGAGTGGCTCCGCAAAATGTCGGAAAAGACACTCACTGATGAGGAAAAGGCGCAGATTGAGGCGCTTGGTGGCTTTGACAAGGTGATGGAAGCGCTGCGCGAGCGGCTGGAAAATCAGGAAAAACGCCACGAAGGCGGCAACAAGAACATCGGCACAGGCGGCACCAGCCCTTTCGGCGCTCACGGCTATAATCCCGAGGGCGTGCGGATCGGACAGAAGGAAGGCCGCCATGGCAAGGCGATCAAGGTTTGGGATAAGCGCACCTTCAAGGATCTGGACAGTGACCGCGAAGTTGGCACCCGCAACATCAAAGCCGCCCTGCGCCGGTTGCGCCGCTTTGCGCGCGAGGGGGCGGCTGAGGAACTGGACATCGACGATACGATCTCCAGCACCGCACAGAATGCGGGCTTTCTAGACATCAAGCTGCGGCCCGAGCGGCGGAATGCAGTCAAGCTGCTGATGTTTTTTGATATTGGCGGGTCCATGGATCCCTATATACGGCAGGTTGAGGAGCTGTTCAGCGCGGCCTCATCCGAGTTCAAGAACCTCGAATACTACTACTTTCACAACTGCCTCTATGAGACGGTGTGGAAGGATAATCGCCGCCGCCAGCAGTCGCGGCTTTCGACCTATCAGCTGCTGAACACGTATCCGTCCGACTACAAGGTCATTTTTGTCGGTGATGCGACCATGTCACCTTACGAGATTGCCTATGCGGGCGGTAGCGTGGAGCACTGGAACGAGGAGCCCGGCGCACTTTGGATGCACCGGGTTTTGCAGACTTACGCCAACGCGGTTTGGATCAACCCGCAGGCCGAAGACACGTGGCGCTGGCACCAGTCGATTGAGATGGTCCACGAGATCATGGAAGGGCGAATGTTCCCGCTGACGCTGGGCGGGTTGACGGATGCTATGCGGTCATTGACCTAAGGCACGGATCAATCAGGCTTTTTTCGCCGCTCCGCCCGCGCGCTTTCGCGTCACCAGGGTAATGCCACCGATGATGACCGCCAACCCGGCGAGATGATACCAATATATGGGCTCTCGCAGCACAAGGAAGGCCATGCCGCCGGCAAAAACCGGCATGAGGTTAATGAACACGCCTGCCTGATTGGACCCGATAAGCTGCACCCCCCGGTTCCAGAAATAGGCCGCCGTAAGCCCCGGTCCGAGCGTGATGAAGATCACCGCACCGACCACACCGGGTCGAAGCTCGGCAAGGCCGTGCTCGGCAACGTTGAGGGCGAAGAAGGGCGCGATGAACAGCGCGCTGGCGGTGACGAGGATCCACAAGAAGCCCAGATCCGACAGCCCGTCAGGGCGAATGCGCAGCAGCACGGTAAAGACGCTGTACGCGAAGATCGCGCAGCTCATCCACAGGACGGATTCTGTCAGGTCCAGCCCCAGCAGGTTTGCTGGCACACCCTCGCAAGCCACCAACACTGCGCCGAGGAAACAGACACTTGTCCCGATACTCTGCCACAGAGTCAGTCGATCGCGGAACAGCACAAATCCAGCCGCCACCACGACCGCAGGCATGGTTGTCTGCAAAACGGCGATGGTCGGAACCTGTCCGGTATAGAGCGAGAAGTAAACGAGGCTGACAAAGATGCCGTGCCCAAGGATGCCGAGCGGGGCCAGCTTCCACCAGTGCTTCCCGATCAGTGCGAGATCACGCCGGATGGTCTCACGCCGGCCGGTGAACCATGTCACGGCCATGAACGCGGATAGCAGCACGGTCGCGCAGAAGAAGCGGAAGAAGGCGAGCTGGAACGGGCGCACGTCAAGCTGATCACCGGCAATTCGCCCGGCAATGAAGTGACCTGACCACAGCAGGACCGTGAGAACACATAGCAAGGGCCCATTGGACCAAAAAAGTCGCCCTATATTGCCCATGTTTTCGAACGCTCCTAACGTGACTACCGGCGGTAAAGCTGACATAGCTTTGCGCGCTGGAAAAGGAAGCAGACGCACATGCCCGATACCCTTGAGCTTTCCCTTGACGTTTTCGCCGATCCGATTTGCCCTTGGTGCTTCATCGGAAAGCGAAATCTTGAACGCGCGCTGGCGACCTATGAGGGTCCAACGGTTGCAGCCAAAATCCAGTGGCGGACCTTCATGCTCAATCCCGGTATGCCGCCCGAAGGGATGGACCGTCGGGCCTACCTCGAAGCCAAGTTTGGCGGGCCGGAGAATGCAAAGGCTGTGTACGGGCGGATCAAGCAAGCTGGGCTGGCTTCTGGCCTGACGTTGGAGTTCGACAAGATCGGACGCACGCCCTCGACCCGACCGGCGCATCGCGCTGTGCGGCACGTGCAACTCACCGAGGGCCACGAGCGCGCTGAGGCCTTTGTTGAAGCGCTGTTTAACGCTTATTTCACGGAAGGCCGCGACATCGGGCAGGTTGAGGTCTTGCTTGAAGTGGCCTTGGGGGCAGGGGTGAACCCGGATGTTCTTTGGGCCATGTTCGAGAGCGACGCCCATATCGAAGAAATTAATGCCGAAGACGTGCAGGCGCGGGAAATGGGCATGGGCGGCGTGCCGGGCTTTATCGTCAACCGCAAATACTTCCTCTCCGGAGCGCAGCCCGCAGCGGCCTTCCACAAGCTTTTCGACCTGATCGCCGAAACCCATGCGCGGGAGTTGAGCGCGGATGGAGCACAGCATGGGGCCCATTGATCCCCAGAGCGGCGCGCTGCTGCCACAACCATCGCTCTACGCCGTCGATTTCGACGCGGATCAATGGGAAGTTCACCAGTATTGGCTTGGCTGTGATGATCCGGGCCGGTTTCCCGGTGAAATCCCGCTGCCTCACGGCATGACTCTCGCAGAAGTGACCCCCACAGCCGACTTTGCCAAAGAGATGTACTGGCGCGTTGGCGGTCCGTGGATCTGGGGTGACAAACGCGCATATTCTGAGCAGCAGTGGATAAAATATATCGCTGAAGAGGGCTTTCGGCAGTTCAAGTTATACTTGAACGACGGCTCTCTGGCAGGGTACGCGGAGACGACTTTGGAGGCCGAGTCCCGGTTGGGCGAACTGGCCTATTTCGGACTGCTGCCTGAGGCTGTTGGTTTGGGGGCAGGACCTGCTTTTCTCTCTCAAATCATTGGGAAATTGTGGGCAAGTGATCCGCGCTGCATCCGCATTTCGACCTGCACGCTCGATCATCCGGGTGCCTTTCGGGTTTACACTCGCTGCGGATTCGAGCGACTCTCGAGTCACGCCACAGTTATACCCAATGCGGTGAAAGCGCGCATAATATCGTCGCAAGAAATACAAATTCGCTCAAAATTGTTAAGGTAGACGCATAGTGCGAAAAACCGTTTGCATGGTGCATTGCGCCTCGTTAGCTCACACCTTAGGTTCGAGTTAAGGGGCGTGCCTCAATTATAACAAATGGCGAGCGCAGCGTTTCGGCAACTTTTGTTGCGCAGGGCGACGTCAGTATCGGTTTGGAGAAAGACCTTATGATCAAGAATGCAGTTCTGGGCTTGGCAGCGACGGCCTTGCTGGCCGGTTGCGCAGCCATCGACACCACTGAGTTGGGCGTTGCGGGCTATGGGGTGAACTCTTCGGCATCCAACATCACGGAGCCGGAAAAGTGCGCTTACCTGCACGAGAGCACGCCAGTTGTCATCCGCGACAGCACCGGTGACCCTGTCTTTGCCGGAACCGCAGCGTGTGAAGGCGCGCTGGCCGTGGCCGAGCAGCGTGAAACGGTTACCTACACCGGTACCAGCTACACCTCCAGCACGCCTGTGCAAGTTGCCAGCATTTCCGGTGACGTTGCCTTTGACGTCGATAGCGCTGTCATCAAGGGCTCGTTCTACTCGACACTGGATCGGATCGCTGAGCAGATTCAGGTCCGCAGCAGCACGGCGAAATACACCATCGTCGGCCACACGGACTCCAGTGCGTCCAACGAGTACAACCAGGAACTCTCCGAGCGCCGCGCCCGTGCGGTGGCGAGCTACCTGATTTCCAAGGGCGTTCCGTCCTCGCAGCTGTCGGTTTTGGGTCTGGGCGAAACCCGTCCTATTGCCTCCAACAGCACGGTTGAAGGCAAGGCGCAGAACCGCCGCGTGGAAATCTACCAGTCCTAAGGGCTTAGATATCAGACGCTGCAGCGCGCTCCGGGTCGTAGGGTCACCGGGGCGGTTGCGGCCTGATAAAGCGGCGGAGCGTGGCCTCAGCCGCTTTTTTTATGGTTTCAGCCTGCAAGTCAGGCAAAGCCAGTTCTTCGCCCTGATCCCAGCCGTAGGCCGAGGATGATCCGGCATAGGCAGGGTCATAGTGGTCGCGCAGCAGTGCCTCGACCAGACCGGGCCAATCGCGAGCCTCGACCAGCGCCGTCCATTTCCCGATCAAGGCGTGGCCGTGGCGGTAGGTCAGACGTTCCAGCCGTTCTCGGACGGCGTCCGGATGATCGAACCACGGGCGGTAGTCCTCGACCGAGTGCTGGACGCGCGCTTCAATCGGTGCCGTTAGGCGCAGGGCGGGGGATCGGCGCATGGCGTCGTGCAGGGGCTTGGGCACAAACAGCTGTCCGATCTTGGGCGACTCAGACTCCACCCAAACTGGATGCGCGGGATCAAAACCGCGCAATGCCTCGACAATCCGGCTCTCGAACAGGCGCGGCGAGGGTTGCTGCGTGCCCGGCGTGAGGCCGAACATTGAGCCCTTGTGGTTCGCCAGGCCTTCCAGATCCAGCACCTGCGCCCCCGCTTCGGCGAGTGCATCAAGGAAGCGGGTCTTCGCGGTTCCGGTGCGACCCGCTACCACGCGGTAGTCAAACGTCCCCGGTAAAGCCTCGACATGATCCATGACATCCCGGCGATAGCGCTTGTATCCGCCAATCAGCGTCTGCGGGCGAAAGCCAATCTCCGCGAGTACCAGTGAGAAGGAGCCCGAGCGCTGCCCGCCACGCCAGCAATAAATCAGCGGTCGGAACCCGCCGGGCTTGTCGAGGAAGTAGGCTTCGATGTGGTCGGCGATGTTCCGCGAGATCAGCGCCGCGCCCACCTTCTTGGCCTCAAAGGCGGAGACTTGCTTGTACAGCGTTCCGACCTCGGCCCGCTGCTCGTTGCTCAGTGCAGGCAGGGAGACCGCGCCGGGGATGTGATCGTCGGCGAATTCGGCCGGTGAGCGCACGTCGATGATGGCGTCAAAGGCGGCGGTCCAATCGTCGATGCGGGTCACAGCGCTCATGCCCTGTCTCCGTCAATATAGCCAGTGTCGGTCAGTGTGCCGATCTGGCGCGCGTCGGGATAACCCGCATGCCACAGCGCTTCGAGCGCTGACTGCGCCTGATTGGATGGGAGAGAGACCAGCAGACCGCCCGAGGTTTGGGGGTCGTGGAGCAGGGCACTGTCAGTCGCGCTGAGCGCGCCGCGAAGGTTGGGGGCGGTGACCCGTTGATTGGCTTCCAGCAGAGATGGACGAACGCCGCGCTCGTAGGCTTCACGCGCGCCAGCGAGCACGGGAACGGTTGCCAGGGTCAGCGACGCGCCCAGACCGGTGGGTAGGGTGCTGTGCAAGTGACCCAGCAGTCCAAAACCTGTAACATCCGTGCGCAAGCCTACGTCGAAACCTGCAAGAACTCCTGCAGCGGCGGCATTGCTCTGCTGACAATGCGCAAAGACGCTCTGAACCGCCGACGGGTCCACTTTGCCGAGCATCCGAGCTGCGAGGATCAAGCCGACGCCAAGGGGCTTGGTCAGGATCAGCGCGTCACCGGGCGTGGGTGTAGTTCCTTCGCTGGCAGGTGCATCGCCGATGACAGTCAACGCCGCGCTCAGCTCCGCGCCCTCTGCCGTATGGCCGCCGACAATGGGCACGTTGAGGCTTTCCAGACCCGCCCGAACCTGCCCAAGATCGCGGGCCAGCGGGACGGGCTTGGCGTAAGGCAGGGTCAGCGCGGACAGCATCTGCGGCGCAGTCGCTCCGGCGGCATGCAGGTCAGACAGCGCGTGGACGCCGGCAATTCGGGCAAACACGTAGGGGTCGTCGAAGGCGTCGCGGATCAAGTCCACTGATCCCACGTGGCTGCCCCCAAGGGCTGCGACATCGCCGGAGGTGGCGAGCGCGCCAATGCTTTCACGCAAGACATCCGGGCCAACCTTGCCACCGCAGCCGGAACACCGCATGCGCTCGGGGTCTGCCTCCATCTCCGCAACCATGGCGGCGCCAAAGTCGTTGTAGCGGGCCATCCACAGCCGATCGATCCGGTCTTTCCATGCGAAAATCAACCGACCCAACAGTCCTGTCGCAAAGGGCCCCCACAGGGCCGCCGCTGCGCCCTTGCCGTCGCCGATCAGTTGCAGGCCACGGGCCTGCATGCGAATGGATTGAGGCGCTTGCCCCTGCGCGTGTCTTGCAAGGTTTCGAGCCAGACCCGGCCCGGCGCGCACAGCGAATACACCCGCCTTTTCACGTGGGAAGGCCTGCATGTCTGCGCAGTCGCCCGCCGCGAAAATGGCCGGATGCGAAATTGACTGGAGCGTGTCACTGACG
>CBFHUI010000041.1:0-22417 GCA_965658725.1 Alphaproteobacteria bacterium | reverse complement strand
CTATGTGACTTAGGTTTGCAATTTATGTCTCGGTTGTGGTCAACGCTGCTGCTTGTCGTTTTCTGCTGGTTCTTTTCAGTCCGTGGCTCAGCGCAAACTCAGGTTGATACCGCTGGTTTCCCTCTGGTTTCGAATAGTTTTTACCAAACGGATCTGCGCCAGGCGGTGCAGGATATCGCGTTTGAAGCAGACATGAACATCGTGTTTGGCACCGATGTTATTGGCACGACCGACGTGACCTTTACTAACATGCGGGTGAATGAGGCCCTGAGACTCGTCCTGGCGGGCAGTGGGGCGACGTTTGAGATGATTGATAACTTCATCTTGATTTACGAGCCCTCAAACATGTCGGTTTTGGCTGGCGAGACGATTACCAGCGAGTTGTTTCAACCGCGCTCCTTTGCACCGTCTGAGATCGTTAATTTGCTCCCTGCGGAGCAGCGGGAATACACGCGGACCCTCAACGAGGCGGGCTTGGTTTCGGTGGTGGGGCCGCGGCTGGTTGTGAAGAACATCCTCGCGCAGATGCGGCAGCTCGATGCTGTTGATCTTCAGACCGCCGTGCTGACCCCGACCACTATGGCTGCCGAAGACGTCAAGGCGGCTCTGCCGCTGAGCCTGTCGAGCTTTGTCACAGTTTCCCAAAACAAACTGATTGTGCGCGCGCCCTCTGACACCATCATGAAGATCCAGTCCTACCTGCGCCAACTCGACGGCACGTCGTCCCCAATGGCGCAGGCGTTTCAGGGTCAGTCGGTGATGACCTATAGCCCGAGCTCTTACACGCCCAGCGAGCTGGCGGCTCTGCTGCCGCCTGAGTGGCGGGAGTTCATTTTTGTCTCGCCGGATACAACGGTGATGACCTTCGTAGGTGAGCCCGCTGTCATCCAAACCTTGATCAACGCCGTTCAGACCATCGACGGCACGCCTCAGCAAATTATGATCAACGCCAAAGTGGTGGCCTTGCGTGATGCCAACCTGATCGATCAGGGGAGCGAGCTGGGCCTGCCGACACCGCGCATCGGCGGCAGCATCACGGGCGGCCTGGCCGGGCTCCTGACGCGGCCTTGGGGTGCTGATTTGGGCTACTCGACCGGCGAAGGCTTTTCTAATGCTTTGAGTGTCAGTCTCTCTTTGCTCGAAGGCAACCAGAATGCGCTTATTATGTCCGCGCCGACGATCATGTCGTTGGACAACAAAACCGCTGAAATCGAGTTCAGCACGACTTACATGAGCGGCAGTGAGCCTGCGCCATCCAGCGATGAAAATGCGAACAACAGCATCCGGGAAGTGGCTACGGGCACCCGGCTGCAAGTCATTCCCAAGCTGCTCGGCAATGGCAACATTCAGCTCGAGATTGACGTGAGCGTGAGTGACTATGATGAGGCCACCGAAGGCAGTGGTGCGCAGAAGTACAACCGCCGCGCCAAAACCACGGTTGTGGTCGAAGACGGAGGGACGGCTGTTGTTGGCGGTCTGGTGACGACCAAGCGCGCCGATACGTTCCGCGGCTTGCCCGGTCTGGGTAGCCTGTTCACCCGGCAGATCAGTAACGACGAGCGCCTGCAAGTCAGTGTCTTGATCAAGCCCACCATCGTGGACCCGCTGAAGGAAATTACCGAAGGCCGCGTTCTGACCCACATGGACCCGCAAACCTATCAGCAGCAACTTCTCAATGAACTCAAGCGACTGGGGGCCATGTGATGCGACGCCTTTTTCTGGGCCTGTTGGCCCTGTTCCTTGCGCCGCTGATGCTCAGCGCCTGCAGCGCTGTCACAGGCCCCGACGGCAGCTCACCGAATGAAGTCAACCAGCCCGGGATGTACATTGTTCCTGTCCGGATTGGATCGCAGGCCTTTGTTGGCCCAGAGACCATGGTGGATGCTTTGCTAAAGTCCGGCTTCAGTGCTCAGCAGATTGCGGCCAAGGGGCCTGAAATCATGCAGGCACTGATCGAGCATGGCGGTGCGCGGGTCTTGATCGACGGCAACATCAGCCACGCCATCGCAGTGTTTGGCGACAAGATCTACGTTTCCGGGATCACATCGGGCGTTGTTGTCGTAGACAACGCATGATCAGCCGCACTGCCGTCTCACGGTCGCTGAAATGGGCCATCGCCGGAGGGTGTGCGCTCGGTCTGGCGGCGCCGATGGCGTGGAGCCAGCTGCTCGGTGGGGGCGAGGATGATGACAACCCACTGGCCGCGTTGCTCAACTCCGCCGTTGATGTCGACAGCCAGTTCTCGGAGATAAACCGTGAAACCCTGCTCGAAGCGGGGGAATTCGAGATTGGCGTCCTGTTGGACGTGCAAGGGGATGTCGAGCGCCTTTACAACTTCCAGCCCTACACCTTCGCTGAGCCAGGCGACACGGTTTTTACCAACGAAATCATTTCGACCTTCGCCGACAGCCTTGCTCTGATCGAGTTCGCGGACGGGACCACCATTTCGCTGGGGGCAAACAGCGAAGTGATGCTGGATTCCTTCATTTATGATCCCGAGACCAAAGCAGGCGCGCTGGGCGTCAATATGCTCTCCGGGGTGACAAAGTTCGTATCCGGCGACATGAGTGCAGAATCCTACCAGATTGAAACCCCGATCGGCATGGCTGCGATCCGAGGGACGGAGTTGGTGTTTTTCGTTGAACCGGACGGGGAAATGCAGCTGGCCGTGTTTTCCGGGGCGGTGGACTTCAGTCTTTTCACGCCGGAGCCGGAGCCCGAGCCAGAGGCCGAAGTTGAAGTTGGATCAGAAGCGGGTTCTGAGAATGAAGCCACCACCACGGCTGACGAACCAGCTACCGACGATCCGGCCCCAGCCGACCCGGCCCCAGACCAACCAGCCAGCACCACGCCGGAACAACCAGCCACAACTACCTTCACCCTGACAGGTCGCGCGATCGAAGGCGATGAAGCTGAAGCGCTGAGCAACGACTTTTTGAGCTTCCGCGTGGATGACGGGGGCGGCCTAGCCGGACAGGACGGGGCCATGCTGGAAAGTTTCACGGCGGTGAATGTCGTCTTTGAAGATCCAACGGCCTACTCGTCCTTCGTTGGTGCGTTCAAGACTGAGCAGTATGAACAAGACATTCTGGATGCCTGTTTGACCGGAGCGGACTGTGAAGGCCAGCTTGAAGGCTTGGTGGAGGAACTGGGCGAGTTGGGTGTCGAAAAGGAAGACGCGCTGACGTCCTTGCAGGTGATTGAAAGCGAGCTGACCGGCTCGGGTGCTGAGCTGACCACGCTTCGCACGGCCCTGAGCACCGTCAAGGCCGTTACCGAAGCCGTCAAGGAGACCTACACCCCTCAGACCAAGGGCATCGATCCAACGGCAACCCCTGAACCAACCGAAGAAGAGAGCGCGCAAGCCTCGGTCGAAAGCCTCGACGCTGAGCAAAACCTGCTCCAGATCGGTGAGGAAGGGGGCGAAGGGAGCCTTACCGAAGGTGATGGCACGGCGACGGAGCTGAGCATCACCGACGGGGGCGAGGGGGACGGCCAGATCACTGAGGCTGCTGTCACAGACCAACCATTGGGCACTGTCCTAACACCGGGCAGCAGCTTCACCGTCTTTTCCAAGCCCTCTCGGCTTCGCACCCTCAGTTCGACGGCGCTGCAGGCCAGCAATTTGCCCGTTACGGGCAACGGCAGAACCAAGTTTGGCGTCACGTTCCAGGTGATCTATCCGTACTACGCCACGGTAAGCAATCTGAGCTCTGAAGCCTTGATTGGTTCAACGACGGCGGAGTGGATTGGCCTGCCATCGGGTACGGAGGTCATGAGCGCCGACGTGGGGTTACGCGCCAATGGTGGCTTCCGCATGCAGCTGAGTTTCCCGGCTCTGGCAACAGCCTCTCAGGGGTGTGGGCCGGTCGTGGTCTCATCCATCAATGGGACGAGCAGCTTCTATCAGGTGCCGGGACGGCTCATCGTGTCCCTCGGCGAGGAGGCGGCCTTTGAACTGGACGCGCAGGGGACAATCTCTGAAAACAGCGTCGCAAGTCTGCCCTTTGAGTTGGTGGAGTTTCGTTGCGAGGCCCGGCCTGATGGGCTTTACACCGGTCTGATCGCGCTCGAACTGGTCGAGCACAAGACCTACGATATGACCGTCCAACTGGATATCCTGACTGCGGGGAGCGGGCCGACCTGTGGCGGCGGTGGGGAAGAGCCGCAGTCGTTCCTGTGCACCAACCCGAACCTCAGCTTGCAACTCCAGCCCATTGCGCTGGAACTCAGCCCCAGCGATCAATAAAGCACAGAGCTCATGCTGCCACGTCGGTGAAATCGATCTTCGGCGCGGCGGAGAGCAGCATTTTCGTGTAGTCCTGCTGCGGATCAGCGAACAGCGCAGCCGTATCCTGTTCCTCCACCAGAACGCCTTGATTGAGCACTCCGATCCGGTTCGCCATGGTCGAGACCACGGCGAGGTCGTGGGTGATGAACAAGTATGTCAGGCCGAACTCCTTCTGTAGGGACTTCAGCAGGTTGAGCACCTGGGCCTGCACCGAAACATCGAGGGCGGAGGTTGGTTCATCGCAGATAATGACCTCAGGCTGACTGGCCAGAGCGCGAGCGATCGAGATGCGCTGGCGCTGACCGCCGGAGAACTCATGGGGGTACTTGGTCGCATCGCTCTCGCTCAGCCCGACCTGTTCGAGCAGCTCGGCAACGCGGGAGCGCTGGGCCTTCGCGCCATCGATCAGACCAAAGGCGCGCATGGGTTCGCTGAGAATATCCCCGACTTTCCAGCGCGGGTTGAGGCTGGCGTATGGGCTTTGGAAAACCATCTGGATCCGGCGGCGCAGGCGTTGCTGATCCTGCCGGGACATCGAAGCATCGCTGAGGTTCTGACCGTCGATCGTGATCGAGCCGGATGACGGCGCGAGCAGGCCAACGACCATGTTGGCGATCGTGGACTTGCCCGAGCCAGACTCCCCAACCAGCGCGTAAGTCGTCCCGCGGTCGATCTGGAAGTTGACCTCGTCCACGGCCTTGAGCGTGCGCTTGGGGCGCATGGTCAGCTTGCGGACAATCCATGGGTCGGAGAGATCAAAGGTGCGGCAGAGGTTCTCGGCAACAACAAAACTCACGATGCATTCTCCATCAACCAGCACGCCGCCCGTCCGGCCATCATCGGTGGTCGCTCCGCCGAGCAGCGCGCGTGCACCGCCTGACAGCGCGGGTTGAAGGCGCAGCCCGAGGGTAGGGCGTCAAGCTTGGGCATGGCACCGGGAATTTGGAACAGCTCTTTGCCAAAGGACTTTGCATCCACACTTGGCGTCGAGGCCATGAGGCCTTGGGTGTAGGGGTGCTGAGGATTGGTCAGCACCTCACGCGTGGTGCCGATCTCAGCCAGCCGGCCAGCATACATGACCGCGACCCGGTCGCTGGTCTGGGCAATCACGCCCATGTCGTGGGTGATCAGGATGACCGACGTCCCGCGCTCTCGACACAGCCGCTTGAGCAGGTCCAGAACCTGCGCCTGCACGGAGACATCCAGCGCGGTTGTCGGCTCATCCGCGATGACCAGCTTGGGTTCAGTGGCGAGCGCCAAGGCGATCACGACCCGCTGACGCATGCCGCCGGAAAAGGCGTGGGGGTAGGCGTTGATGCGGTCAGGATCGATGCCGACTTCAGCCAGACCATCGCGGGCGCGCTGGAGTGCCTGTGATTTGCTCACGTCCATGTGCGCAAGGATGGTCTCGACCAGTTGGTCGCCTACGGTGCGTAGGGGGTTGAGGCTGGTCAGTGGGTCTTGAAACACCATAGAGATCTGGCGACCGCGCAGGCGTTCCGGGTTGGCGTCTACGCGCTCCCCTTCGAACCAGACTTCACCGGCTGAGACGCGCCCAGGCGGGTCGATCAGCCCGATGATCGCCGCGCCGGTCATCGACTTGCCTGCACCGGATTCCCCGACGATGCCAAGAATCTCGCCTTTGTGCACGCTCAGGGAGAGGTCATCGACAGCCTTGAGCGTACCGCGCCGGGTCTTGAAGGTGACGTCCAGCCCTTTGAGTTCGAGCAGGGTTTCAGCGTCTTGGCTCATCAGCGCAACCTCGGGTTCAGGGTGTCGCGCAGCCAGTCACCGAAGAGGTTCACCGACAACGCCAGCGCCAGCAGGGTCAGCGCGGGGAAGAGCAGGATCCACCACTCCCCGGAGAACAGAAAGTCCTGCCCAATGCGGATCAGCGTACCCAGCGAAGGCTCAGTCCGCGGCGCGCCGACGCCGAGGAAAGACAAAGTCGCCTCTGCAATGATGGCCAGCGCCAGCGTGATCGTTGCAATCACCAGCACGGGGCCGAGTACGTTCGGCAGGATGTGGCGCAGCATGATCTGCCAGCGGTTCAGGCCAATCAGGCGAGCAGCGGCGACGTATTCCTTTTCCTTCTCCACCATGGTGGAACCGCGCACGGTCCGGGCGAAGTTGACCCATTCTGACAGGCCAATGGAAAGGATCAGCACGGTAATCGCCATCTCTTCGCGGAGTTCCGGGGGCAGCAGCCCGCGCGCGACGCCAAAGATCAGCATGGCGATGAGGATGGAAGGGAAGGTCATCTGGATGTCAGCAAGCCGCATGATCAGCGTATCCAGCCAGCCGCCGATATAGCCTGCGATCAGGCCCAGCATCACGCCCAGTACCATGGCCAGACCGACGGCCATCATGCCGACGAACAGCGACACCCGCAGCCCGAAGAGAATGGCGGAGAACAGGTCTCGACCCTGATCATCGGTGCCGAGCAAGAAGCTCTCCCCGGTGAACATGTTCGGTTCCATAGGCGGGGTGAACCCGTTCATCAAGTTGAGGCTTGCCGGATCAAAGGGGTTGGTTGGCGCAATGAAGTTGGCAAACACCGCGCTCAGCACCATCACCGCCACCACGAACAGCGAAACAATCGCCAGCGGCGAACGAGTGAAGGCGAAAAAGAAGTCGGATTTCAAAAACCGTTGCATGGTCGTGCTCAGCCTCCCGCCCGCTTGAGTTGCCCGTCGCGCAAGCGCGGGTCGATGACCAGATACAGCAAGTCCACGATCAGGTTGATCAGCACAAACAACGTGCCGACCAGCAGCAGATAGGCGCTCATCACCGGGATATCGACGAAGTAGACGGCGTTGATGAACATCAGCCCGACCCCGGGCCACTGGAACACCGTCTCAGTGATGATGGCAAAAGCCACGATCGAGCCCAGTTGCAGCCCGGCAATGGTGATCACTGGCACCAGCGTGTTCTTGAGCGCGTGGCCGAAGTAGACTGTTCGGTCGCGCAGGCCCCGGGCGCGGGCAAATTTGATGTAGTCCTGGCGCAGCACTTCGAGCATCTCAGCCCGCGTCAAGCGCATGATCAGCGTCATCTGATAGAGCCCCAAGGTGATCCCCGGCAGGATCAGCGACTTGAGCCCGGAAGGCGTCAGGAACCCGGTCTGCCAGAAGCCCAGATCCACAACGTCACCCCGGCCAAAAGACGGCAGCCACTTAAGCTCCACGGAGAACACCCAGATCAGCAATACCCCGATCAGGAAAGTCGGCAAGGACACACCGATCAGCGAGGTGGAAAGGATGGTATTGGCGATGAACCCTCGGCGATTGATCGCGGTGTAAACCCCCGCCACCACACCAAAAACCAGCGCAAAGATCGCAGAGACCAGCGCCAGTTCGAGCGTTGCGGGCAGGCGTTGAACAATCATGTCTGCAACCGGCTGAGCGGTGCGATAGGAAATGCCGAAGTCGAACTGCAGCGCGCGGCCGACAAAGCTGAAGTACTGCACATGCAGCGGATCGTTGAGCCCCAGCGCCTCGATCAGCGCATCACGGCGATCGTTGCTCGCTTCCTGACCCAGTAGGTTGTCTACCGGGTTGCCGACGTAGCGGAAAATCATGAAGGAAACGAACGCCACCAGGAACAGTACGAAGATGGACTGACCCAGGCGCCGCAATACAATCAGGAGCATAGCGCCACACAACGGTTAAGCCCGGCCCAGAAGCACCGCGCGCTCAACCTCTCCAAAGAAGTAAAATCAGAAGAAAAATAGCCGCCTGCCCACGCCCGAAAAGAGGCAGGCAGGCGGCTGACAATCGTGACCTTAGTTGAAGGTCAGGAACTGGAAGTGTGGCTGGTCTTCAGGCTGAACATCAAAATTGATGCCGTCCTTCATGCCCCAGTTCAGAACCTGGTTGTGGATCGGCAGGTGCACTTGCTCGGCCTGCACAATCTCCCAGATCTTCGCAATGGTCGCATCCCGTGCTGCCAGATCGGTCTCGGACTCGAGGCTAACGATCATGGCGTCAACGTCCGCGTTGCTGAAACCGGTTGGGTTCCAGGAACCACGGCTGCCACCGTTGGTGTGGATCAGGTAGTTGAAGATGTAGTGCGAATCAAAGGTCGGCACGCCCCAACCCAGCATCCAGAAGTCAGAGTTGCCTTCTTTGATGAATGGGAAGTGCTGTGCCTTTGGCTTCGCATCCAAGGTCACGTTGATGCCGATCTGGCCCATCATGCCCACAGCCGCCTGACAGATCGCTTCATCGTTGATGTAGCGGTCGTTCGGGCAGTTCAGGGTGATGTCGAAGCCGTCTGCGTAGCCTGCGTCTGCCATCAGCGCCTTAGCAGCGGCAACGTCGTAAGCAGGGAACTCGTTCAGCGCTTCGGTCCAGCCGTTCACGAACGGAGGCATGATAACGCCCGTCGGGTCAGACTGGTCGCGCATGACGACCTTTTGGATCGCGTCACGGTTGATCGCCATGTTCATGGCCTGGCGTACGCGCAGGTCGGATGTTGGACCCTCTGCGTTGTCAACGCCGAAGAAGATCACACGGTTCTGTGCAGCGGTCACAACCTTCAGGCCGTCGGTACCAGCAACGCGGCCCAGATCCTGTACCGGAACATCCTGAATGATGTCCACTTCACCCGACAGCAGCGCCGCAACGCGGGTCGCGGAGGACTGGATCGGGGTGTAGATGATTTCCGTCACTTCGGTGGGGTAGATATCCTTGCCCCAGTAGTTCGGGTTTGCGGTCAGAACCGTCTTTTCATCGACCGAACGGCTGACGAGCATAAATGCGCCGGTGCCGTTGGTGTTCATGGTGGCGTAGTTGGTTTCGCCTGCGGTCACGTTCTGCGGCATGACCACATCGTTCGCTTCAGACCAACCCTTGTCCATGATGAACATGTTGGTCAGGTTGTTGATCATCAGCGGGTTTGCACCAGCGGTTTCGAGATCAACCGTGTAAGCGTCAACAGCCCGGATATCGACAACAGAAGCCAGCAGCTCCTGCATTTCCGAGCCTTCCTGCTTGGCGCGGTTCAGCGAGAACACAACGTCTTCAGAATCAAACGCAGCACCATCGTGGAAAGTTACGCCTTCACGCAGCTTAAAGCGCCAGACGTTCGGGTTATCGGGCAGGGCAGCCCACTCGGTGGCCAGCGACGGAATGATGGCGCCAGCCATGTCGCGCTGCAGCAAGCCATCATACATTTGGTGCGCCAGCGCGTGGGTTGGACCTTCGTTCTGTGCGTGTGGGTCCAGGGTGATCGAATCACCAGCGCGCGCCCAACGAATGGTTTCAGCCGTAGCTGTCGCCGCCGTCACGCTCAGCGCGGTAGCCGTTAAAAGAATAAGACGTAACATTAAGAAGCCTCCTGTTTTCCAGACAAGAACTCTGTTCTGGATTTTTCGAAATTGCAAGAAACCCTGCCTTGTAAGTTCGATAATGAATGTCGCGCGACACAGTGCGAAGCATGTTCAAACAAGCCTCTGCGATTACTTTAGCAGGATGGCTGGTTTCTCTCGCTTAGACTGCGCGCGCCGCCCGCGCACCTGCACTCAACGCGCCCAGCTTGGCGTAAGCGATGTCGGGGTCTACCGCGCCGAACCCGGCAAAGGTGCCAAAGCCGCAGTCTGATCCCGCAATCACCCGCTCGCTGCCGACCAAATCGACAAAGCGCTCGATCCGCTGGGTGACGAGGTCGGGGTGCTCGACAAAGTTGGTGGTCGTATCCACCACACCCGGCACCAGTACCTTGTCATCAGGAATGTCCGCTTTCCGGTCCCGGAAAACCGCCCATTCGTGGCCGTGACGCGGGTTGGAGGTTTCGAACAGGACATACCGCGCTTTGGCGCTCATCAGGGTGTCGAACATCTTGGCCATGGGGATGTCGCAGACGTGCGGCCCCTCATAGTTGCCCCAGCAGATGTGAACCCGCACGCGCTCTGCCGGAACGTCGGACAGGGCGTAGTTCAGCGCTTCGACGTGGCTGGCCGCGATCTTCAGGAAGTCTTCGTCAGACAAATCGTTGAACAGCATGTGCCGGGAAAGTGCCAGGTCCGGGCAGTCCAGTTGCAGGTCCAGCCCCGCACCCACGATGGTCTCGTACTCTTCCTTCATCGCTTCGGCCAGCGCCTGAAGGTAAGCTTCCCGGCTGGGGTAGTAATCGTTCTGCAGGAACAGCGAAATCACGCCCGGCGAGGCCGCATTCATGAAGCCTCGCTCGACCCCGTGCTCCGCCATGGCTGCGCGCAGGTTGGCGATGTCTTTGTTCAGCTCGCCCTGTCCTTTAGACTTCACTTCACCCACGCACATGGGCCGGGCATAGGTCGGCGTCCCACCGTCGTCGGCGAGGCGCTGGAGGAAGCTGGGGAAGAGCTTGAGATCCGCCGGCGCGTTCCGGGGGCTGTCGCCTGCAAAGCCGGTGTAGCGGTCCTTGACGTATGTTGCGTAGGAAATCTTGCTCGTTTCACCGTCCGAGACGATATCGACGCCCGCTTCCTTCTGCTTTGCAACAGTCCGCGAGACCGCAGCCGTCATGGTGGCGTCAAAGGCGCCCTGATCAAAGGGTTCCTCGCGCTCACGGGCAAAAATGCAGTCAACGACATCCTGCGTGCGCGGCAAAGAGCCGACGTGGGTGGTCAGTACGGACATGGGAACTTCCTTCGCTGGAGGTCTAAGTGACGGGGTGAAAGGGTGAGCGGGGGAGGGACGCGCGCGCTCCCTCCCGTTTCTGCTAAGGCGTCCAGGTTGGACCAGCGGGATCGTCGGTCGCCACCACGCGGTAGAGCCCTGCTTCTCCGGTCATGGCGGGTTGGAGCGTATAGGCCAAGCCTGCCGGAATGCTGGCTGTATCGCCGGGGTTGAGCGCCGTGCTGCCGCTGTCCCACGTGAGCCGCCAGTGCCCCGTCGCGGGCATGAGAACGCTCATCTGATCGCTCGCGGTAAGCTGGGTCTGGGCGGAGCCACGGCTGAGGAAATCCACCTCAAACCCCGGACGATCGACCAGCTTGGCCTGCGCCCCGATGACCTTCGCCGGTTCCTTACCCGAAAGCGCGAGCAGGTCCAGATAGCGGGCGACGTGGTTGGGTACGACGTCAGCGGCGCTGGGTTCAGGGAAGGCTGCCAGCTCGGCGTCTGTAAGCAGCGGCATGGGGCCAAGGCCGTCGGGCAGCTGCTCGCCCTTCTTGGTGTCATAGAGCCTGCCGCTTTCGGCCAGCACCAGGCCATGCGCCTGTGCGTCTTCAATCACCTGCGGCGCCCAGATTACACCGCCGCCCGCATCATCGCCGCCGAGGATCGCCATGATCATCCCGTAGTCCGTGCCGATGTTCTCGAAGCCGCGGAAAATGCCAGTGGGAATGTTGATGATATCGCCCGCTTCGAGCGTTACTTCACCCGCCGTTCCCCAGCGACCCCAAAAGAACCGCCAGCGTCCCGAAAGGACAAAGAACACCTCCGCCGTTCGGTGTGAATGCAGGGAGTTGCGGCATTTAGGCGGCTGTCCAGCCGCGCCGATGTTGAAGCCATGGGGCAGGGCGATATGTACGTGCTGATCAGGGCTTTCAGAGACTCCACCGCCGATGATGGTGAAGTTTTCCTTCTGGTCCGATCCGGGTGTATGGGCGTCGATGAACGCAGTTTTGCAGGGGCGCAGGTCGCCATAGCGGACGATCCGGGCTTCCATTTCCTGAAGGTTCATAGTCCTGACCTCTCTTACACTTAGCCGGTATGGAGCAGGATCTGCTTCCATACCGCGGTTTCATCATAGAGCGTGAATTCACGCCGCAGCCCCCACGGGCCGAACTCGGCGTGGCTGATCCCGAGCACGTAGACCTCTGCGCCCGAGGGCTGACCAAAGTGACCCCAGCCGCTGTGCTTGCCCCACAAGCTCCAGCGCACGGCGGCGCGGGGTGGCATGAGCGGATCTTCGCGGCCGATCACGTGGTCGATGCTGAATTCGGCATCGGGGAAAGCCGCGCGCAAACCCATCCAGAAGCTGTCCACGGAATCATGGCTCACACCGGTCTCGCCGCCGGGGTAGGCCGTCTGCACCGCACGGTCGTATTCGGCGGGGACCACGGCAAGGTCTGCGCCCATGATGCGGGTAATGATGTCGGCGTACTTTTGACCCCATTCGTTGTCGTTGCCCTTGCCTTTGTAGGGTCCGGGCTGGTCGGTGTGCGGGGTGAGAGGCGCGACACAGGCCTCTGGACCTCCTTCGCGCGCGATCAGGTCGCTGGCGTAGGTCTTCGGCTCCCACCCCATCTGACGCACAATCGCGCCCTGATCCCGGATCAGCCACTCGTCGTTGATCTGGTTGTTGATCGCGTGACAGTCAGCGATGATGCGGTACTTGAGCTTCTTGCCCGTCGCTTCGCCGTAAACGCCGCCGTGGGCGTGGGTCGCGGTCGAAAAGATGCGGTGGGAGCTGAGCATGCCTTCCTCTGGCGTGCCAGACCAGATCACGTCCTCGCCCAGCAAGCGCCGGTCGGGGAACTCAGCCAGCGTCGCCATGGTCGCGCCGATGACGTCCTGGTTGCCGATCACCACCGACCCCGGCGAGCGCACCACGATGTCGTCGCTGTAGTAGTGGTGCAGCGTCGCGATGCCCCGGCTTTCCCAGATTTCGTTGGTGATGCCGATGATATAGTCGGGGAAGTCCCGAAACTTGTCGTCAAAGCCTTTCATGGCCTTAAGCCTTTCTTTTCGAGGGTATGGCGCGCGAAGACCCACGTACGATCAAGGGGCCGTCAATGGCGACCTGTCGCGGGGTGAAGGTCTCGGGCTGCTCAATCTGTTGGATGAGTGTCTCAACCGTCTCTTGCACCATCAGGTTGGCGCGCTGGCGTACCGTGGTTAGGTCATAGGCGGGCCAGGCGGCAGGCGGAACGTCGTCGTAACCGACGACCGCCACATCTTCTGGCACGCGCAACCCCAGCTCAGAGCGCAGCACGTCGAGTACAAAAAAGGCCATGTGGTCGTTGGCGACAAAGACCGCGTCGGGCCGCTCGGTCGCCGGGACATCAAACATGGCCCGTGCCGCTTGAACCGCGTCTGCATTGCGGAAGTTCCCAACCTGCCGGGCAAACAGCGTCATATTGTGCGCCGATAGCGCAGCGTTCAGTCCGGCTTCGCGGTCCCGCTGGGTCGAGGCACCTTCCCAGCCCGCGATGTAGCCAATCTTCCGGTGCCCGCAACTGATCAGGTACTCCCCCAATTTGCGCGCACCGGCAAAGTTGTCGGACGTGACCGAACTCACGCCCTCCATATCCTGACGCCGGTTGAACAGGATCATCGGCACGCCCGCCGCCTGACAGCGGTCAACGATGGTCGAGGACAGCGCGACGGAGGCAAAGATCAGCCCGTCAATCTGGTAGTCGAGGATCTCGTCCACCACGTCGTCGATGTTGCCTGTCGTCTGTGAGGCCATGAACATCAGGACGTGATAGCCGCGCGCTTGCAGGGCGTTGGAGAGCTTTTCGATCGCTTCGGGATAAAAGTAGTTGTCCAGATAGGCGACCACAAAGCCGACGATCCGACTGCGGCCCGAGACCATGGCGCGCGCGAGGATGTTGGGCCGATAGCCTAGCTCCTCCGCCGCTTCACGGACTTTGGTGGCCATCTTTTCGGAGACTGACGCGCCGGGGGTGAACACGCGGCTGACAGCGGATTGAGAGACCCCGGCGCGGCGAGCGACTTGCAGGGCTGTGACTTTTTCCGACATCGCCCTTAGCCCTCCATCCCGCTGGGCAGCGCCACGCGGCCAAGGTTGCGCGCTTTGTTGAACTCCGCCATCCGCGCCAGCACATCGACGCCGAGTTGGTCAAAGGCATCGAGCAGGTCAACCATGACCCAGTTCTCCCGGATCAGCCCGGCTTCGATCCGCCAGAAGTCCAGCGACTTCATGGTAATTTTCTTCCCCGCCGGCGCAATCCCCAACCAGCCATCATGGGTCAGGGTCTGCACCATGTTCGGCCAGCCCGTGACGGCGGCAAAGTTGCGTTCTCCAAAGAAATGATAAGTCAGCGCTGCGCGCTCCTTACCCCGGTCGGGCATGGCGTGGAGGAAAGGGATCTGATGCCAGTGCCGGAAGCCAGCGATGCCCCGGCCTGAGCCAATGCCGCTTGGGCCGTACCAGCTCATTTTTGGGTGCCAGAAGCGCTCCATTTCCATCACTGAAGGCCCGCCCTCGCTGGGGTGGCGCTTCATGTGTTCGAGCATGTCGACAATCAGGCGCTTGCTCGCTTCGCCCTCTTCAGGGTCCGACGGCCCGTCAACAAGGCCATCCATTCCGGCAGGGGCAGGAATATGCCACTCGCGGCCCAGCGAAGGCGCCATGGGCCACGCCCCGGCCTGCATCATCACTTCAGGAATGTCCCACAGCGACTGCATCTCGACCACGCGGCCTTCGACAAAGCGGAAGAACTCGTGAAAGCGCATGTGGACGATATGCCCGGTGGGTGGAATGCCCATCCATGGCCCCAGCGAGAGCCCGAGGTAATAGCCCCCGCAGCCAACCCAGTCGTTGCCGTGATCGTCCGTACCCGCGATCACAATCTGTTCGCGCCGTTCGACGTCGGGCCAAGCTTCGATCAGCGGGGCCAATGCCTTGGCGTAGAAGGCATCAACGCCCTCGATCTCGCCCAGCGGATGCGCGAGCCGGAATGTCGCCTCTGGCGCACACACGTCGGCCAAAGCCGCCCGAATCCCGCTCTCTGACACGTCATAGAGCGCGGCGCGCAAGGGGGCGAGGAGGGCTTTATGGTGGGTGTGCCGGTCCATGGGCGAGGGCGGGTGTCCTTTTGGGTGTGGATTAACTCTGCTGGCGGTCGCGGTAGGGCGCGGCCTCGCCGTAGGGAACGTTCACCCCGCCATAGCGGCGGACGCGGACATTGCACTGCTCAGCGTGGCCGACAAAGCCTTCCAGGATACACAGCCGCGAGCCGTATTCCCCGACAAGCGTCGCTGCCTCGTCGGTGGTGATTCGTTGATAGCTGTGGGTCTTGAGGAACTTGCCGACCCAAAGACCGCCCGTGTAGCGGCCCGCTTTCTTGGTCGGCAGGGTGTGGTTGGTGCCGATGACTTTATCGCCGTTGGACACGTTGGTCCGAGCGCCCAGAAACAGCGCGCCGTAGCAGGTCATGTGCTCAAGGAACCAGTCGTCACGATCCGTCATCACCTGCACGTGCTCTGAAGCGATGTCATTAGCGACCTCTAGCATCTCGTCGTAGGTGTCGCAGACGATGACCTCGCCGTAATCCGCCCAACTGGTCGCAGCGGTGTCGCGCGTGGGCAGGATTTCGAGCAGGCGCTCGATCTCCGCCATCGTCTCCCGCGCCAGCTTCTCCGAATTGGTCAGCAGCACGGCGGGGGAGTTGTACCCGTGCTCGGCTTGTCCCAGCAAATCCGTCGCACACAGCTCCGCATCCACCGTCTCGTCCGCGATCACCATGGTCTCGGTTGGTCCCGCGAACAGGTCGATGCCGACCCGGCCAAACAGCTGTCGCTTGGCCTCAGCGACAAAGGCGTTGCCCGGTCCGACCAGCATGTGCACCGGCTCGATCGTCTCGGTGCCCAGCGCCATCGCGCCGACAGCCTGAATACCGCCAAGCACGTAGATCTCGTGCGCGCCACCCAGATGCATGGCCGCGATTACGCCGGGATTGGGCTTGCCATTGAACGGCGGGGTGCAGGCGATGATCCGTGGCACCCCAGCAACGCTCGCCGTCGCCACTGACATGTGCGCGGAGGCAACCATGGGGAACTTTCCGCCGGGCACGTAGCAACCGACAGACTGCACGGGAATGTTTTTGTGCCCGAGGATCACGCCGGGCATGGTCTCGACTTCAATGTCGGTCATGCTCGCGCGCTGGGCCTGAGCAAAGGTACGGACTTGCGCTTGGGCGAACTTGATGTCGGCCAATTCCTGCTCCGAGAGCTGCCCGATCAGATCGTCGATCTGTGCCTGGGTCAGGCGGAAGGCGTCGGGCGTATAGCCGTCGAACTTGGCCGACAGCTCACGCACAGCCGCGTCCCCGCGGGCTTCGATGTCGGCGAGGGTGGCTTCGACGCTTTGCCGGGTCTTGGCATCGTCTTCGGCGCGTTCGGTATCGGGCTTGCCGTGCTTGAGATAAACTACTGTCATGGTTTGTCTTCGTTGTTCTGTGGTCGTGGTGCGGCGCGCTCGCCGCGGTCGAAGGCTTCCCAGCCTTCTCCGTTAAACAGATCGACGCCAAGCTGCGCAGCGACGTGCGCGAAATCGACGTTGACCCAGTTGTCGACGATCTTGCCGTCTACAACTTTCCAGAAATCCATGTAGCGGATTTCAATGCGCTTGCCGGTTGGTGCGATGCCGAGAAATTCGCCGCTGTGGGTCGCTTCCTGACGCCCAAAGGCCGCCGCCCATTCGCCCATGAACAAACGCGCTTCATCCACGCAGACTTTGTCGCTGAAGGCCGCTTGAAACGGGCGCTGCCAGTTGTCTTTGAATGCCTGCAAGCCGATTTTGGTGCCGCAGCCCTGATTGCCCATCCAGCGGAAGCCCTCGGTGAAGAACTCGCCGATATCGTCGATGCGGTGGTCATTGAGGCCGTCCACCATGCCTTCGATGACCGCGCGTGTTTGCTCGGTCTTGCTCATATCGGTGTCGCGGGTCAGTGCAGCCTGCTCGGGGCGGGAACCTTTCATGGGCGGCTATCCTTTCACGGCGCCAGCGGTCAGGCCGCTGACCAGTTGACGCTGGAAGATCATGATGAGCACGAACAGCGGAGCGGTCGCCGTGACCACGGCCGCCACGGCAGCCATTTGGTCGCCGTCGTTCTGTGCCGAACCAAGGAAGCCTGCGATCCGGGGGATCATGGTCGTGTTCTGCTGGCTGAGCAGGGCACTGGTCACGGTAAAGTCGTTGTAAGCGAGCAAAAAGCTGAACAGCCCGGTGGTAATAACGCCGGGCCACATCACGGGCATGATCACGTGCCAGAAGCCCTGCAGCCGGTTGCAGCCGTCGATCATCGCGCTCTCATCGAGCTCTCGCGGCACGTTCATGAAGAAGCTGCGCATCATCCAGATGGTAAAGGGCTGGTTGATCGCGACCAGCACGATCACCGCCACCCACGTTTCCCCCCAGATGCCCCAGCGGAACAGCGGCTCCATGTAGCCGCTGACCAGTGTGATGTGCGGCATGGCGCGGAAGACCAAGGCGATGATCAGCAGCACAAAGGCATAGCGCGCGGTCGAGCGGGCGAGTGCGTAGCCCCCCAGCGTGCCAAAGGTCAAGCTGATGACCACCGTGCAGATCGTGATGATCATGGTGTTGCCGACGGCTTGCCCGAACTGCTTTTTCGCAGAGAAGGCTGAATCGTAGCCCAGCGTCGTGAAGTACGACTCAAACGTTCGCAGCGTATCGACGCCGCTGATGTTCTTGGTCCAGTGGCCAAAGAAGTCGGTTTCGATCTTCAGCGACCCCCACGCCGTCCAGACAAAGGGAAAGGCAGCGACCACCACCCAGAGGGAGGCAAAGCCGTAGATCAGGATCAGGAGCGGGAGCGGGTGTTGACGGGTCATGCTGTCTCTCTTGCCTCCCTCTAGCGCGCTGCGATGCGGAAGTCCCGCCACGTGCGGATCAGCACGGGAAGGAGCAGGATGAAGACCATGGCAATGGTCAGAACCGACGTCGCTGCCGCCGAGCCGTAGCGCTTGTCAGCCTGTAAAACGAGGTGCTCGTAAATCAGATAGGAGACCGATTGCGCATTGGCCGCGGCCTGAAAGCCGAAGATCGGCTCCAGCACGCGGAAGGCGTCCATGATGTGGATCAACAGGACAAAGGTAATCAGCGGCGTTAGATGGGGCAGGATGACGTAGCGCAGACGGTCCACGCGCGGCGCGCCGTCGATCATCGCAGCCTCCAACTGGTCCTTACTCACTGTTTGCAGACCCGCGTAGAAGACGACAAAGGCAAAGGGCGTCACGTGCCAGACACCATAGACGGCGATCACCGCCCAGGTCGCTTGCGGACTGGCCCTGAGCGAGAAGTCATCGGCCCAGAATGCCAGTGCGTTGGTGAGTGAATAGAGCAAGCCGCCCGTGTTGTCGGTCATCCAGAACAGCACCAGAGAGCCGACCAGCGGCGTCACGATAAACGGCAGCAAGCTGGCAAAAATCGTCACCCCGCGCAGAGGCCGCCACAGGTTATCGACCACCAACGCGACGATCAGCCCGAGCAAGAGGATAAACGGCGTGGTGATGACTGTGTAAAAGAGCGTAAAGGCCATGGCCTTGTAGAGCGGTAGGTTGAGTACGGTCTTGGACCAGAAATGGCCCATTCCGCGCGTGTTCTCCCGCCATCCCGTCGCCAACTCGTTGCAAGCCAGCACGGAGCGTCCACAGAAAAAGTCCAAGCCCCGGAAAATGTTTGGGCCTTCGACTTTTTCTATCGTCACGGTCTGCTCACAGCTGCGCACGCCGGTGAGGAAGTTGGTGGAGCAGATCTCCGATAACACCTCCAGATCCCGCGGCGGCGAGTACAGCGACTGGTAGGTCACGCTGATCAGCGGCAGCAGGATAAACAGCACCATGGCCAGCAGGCTGGGCATGAGAAAGGCGAAAAAGGCGCGATGGGGCATGGTTGAAAGTCCCGGCTCATCTGGCAGCATGAAAAAGGACGGCGGCACGGTTCGCCACCAGCCAGATGAGGGTGGGTGAATACCTAGAGCGGTTGGTTAGACGGATAGAAAGCGGGGGACGCCGGAGCGCCCCCTGCTCGTAATCAGAGCCGAAGCTGCTGCTGCTTATTCCGCCAGAGCGGCGTTGTAAGCAGCAACGACGTCTGCGAGCGCCTGTTCAGCGCTTTCCTGACCGCTGAGGACCTCAGGCAGTTCAGCACCCAGTGCGGTGTGCATCTTACCCATGTGCGAGTACATCGGGTAAGCAGGGACACCGTTACCAGCGGTGGCGAAGACGCCTGCTGCTGCTGGGGTCGCCTCGTAGCTGTCCATCATCCACACGAACAGAGACATGTTATCGCCCTTGGCGAGCATGTCGGCGTCTGCGGAGTCGATGGCCAGAGCCACAGCACGTGCGAGGTCTTCTTCAGACTGGTTAGCCGCGAAGAAGTAGCCGTCCCACCACAGGGTCGAAGCAGGCGTGGAGCCGCCGCCCAGCGTTGGTGCAGAGCCCATGATAACATCAACACCCAGTGCAGCACCGCCGTCGATCACCTTCTGAGCGCGCGTGCCCCAGAGGTTTGCAATGCCTGCAGTGCCTTGCTCGAACTGAGCCTGTACAGCGTCCGAGTTGAAAGTCAGGAAGTCAGGGTTCATGCGCGAGGTCAGCTCTTTCATCATGTTGAGCGTCGCAATACCTGCTTCGTTCTGGATGTTAGCCTCGGTGCCGTTGACAAACATCGGTTCGCCGGTGGCCTGCCACATGTTCACGAACTCTTCGCCCAGGTTCCAGCCTGCAGCGTAGGTGCCGGTCAGCGGGTATTCCATCAGGCCAGCAGCTTTCGCTGCGTCAGCGAGCATGAGAACTTCTTCGTAGCTGGTTGGCATGTCCATGCCGGTCGCTTCGAGAACGTCAGCGCGAACCATCAAGTGCTGCGCGTTTGCGCCCACTGCGATTGCAACGACTTCGCCGTCCTGCTCAACCTTCATCGAAGTCGGCAGCTCGGCAACGCCTGGGACGTTCGTGATCGTCGCAACCAGACCTTCGGAGTTTGCCGCCGTAAAGGTGCTGTTTGCACCGAGAACAGCGTTATACGCCGCTGGGTTTGCGGCCAGAGCGGCGTTGATCTTGTCCTTGTGCTCCTGATCGCGCTCGGTAGCAGCACCACACGCGGCGGCTTCGTCCTGCAGAGCTTCGACCGCTGGGAACGCTGCGGACAGAATGGATAGGCCTGTACCATCAACGGCACAAGCACTTGCATAGGATGCGCTGAACAGCGCGGTGGAGGTTGCCACAAGGGCAATACGGATCTTTTTCATCTTCAATCTCCCAATTGTTAAGTGCGTCTCCGCCGCGCGTCCGACCCTGCCGCACACGCTGCTTCCAACGCCCTATCCAGTCCGCCCCCTAAGCCGGCCTGAATGCTGTGATCTGCCTGTCGCTGCGCTTGCTCCTATCCCGGTTAGAATGGGTTTGGATCGGGGCAGGGCGCGCCGGGCAGGAAAAGTCGTCCCTTACATTCGCGCCCCTGTAGTGGCGTCGAACAGGTGGCAGATGTCGGCCGTGATCTTGAAACCAATCGGCTCGCCGATCTCGGCCCTAAAGTCCTTGGGAGCCTTACCGCTGAGCACCGCGCCGTCGGCCCGGATCGAGACTTGCGTCGCGTCGCCCAGAAGCTCCATCGAATAGACGGTAGAAGTCGCGTCACCGCCGGTTTTCACGACCTCGATGTCCTCCGCACGGAAGCCCAGCGTGACAGGGCCATCGGTCGCATCCAGACCGCTAACCGTCATGTTTGGCCCCGTGAAGGTGCCGCCGCTTATCGTTCCGTTGACGAGGTTCATCGCAGGCGAACCAATGAAACCGGCGACGAAGGTGTTGGCCGGGAAGTCGTAGATTTCCGTTGGGGTGCCGATCTGCTGGATCTCACCCTTGTTCATGACCACCACGCGATCGGCCAGCGTCATGGCTTCGATCTGGTCGTGAGTGACGTAGATGGTCGTGACGGCAAGCTCGTGCTGCAGGTTCTTGATCTGCGCGCGGGTTGAAACCCGCAGCTTGGCGTCGAGGTTAGACAGCGGCTCGTCCATCAGGAACACCGTGGGCTGACGCACAATCGCGCGGGCCAGTGCCACGCGCTGACGCTGGCCACCGGAGAGCTCCTTGGGCAGGCGATCGAGCAGGTCACCGAGTTCCACCATTTCCGCCGCACGGGCGACCATGGCGTCGTGCTGATCCCGCGGCACGCCCCGCACTTTCAGCGGGAAGCGGATGTTCTCCCGCACGGTCATGGTCGGGTAGAGGCCGTAGTTCTGGAACACCATGGCGACATCGCGGTCCTTGGGCTCGAGGTCGTTGACCCGGCTCCCATCCACGAAAATTTCACCGTCGCTCGGCGTTTCCAAACCTGCGATCATCCGCATGGTCGTGGTCTTGCCGCACCCCGAAGGACCGAGCAGGACCAAGAACTCGCGATCCGAGATCGTCAGATCAAAATTTTCCACACCGACAAAACTGCCCCAGCGTTTGCTGAGGTTGCGAAGTTGGATTTCCGCCATCTTGATTTTATCGCCTTTAGAGCTTTCGTTCCTGCCCCGACCCTAAGCGGGGTTTTGGCGCTTTGGCAACAGGTTTTTGAATGCGTATGCAAATCGGATTGTGGCCTGCCACAGGATAGACCGGGCAGAGGTAACCGCTGCGGTGCTCAGGTGCGCCGTTCTACGATTTCCATCCCGTCGCTCAGGCCAACGGGGCCAAGGTTTCTGGCCTTATTGAATTCCGCCATACGCCCGAGCACGTCAACGCCCACCTGTCGGTAGACATCGAGCATGTCGATCAGCACCCAGTTCTCCCGGATCAATCCGCCTTCTAGTCGCCAGAAATCAAGGCTGCGCATCTCGATCTTCTGCCCCGAGGGCGCGATTCCTAGCCAGCCGTCGTGGGAGATTGTCAGGCGCATGTTGGGCCACCCGGTCTCACAGACGAAATCGCCCTGCGCGATATAATGGGAGTGCAGGTCGTACATCTCTTCAGCGGCTTCACGGTCGCCCGCCGGGTCAACTTTACGGTTGGGCATGCCGCGCAGGAAGGGGATCTGGTGCCAGTGGCGGAACCCGGCGATCCCGCGCCCGGTGCCGATCCCTGCTGGACCGTACCAGTTCATCCGGGGGTGCCAGTACTTCTCCAGCTTCATAATCTTGGGGTCGGGGTTGTCCGGGTGTCGGCACAGGTCGGTTTCCATGCTGACCACGTGGTCTATTGCGGCCTGTCCTTCGCCCGTGACACTCAGCCCGTCGCCGCTCAGCGGTCCCGGTGTGCAAAGAAAAGCCCCGAGTTGCGGGGCCAGCGGCCATGCTCCTGCTTGCATCATCAACTCTGGCACGTCCCAGATCAGTTGCACTTCGACGATCTTGCCCTCGCGGACGTGAAAGTACTCGTGATAGCGCATGTGCGCCAGCCCGCCGGTGGGTGGAATGTCGAGGAAGGGGGCGAGGTT